>JBDTYI010000254.1:0-8802 GCA_040005775.1 Solirubrobacteraceae bacterium
GTAGTCGTTGCCGTGGCCGCCCTCGATGACGTCGTCGCCGCCGTGGCCGTAGATGTGGTCGCTGCCGCCGGTGCCCTTGAGGACGTCGGTCTTGGCGGTCCCGTTGATCGTGTCGTTGCCCGGGCCGCCGCTCCTGCTCGCGGCGTAGGCGATCGGGGCGGCGAGAGCCAGGCAGCCGAGGATCGTCAAGGCGAGTGTGTGTCGACGCATGGGCCACACCTCCCCGCCTAGGCACAGCCAGGCCGCGCCCTCACGAACCCTCACGAATCCGGCCTACCGCGTGAAGCTCTTCAGCCGGTCGCGGAACACGCTGTAGGCGGGCCTGGCGTCGCCGTTGGAGGCGACGAGGCCCGCGTCGAAGCCGTTGCAGTTCGCGCCGAAGAAGTTGTAGCTGTAGAGCCGCTCGACGTAGCGGTCGTACTTCCTGGCCAGGCTGAACATGTAGCTGGTGCGCGACGCGGCGCGGCGCGTGCTGCACGGGAAGGAGCGGCCGAAGTTCACGACGCCGCCGGTCTCCGTGAGCCAGAACTTCGCGTGGCGGTCATAGCGGCGCACGGTGCGGATGATCGACCTCGTGCCGCTCGACCGCAGGCGGTTCGTGTCGGAGTAGTTGTGGATGCCGATCACGAGCTTGCGCGAGCGGTAGCCGCGCGGCAGCGCCTTGAAGAAGCGCCCGATGTAGCCCTCCACGCCGGCCTGGTCGAGCACGTCGAGCGCGACGATCGTGCACGTCGAGCCGCACGCCCCGCGCATGAGGCGGTAGTAGGACGCCGCGCGCGACGCGCTGCGGTAGGTGGGCTGCGACTTGTGGTTCGCCTCGTTCCAGGTGCCGAAGTCGCGCACTCCCAGGCGCTTGAGATGGCGGACGAGGCTCCCCACGTCGCGGCGATAGGTGCTGCTCGCGGGCAGCTTGGCCTTCTTCGGCGCGAGGTTGTTGGTGGAGACGTGGATCAGCGGGCGGACGTGGGCGGCGCGGGCGCTGGCCACCCAGGCGTCCACCTGGGCGCGCGCGTCGGCGTGGCGCATCGCGTCCCAGCGCACGAAGTAGCGCGCCTTCTTCACGTTCAGGCGCTTGAAGTTCGTGTTCGCGAACATCGCCGCACTCTGGTCGCCGAGGCCGACGGCCACCTGCGTCCGCGCGTGGGCGGCCGTGCCGGGCCCGAGCAGGGCGGCGAGGGCGAGCAGGGGCAGGATCCGCATACGGGTCATCGGGCCCCCAACGCATCGGGCGGGCGATCGTCGCGGTGGACGTCAGCGGGGCGACAGCGCCAGGGCGCCGCGGCGGGCGCCCAGCACAGGCAGGCAGCCGGGCGCGAAGACGCTGACGGCCAGCCAGGCGGCGAAAGCGGCCGTCCACGCCGCGTAGAAGGCGAAGACGACGTCCGGGCGGCCCTGGGAGGCCGGCCACACGCGCGCGAACGTCAGCCACACGAACGCCAGCCCGATCGCGGCGGCGAGCGGGCGCCGCGGCACGGCGACGGCGTCGCGGGCGAACAGGGCCAGCAGGAAGGGCACGTGGTAATAGATGTTGTTCCACGGGTCCAGCGCGCAGCGCAGCAGGAAGACGAGGGCCAGCAGGCCGAGCGCCTGATCCAGGGACGGCCGCGGGATGCGGACCCACAGCGCCGCGCCGAGCGCGACGGCCACGATCACGATGAGCGCGTGGGGGACGGGGTTCAGGACCGAGGGCAGCGAGTAGTCGTAGACGGTGCGCATGCCGACGCCGTCGAAGGCCTGATGCGACGTGCGCTGCGCCAGCGGCCACCACACGTTGGGTGGCGCGATCCACGAGTTCACGGTGCTCAACGCCTTCGCCGACTCGCTGAAGCGCGACGCGGAGGCCAGCAGGAACGGCGCCGTGAGGGCCATGGCGATCCCGCCGGCGCCGAGCGCGATGGTCCACCGGCGCGCGGGCGCGGCCAGCAGCGTCGGGATGATCGCGACGATCGCCCACTGCTTGGTCGTGAGCGCGAGGCCGAGCACGACGGTCGCGGCCCAGGGGCGCCCGGCGCCGGCGGCGAGCACGGCGAGCACGCACAGCGCGCCGCCGAGGATGTCCTCGGGGTGGCCCCGGGTGAGCGCGGCGCCCACGAACGGGTCGATCGCGAACAGCGCGGCGATCGCCACTCCCGCGAACGCCGGGTGCCCGCCCGCCTGGATCCGGCGCAGCAGGACGTAGAGCAGGACCGCCATGGCCGCCAGACAGGGCAGCGCGCCGAGGCGATAGGCGAGCAGGTCGTCGCCCCCGGCCAGCGCGGCGAACGGGGCGCGCACGATCAGCGACACCGGGCCCATGAGCGCGGTCGAGTGAAGGAACGCGCCGAGGTCGAGCCGGGCCAGGGCGTCGATGGCCGGCGCAGCGTCGAGGTGGTAGTCGAGGGGCTTCCCGGTGGTCAGGGCGGCGCGGACCCACCACGCGAACGCGAGCAGCGTGAGGATCGAAGGCCAGCGACGTGCCACCTGGTGCACATCGGCCTCCGCCGCGCCCCGCTTGAGGGCCGATATCGTCGGCAAGATGCGGGTCGGCGTGCAGCTCTCAGAGGTCGAGCGCGACGTGCTTTGGCCCGAATACCTCGCAATGGCGCGCGCGGCCGAGGCGGCCGGCTTCGACTCGATCTGGATCGGCGACCATCTGCTCTAACGCGATCGTCGGCGGCTTCATCGCGCGCCTGCTCAGCCGCTGAGCACCGCGCGCAGCGCACCGCCGACCTCCGCCACGGCCGCCCGCGACCCGCGGGCGGACAGCAGACTGGCGAACCCGTGCACGAAGCCGTCGTGGCTGCGATGGATCGTGGGCACGCCGGCCTCGCGCAGGCGCCGCGCGTAGGCGTCGCCCTCGTCGCGCAGCAGGTCGAAGCCGGCGGTCACGACGATCGCCGGCGCGAGGCCGGTGAGGTCCTCGGCGCGCAGCGGGGAGACGCGCGGGTCGGCCCGATCCACACCGGGCGGGGCGAAGCACTGCTCGTAGAACATCATCGTCTCGAGCTCGAGGAAGAACCCCTCGCTGAACGTGTGCCGCGACGCGCTCGCCGCCGCGCAGTCGGTCACGGGGTAGAGCAGCAGCTGCGCTGCGGGCGAAGCGTGCTGCGCGACGACCGCCGCCAGCTGGCCGCCGGCACTGTCGCCGCCGACCGCCACGCGCGCCGGGTCGGCTCCGAGCGTCCCCGCGCGCGCCTGGACGTCGGCGAACGCCGCGAGCGCGTCGTCGACCGGGGCGGGGAAGGGGTGCTCGGGTGCGAGGCGGTAGTCGACCGCGACCACGCGCGCACCCGACGCGGCCGCGAGCGCGCGGCACAGGGCGTCGTGGGTGTCGAGGTCACCGACGACCCAGCCGCCGCCGTGGAAGTAGACGAGCAGCGCACCGGGCTCTGCGCCCTCGGCTTCCGCGGGTACGTAGAGCCGGGCCTCGAGCTGGTCGCTCCCGCCGACAACGGTGAGGCGCTCGATCCGCGCCATCTCCAGCCCCGCGCCGCCGGCGACGCGCACGGAGTGGCGCGTGTCGGCGCGCATGCGCTCGGGCTCGCTGATTCCCAGCGAGTCGCGCAGCGAGCTCTCTTCGAGTTTGAGCAGGACCTGCGTGTCGAGGTCGAGCGTGCGCCCGTCGCGCTGGATCGGCGCCCCGGCCAGGCGGCGCTTGAGGGCCGGCGGGAGGGCGAGCGCCGCGCGCAGGGCCCCGCGCTCGGCGCGCTCGACCAGTGCGCTCACAGGTTGGCCAGCAGGCGCTCGACGTCGGCCTCGTCGTTCCACGCGCCGACCGACGCGCGGAGGTACGGGGTGCCGGGGAGGTTGCGCACGAGGATCCCATGCTCGGTCAGGCGATCGCGCGTGGCCTCGGGGTCGGGGTCCTCCCAGGAGACCAGCGTCGTCCGGCTGCGGGGCGCGACGGTGCGACCCGATGCGCCAAGGCGCTCGGCCAGTGACGCCGCCAGCGTGGCGGCGCGCTCGTGCACCGCTGGCCATCCGGCGTGCTCGAGCACATCGTGGGCGGCCAGCGCGGTGGCGATCGCCTCGACGCTCTGGGTCGCCGCGTCGTGGCGACGGGCGTCGGGCTGTGGGTCGCCCTCCAGGCCCGCGGCGGGATCGGCGAGGTTGATGTACGTCGCGCCCAGCTCGGCCAGACGGTCGCGCCAGGCGGGGGAGATCCACAGCATCCCCGTGCCCGCCGGGCCGCACAGCCACTTCTGGCCCGAGCCGGCGTAGAAGTCGCAGCCCAGCGCGCCAACGTCGGTCGGGATCGCGCCGACGCCCTGCGCGCCGTCGAGCAGCACCGGGACGTCGGTCTCGGACAGGCCGTCGGGGCGCAGCGAGCCGTTGACCCAGCTGACGTGCGAGCAGGCGACGAGCTTCGTCCTGGGCCCGATCGCGTCGGCGAGGTCGGCCAGCGGCGCGGTGCGCACGGTGATGCCGCGGCGGCGGCGCAGGGTCACGAGCGGGCCGAGCAGGCCGGGGTGCTCGTCGGGGGCGGTGAGGATCTCGTCGCCGGGCTCGAAGTCCATGCCGGCCAGCACGCGCACGACGCCCTCGCTGGTGCACGTGGTCAGCGCTACGTCCTCGGGCTGGGCGGTCAGTCGTGCGGCGTAGGCCGCGCGCTGGCGGTCGCGCAGGTCGAGCATCGCCTCGAAGTAGGAGTGCATGCGGCCCTCGACGGCGGCGCGCTCGATGACGTCGCGCCCGGCGTCGACCGCCGCGCGGGGCATGGGCCCGAAGGTCCCGGCGTTCAGGTAGGCCCGGTCGGCCAGACCCGGGAACTCGGCGCGCAGCGCGGCGGCATCCATAGGCAGCGGATCCTATGGGGCTGACATGGGGCCGCCGCGCCGCGGCCGGTCAGGCCGCTATCCGCCGCAGACGGGCCAGTGGCCCGAGCCCGCGGTGGCGAGGAGCTTCGCCGCACGGCTGTCCTGCTCGGCCTCGGAGGCGGCGGCCGGGTTGCCCGAGCCGCCGACGGCCGCCCAGGTGGCCTGGGTGAACTGGTACTTGCCGTAGAACCCGTTGCCGGTGTTCGTCGACGGGTTGCCGCCCGACTCGCAGGCGGCGATGGCTTCCAGCTGCGGCGAGGCGCCGCCGCGACCGGTGTCGCCGGCGGTCCGGGCCGCCTTGCGCTCCCGGCGGTCCTTGACGATCTCGTCGCGCAGGCGGCTGCGCTCGTCCGCGAGCCCGGGCACGTTCATGCCGTCGAGCTTGGCCTTGTAGGCCGCGGTCGGCGTCGTGTCGCGCAGGCGCGCTTCCCTGCGCGCCAGGCGCAGCGTGCGCCGCTCGGCGCCCGACTGCGCGTCGGAGCGGATCTTCGCCGCGACGGTGGTGTGCTTGCCCAGTGGAGCGGGCGCCGCCAGCGGGCCGGCGGCCAGGGCGGTGGTCGGGATGGCGACGGCAGCGCACGCGCCGCAGACGGCCAGCGTGGTTCTGTGGGTCATTGTCGGTTCGGGTCCTTCGCGGCGGCGCGACACGCGAACGCATCATGCGCACGGCGCAGCGCCGGTCGGATTCGAGTTCCCCGGCGGGCTTCCGTACGGCGGCGATTGGGAGAAGATGGGCCGAGAAACGGCCATCGCTGCAGTTCGGTGCGCCGGCAGGTGCACGGCTCCAGCCCGCGGGGAGACCAACATAGTAACAGATTGTCACGAACCTGTGTTCGCACAGGCTCGAGCCAACGGCGGACGAGCGCGCTCACGTAGCATCGGGCCGATGAAGGTCTCCCTCCCCGACGGCACGCCGCTCGAGCTCGCCGACGGCGCCACGGGCGCCGACGCCGCGGCCGCCATCGGCCCGGGGCTCGCGCGCGCTGCGCTGGCCGTCCGCCAGGACGGCGAGGTGCGCGACCTGGCGCGCCCGCTGATCGACGGCGAGCCGCTTGAGATCATCACCGACCGGTCCGGTCAGGACGCGCTCGACGTCATCCGCCACGACGCCGCGCACGTGCTGGCGGCCGCGGCGATGGAGCTCTATCCCGGCGTGAAGATCTCGATCGGGCCGCCGATCGAGAACGGCTTCTACTACGACTTCGAGTTCCCGGAGGGCACGACGGTCTCCGACGCCGACTTCGCGGCCATCGAGGCGAAGATGCGCGAGCACATCGCCGCCGACGAGCCCTTCGAGCGCGACGACGTCAACGTCAACGCGGCCCTCGACCGCTTCCGCGCCGAAGGCCAGGACTACAAGGTCGAGCTGATCGAGGATCTCGTCGAAAGCCAGGGCATCGACACCGTCAGCCTCTACACCAACGGCCCGTTCACCGACCTCTGCCGCGGGCCGCACGGCCCGGGCACGAAGCGCATCGGCGCGGTGAAGCTGCAGTCGGTCGCCGGGGCCTACTGGCGGGGCGACGCCGAGCGCCAGATGCTCACCCGCGTCTACGGCACCGCGTTCTTCAAGCAGAAGGACCTCGATGAGCACCTGGAGCGCCTCGAGCAGGCCCGCGCGCGCGACCACCGCAAGCTCGGGCGCGAGCTCGGGCTGTTCGCGTTCTCCGAGGTCTCGCCGGGGGTCGCGTTCTGGCTGCCGCGCGGCACGACGCTGTTCAACCAGCTCGTCGCGCTGAACCGCTCGATGCAGGCGCAGCGGGGCTACCAGGAGGTCAAGACCCCGCTGGTCTATGAGTCGCAGCTGTGGAAGACCTCGGGCCACTGGACCAAGTACAAGGACGACATCTTCGTCTCGGAGTACGAGGACCGCGAGTTCGGCTTCAAGCCGATGAACTGCCCCGGCCACGCGCACCTCTTCGGGCTGCAGCGCTGGAGCTACCGCGACCTGCCCTTCCGCTGCGCCGAGCCGGGCCTGCTGCACCGCCGCGAGCCCAGCGGCACACTGCACGGCCTGCTGCGCGTCCGCCACTTCGTCCAGGACGACGCCCACATCTTCTGCACCGAGGACCAGATCAAGGGGGAGGTCGCCGGCTGCCTGGACTTCGCCTATGAGGTCTACGCGATGTTCGGCTTCCCCGTGCACGCCGAGCTGTCCACGCGCCCGGACAACCGCCTGGGCAGCGACGAGTTCTGGGACCAGGCCGAGGGCGTCCTCGCCGAGGCGCTGGCCGACCAGGGCATCGAGTACGAGGTCGCCGAGGGCGAGGGCGCCTTCTACGCGCCGAAGATCGACCTGCACATGACCGACTCGCTCGGCCGCTCGTGGCAGCTGGGCACGGTGCAGCTCGACTACAACCTGCCCGAGCGCTTCGACCTCACCTACACGGGCGCCGACAACCAGGACCACCGGCCGGTGATGATCCACCGCGCGCTGTTCGGCTCCTTCGAGCGCTTCATCGGGATCCTGCTCGAGCACTACGCCGGCGAGCTGCCCTTCTGGCTCACGCCGCTGCAGGCCACCGCGCTGCCGATCGCCGACCGCCACATCGACGCGGCCCGCGCGGCCGCCGCCGCGCTCAACGCCGCGGGGCTGCGGGCCGAGGTCGACAAGCGCACCGAATCCGTCGGGCGCAAAATCCGCGACGCCGAGCTGGCGAAGGTGCCCTACATGCTCGTGATCGGCGACCGCGAGGCCGAGGAGGGCACCGTCTCGGTGCGCCGCCACGGCGAGGGCGACGAGGGCTCGGTCGCGCTCAGCGATCTTGTCGAGCGCCTCCAGGCGCGCGTCACCGCGCGCGACTGACCCTCGGCGCTTGCCACCTTCGGGTACCGCCACCCAGGACGTCCATCGTGCGAGCGTCGACTACCCCTCTCGCCCGTAGCGGTACCTGCTCGACTCGGGCGCTGGGGCCCGAACTCGCCGCCCCACGAGCCATCCTCTACCAGCGGCGCGGGCGAGCAAGCTCGGGTACGTCTGACGCTCGCGGCAACCGTCGCCGCGCTGGTACCGTCGCCGCGTGGGTGTCCGAGCCGCCGTCCAGGGCGTCGTCGTCGTCGCGGTCGCGGTTGCGGGTCGCCGGCTGTGGCGGAGGCCAGCGCTCGAAGGACGAGATGGCCGCGTCCAAGCGCGCGGCGGCGCCGACCATGGTCACGGTCCCACAGCACCACCGGCGCGGCCGGACCAGCCCTGCAACGGGCGTCCCGGTGTCGACATCCCCGCCGTGGAGGTCCCCGCCGTGCGCACCGGGCCGGTCGGCGTGGGTGACCAGAAGCTCGGTGGCGAGACGGTCCGGGGCTTCGTCGTACCGGGCCTGTCGATCGCCGCCCAGCGCGTCCCGGCGCAGTGCGCCACGGTCGAGCCGGCGCCCGCCGGCTGCCTGGGCCGGGTGAGCATCCCCGCGTCGGAGATCCCGGCGATCACGATTCCCGGGGTGCGGATCCCGAGGGTCGACGCCGGCGGGGCCTTGGCCCCGGCGGTCACGGGACCGGCCGTGCGCGCCGGGCTCGTGGCGCGCGACGGCGTCATCCAGGACCAGGTGTGTGCGCAGAAGACCCGCCCGGGTGACTATCGGCCCTCGATCTACCGGCCCCAGGCCTACCGCAGGGCGCTCTACCGGCGCCAGGCCTACCGCAGGCAGGTGTACCGCGAGCAGGTCTGCGCCAAGGGCTACTGCCGCGCCCCGGTCACGGTCCCGCCGGTCAACGTCGCGCCGGTGACGGTGCCTGCGGTCAGCGTCGACCCCGACCAGCTCGACGGCCTGCAGCTGCCCGAGCTCCGCGCACGCTGCGTCAGCGTGTTCGCCGACCAGAAGCGCACCGCCTACCAGGTGTGCGCCGACGTGCTCTTCGCCTTCAACCGGTCCGACCTGCGCACCGGCGGGAAGGCCGCGCTCCGCCAGATCGCCCGATCGCTGAAGCAGCGCTTCGCCGGCCGGCCGATCCGCGTCGACGGCCACACCGACGCCAAGGGCTCGCCCGACTACAACGTCGCGCTCTCCGAGCG
>JBDTYI010000255.1:0-6311 GCA_040005775.1 Solirubrobacteraceae bacterium
TCTTGCATTGCGCGCGAACGAAGGCTCGTCCCGTGTCGATCGCGAGGTCGTATCGCGAGTTCACGCCCGACGGCAGGAGGACGTGATAGCCGCGCTCCGTCAGGTGATGCAGGATCGCGACCTCTGTGCGGTGTCCTACATCGACCGGATGCGCATGCATTCTACGAACATACGTTCGGTGCCGGACGGAGGACTCGCGCCCTCAGCGGACCCCGACAGCGTCCTCGATGTTGCCGTGACCGTTGCTCGACACGACGTGCTCGTAGGCCGGTGGCTCGACGTCGTCCTCGGCGTTCAGGCGGCGCTCGAGCTCGCCCAGGATCGTCCCGAAGAGCACGTGGCGCCACGTCGCCTGCGCGAACGCCGCGGGGCTGCCCCAGAGCACGGGCAGCTCGTCGCGCGCGGGGTGCACGCGGCCGACGAAGGCGGTCAGTGGCCAGGTGGCGAGGTGCTCGGCGAGCCCGGCGACGGGCCCGCGCGCCCAGGAGGGAAGCGGCAGCCGCGGCGCGACGTTCGCGTACGCGGCGCCGAACAGCGCGCCGTTGACGAGGTGGAGTCCGACGCCGACGACGGGCCAGGCCGGCCCGCGCGTGACGGCCTTGCCCAGCAGCGCCTCGTCGAGGTAGTCGACCCCGAACACCCGCCGGTCGAGCTGCGATTGAGCCGACCAGATGCCGGCGGCGGCGGCGCCTGCGAGGGCGCCGCGAACGGTTTTCGTGCGATCGAGAGCCACGTCGCAGACTGTAACCCCAAGGCCCGCGCCGGCGTATCGGGTGACGTGGACGGTGACACGCTGCTGGAGCGCACGCTGACCCGGGGCGCGAACCCCGTGGTCTACTGGATCGTGCGCGGCATCCTGCAGCCGTTCTTCCACCTCTACTTCCGCTTCGAGCGCCGCGGCCGCGAGCACATCCCGGCCTCGGGCCCGGCGATCATCGCGTCGAACCACCGCTCTTTCCTGGACCCGTTCGTCGTCGGGATGATGGCCCGGCGCCCGATCTACTTCCTGTCCAAGCGCGAGCTGTTCGCCCAGCCGGTCGTCGCGTGGCTCTTGAATTCGCTCGGCGCCTTTCCGATCGCCCGCGGCACCGGCGACGGCGCCGCGATGGAAGCCGCCCGGCAGATCCTCGACCGGGGCGACATCGTCCTGATCTTTCCCGAGGGCACGCGGACACGCCCAGGGCCGCTCGGCGTGCCCAAACGCGGCGTCGGCCGCCTGGCGCTCGAGAGCGGCGCTCCCGTCGTCCCCGTCGCCGTCATCGGCACCGAAGCTGTGCGCTGCGGCTGGCGCATCCGCCCGCACCGCGTGCGCATGCGCGCCGGCCGCGCCCTGACCTTCCCGCGCGTGGAGCATGCGTCGCCGCGCCTGGCGGCCGCCGTCACCGACCGCATCTGGCCGTGCGTCGAGTTGCAGTGGGAGTGGCTGGGCGGCACGCCGCGCATCCGCCGTGCGGCGGTCATCGGCACCGGCGAGCGCGGGGCCGGCATCACGGCGCGCCTGCAGGGTGCGGGCGTCGAGGTCGAGCACGTCGCGGTGCAGGCTGCCGGCGGCGTCGACCTCCGCCACCACGACCTCGTCTGCTTCGCGGTGGAGCCCCGCGATCTGCCGGCCACCGTGGCCGCGCACGGCGCCCGCGTGCCCGGCCGTGCCGGCGTGCTGGTCTGCGACGAGCACGGCGCCGGCTACGCGCGGCCGCGGACGCCGCACGCGCGCGCCGTCGCGGGGCCTTCGGGCGCCCCCCACGGCGCAGCGGACCCGGGCTTCCTGATCCAGCTCTCCGACCTGCTCGGCACGACCGCGGCAGACCACCGCGCCGCCGCGTGAGTACGATCGCCGTGCGTGGAGAAGGCGGAACTCGACTCCCGGTTCTCGGAGCTGTACAAGGCCCATCTCCGGGACGTCTACTCCTACTCGTACTACCGGGTGGGCAACCACCACGACGCCGAGGACCTGACGGAGCAGACCTTCCTGCAGGCCTACCGTCACTTCGAGCGGGCCGAGCGCGAGTCGGATGGCCGCCCGTTGCGCCCGTGGCTGATCCGGATCGCGCACAACCTCGCCGCCAACCTCTATCGCGACCGGGCACGCAAGCCCCAGACGCCGATCGAGGACACGACGGTGATCAGCGCGACGCACACGACCGAGGACCTCGTGGAGGGACGCGACGAGCTGGCGCGAATCCTGGAGGGGGTCAAGCAGCTTCCCGACGACCGCCGCGAGGCGCTGATCATGCGCTTCGCCCTCGGCATGGACAACCGCGAGATCGCACGGGCCATGGGCCGCACCGACGGCGCCACCAAGGTGTTGATCCATCGTGCGATCAAGCAGCTCGAGCAGATTGTCGGGACCGCCGGGAGTGCGAGCTGACGTGAGCGAGCAGTTCGCCGACTTCGAGGGCCTGCTCCGCGCCGCGCTCGCGCCCGTGGAGCCGCCCGACACCCTTTCGATGCGCCTGGAGAGCACGTTGGAGACGCTCACCGAGGCCGCCGCGGAGGAGCTCGAGAGCTGGGAGCTCAGCAGCATGCGCGACCCGCGCAACTGGGCTCGCCCGGTGGCCGCCGCCGCGGTGGGGACCGCGGCGGGCGCCGGTCTTGTGTTCGTGCGCGTCCGCAACCAGCACAAGCGCCAGAAGCGCCACGTGCACGGCACCGACCTCGCCGAGAAAACGCTGCGCTCCGCGGCGGACGAGATCCGGCGTCTTCTCGATCGCGGGTGATCCGATTCGCCCGGGTGGGCGTAGGAACCCCCCAGCATGTCCCTCAGCCACCTAGCCGACGAGGACCTCATGCAACTGGTGCGCCGCGCAGACGCGGCGGCCTTCGAGGTCGTCTACGAACGCCATTCCACGGCCGCGTTCTCGCTTGCCTATCGCATGACGGGTAAGCGCGCGACCGCCGAGGACGTGGTGCAGGAGGCCTTTCTGAGCCTTTGGCGCTCGGGTGCCCGCTACGACCGCACCCGCGGCTCCGTGCGGACGTGGACGCTGGGGATCGTGCACAACCGCGCGATCGACGCGCTGCGCCGCGCTACGGTGCACGACAAGCGCCGGGCGAGCGACGAGGGGCTCGAGGAGCGCTTCGAAGCTCGCGAGCGAACCGACGTCGAGGCCGGGCGCCGCGAGGAGGCGCGTGAGGTGCGCGCCGCTCTGGAGATGCTGCCCGACGACCAGAGCCGGGTCATCGAGCTCGCGTATTTCGGCGGCTTCACCCACAGCGAGATCGCGGAGCATCTCGACACGCCGATCGGCACGATCAAGGGCCGCATGCGGCTTGGCCTGCGCAAGATGCGCGGCCAGCTCGCAGGCATGGCGGAGGGGATGGCATGACCAACTGTGAGCACATCGACACCGCCGCGTCCTACGTCCTCGGCGCCCTGCCCGACCCCGAGGTGGAGCCGTTCGTCGCGCATCTCGCGACATGCGCGCACTGCCGCCGCGAGGTCGCCGAGCTGACCCTGGCCGCCAACGCGCTGCCCCTGACCGCGCCGCCCGCCGCACCGCCGCCCGAGCTGCGTGGCCGGATCATGACCGTCGTCCATTCCGAGGCCGAGCTGCTCGCCGCCGCCGGCCCCGAGGCCGACCGCCCGCCCAGGCCGGCGAAGGCCAAGCGCGCCGGCCTGCGTGAGCGCTTCGGCCAGGTCGGCTTCTCGCTGCGTCCCGCGGTTGCCGCGCTCGCCGCGGGGTTCCTGGTCGCCGTGGGCGTCGCCGGCGCCCTTGTGGCCACGCGCGACGACGGCACGCAGACCGTGCCCGCCGCGGTGAAGATCGCGTCGGCCCCGAACGCCGCGGCAACGCTCACCACCGATCGCGGCGGCCACTCCCAGCTGCGCGTGCGCAACATGCCCCAGGCCGGGAGAGCCCGCGTCTACCAGGTGTGGCTCAAGCGCCGCGGGCAGCGCAACCCGACGCCGTCGACTGCGCTGTTCACCGTCGACCGCACCGGCCACGCCGAGGTCTCGGTTCCCGAGAACACGAAGGACGCCGAGGAAGTGCTGGTCACGCGCGAGCCCGACGGGGGCTCCGACGCGCCCACCAGCCCGCCGGTCATCGTCGCCACGAAGTCCTAGCCCGTCGCGGCTGTACTACGGTCATCGTCCGCGATGGCCACCTGCTACCGCCACCCCAACCGCGAGACGGGCGTCTCCTGCTCGTCGTGCGGGCGTCCGATATGCCCGGACTGCATGACGCCGACCTCGGTCGGCATGCGCTGTCCGGAGTGCTCGAAGCAGAAGACGCCGGTGCAAACGCTCAGCTCGGTCGGCAGCGACCCGCGCGTGACGGTCGGGATCATCATCGTCTGCGCGGTCCTGTTCCTGGCCAGCGGCTCTTTCGGCGTCGGCTCGTCGGGCGGCAACCGCCTCTACGCCGACTTCGCGCTGTTCGGACCGGCGATCGAGGCCAACCAGGAGTACTGGCGCCTGATCACCGGAGGCTTCCTGCACGCCGGCTTCATCCACATCGGCTTCAACATGTACCTGCTGTGGATCCTCGGGCAGATGCTCGAGCCGAGCCTCGGGTCGATTCGCTTCGCACTGCTGTACTTCACGGCGCTGCTGTGGGGGTCCTTCGGCGCCCTGGTCGTCACGCCGAACGCGCTCACGGTGGGGGCCTCGGGTGCGGTGTTCGGGCTGATGGGCGCCGCGGCCGTGGAGCTGCGGTCGCGGGGGATCAACCCGTTCCAGACGCAGATCGGCATGCTGATCCTGCTCAACCTGGCGATCTCGTTCGTCTTCAGCGGCATCTCGATCGGCGGTCACATCGGCGGCCTCGTCGGCGGCGTGCTGGTCGGCGTCGTCTACGAGCAGGCCGAGCGGCGCCGCTCGCGGGCGCTGGCCTACGCCGGGTGCGTCGTGCTGATCGTCGTGGCCGTGGTGGGCGCGATCCTCGCGTCCACTCGCTCCATCGCCTAGCGGCCCCCTACGTGTAGAGACCGAGGACGTTGTTGGGGGTCGGGCATCGAGGGGGTGGGCGTGGGCGGCGAGGCGAGGCGCCGGCGGTCATCGGCAGTCGCCGCGAAGAACCGAACCGCGAGCGCCGTGAGCGCGCCGAACGTCGGTCCTGCCCCGTCAGAAGGGGGAAAACCGACGTTCGGCCCTAGAGCTCGACCTCGAGCGCCCGCGCCACCGCGGGCTCGGTCACGCGGTCGGGGTGCAGCACGTGGCCCAGCAGCTCGACGCCGTCGACCAGGCGCGGGCCGGGGCGCGAGAAGTAGGCGGCCGCGTCGACCGCGACGACCCGGCGTGCGCCAACCGCGCGCAGCGCGTCGGCGTGCGCCAGCGCCTCCTCCAGCGCGCGCTCGGCGTCGTAGCCGCAGGGCATGCAGACGACGACCTCCGGCCGTGCGGCCGCGACGAGCTCCCAGGTGCTCTGCTCGGAGTGCTCGCCGGGCAGGCCGAGCACGTCCAGGCCGCCGGCGTATTCGATCAGCTGCGGGGTCCAATGGCCGGCGACGAAGACGGGGTCCAGCCACTCGATCGCGGCGACGGTGACCGGCTCGACGCCGCGCACCGCGCGTCGCACCTTGTCGACGCGCGCGCGCTGGCGTGCGACGAGATCCAGCGCGGTGTCGCGCACGCCGGTCGCCTGGGCGATCGTGCGGACGTCGCCGAACGTCTCGCCGAGCGTCGTGGGGTCCAGCGCGATCACGTTGGGGTGCGTCGGGATCGTCTCGGCGACCCTGCGGACGTCGTCGTAGCTCACGGCGCACACCGCGCACAGCTCCTGGGTGACGATGAGATCGGGCTCCAGCGAGCGCAGCAGGTCGGCGTCGAGCGCGTAGATCGCCTCGCCGCGCTCGGTGCGCTCGCGGACGGCGGCGTCGATCCCCGCGGCGTCCAGGCCCGGAGGGAGGACGTCGCGCGTGACGTGGGGTAGCGTCCGCGCCGCAGCGGGGAAGTCGCATTCATGGGTCACGGCGACGACGTCGTCGCCCAGCCCCAGGGCGAACAGCAGCTCGGTCGCATGGGGCACGAGGCTCACGATCTTCACGGAGGGAAGCATGGCAGCAGGCGAGCAGTGGAAGCAGGACGGCGACGCCATCGTGCGCGACCTCGAGTTCGAGGACTTCAAGGCCGCGATGGCGGCGGTCAACCGCGTGGCCGACCTCGCCGAGGAGGCCAACCACTACCCCGACATCCTGGTGCACGGCTACAACCGGGTGCGCCTCAAGCTGACCACCCACAGCGAGGGCCGCGTGACCGATGCCGACCACGAGATGGCCGGCCGGATCGACGAGATCGTCTAAGCGGCGTCGCGACGCGCTGCTAGCCTCCCGGCCAGACGAGCTCAGTGCCCGAAGACGAACTTCCTCGA
>JBDTYI010000256.1:0-9166 GCA_040005775.1 Solirubrobacteraceae bacterium
CCCGCGTTGGGCATGCCGACGATGCCGACCTTCATCGCCCGGCGCTCCCGCAGACCGTGCCCAGGATCGCGCCCGCGGCGATGTCGCTCGGGTAGTGCACGCCGAGGTAGACGCGGCTGAGGGCCATCGCGCTCGCGGCGACGTACAGCGGCGCGGCCGGCAGCAGGCTCGAGTACGCGCGCGCCGCGGCGAACGACGACGAGGCGTGGGCCGACGGGAAGCTCAGCTTCGTCGGCGTGGCGATGAGCGCGGGGAGGTCCTCCAGGACCGGGCGCTTGCGCTGAAAGACGCCCTTGACCGCGGTGTTGAGCACGTAGGTGAGGAACACGACGCCCAGGGCGCGGCCCCAGCGCCCGCGGCGCGGCTCGTCGAGCAGCGAGCCGCCCGCGCCCAGGGCCAGCCACAGCGCCGCGTGCTCGCCGCATCTGGAGTAGACGCGCACAGCGCCGATCTGCGGCTCGTGGGCCGCCGAGCGCACCCGGCGGTAGATGCGCAGGTCCAGCTTGGCGATCGCGCGCCCCGCGGGCCCGCCCCGCAGCCGCGCGCGCAGGGAAGCGCGCGCGCCGGGCTCCATCGGCTCGTGGGACGAGGCGTTCACCGGCCCCAGGTTATGGGCAGGCCGGTCAGGCATGCGGCTCGCCCTCATCGCCAACCGGGCGTCCGGCTCTGCGACGGACCCCGATGCCCTCGGCGTGCTCCTGACCCGGCGCGGCGCGACCGTCGACGTCCACGACGTCGGCGCGGCCGAGCACGTCCTGGAGCGCCGGCCGGACCGCCTCGTCGTCGCGGGCGGCGACGGCTCCCTCGGCCGGTACGCGGCCATCGCCGGCGCCGCGGGAATCCCGCTCGCGGTCGTCGCCGCGGGCACCGCGAACGACTTCGCCCGCGCGCTCGGCCTGCCCCTCGATCTGGAAGCGGGCGCCGCGCTGGCCGCCGACCCCGACGCCCCGACGCGCTCGATCGAGGTGCTGCGCGCCGGCGAGACGGCGTTCCTCAACACCGCGAGCACCGGGCTGTCGGTGCACGCCGCCCAGCGCGCCGACGGCCTGAAGCGCATCCTCGGGCCTCTGGCCTACGGCGTGGGCGCGCTGCGCGCCGGGCTCACCGCCCAGCCGCTGCGCTGCGTCGCGCGCGTCGACGGCCGCGAGATCTTCCGCGGGCAGGCCTGGCAGGTGACCGTGGCGGGCACCGGCGCCTTCGGCGGTGGCGCGGAGATCGCCAGCGCCGACCCGGGTGACGGCCTCGCCGACGTCGCGGTGCTGACCGCGGGCCACCGCGCGACCCTCGTGCTGCGCGCCTACGCGATGCGCACCGGCGGCCTGACCGCCCAGCGCGGCGTGCTCCACGGGCGCGGGCGCGAGGTGACGCTCGAGGTCGCCGACCCGGCGTTCAACGTCGACGGCGAGCTCGTGAGGATCGACCCGGCGCGCTTCGAAGCGCGGGGCGAGCGCGTGGACGTCGTGACGCCCGGCTAGGTGCTGAGGCCGAAGCCGACGCGGTGCTCGTCGCGCTCGGTACGCAGCCAGAGCACGTGGGCGAGGTTCAGGCGCACGCTGCCGTCTTCGCCGGCGACGTCGTGCCAGCCCTCGCCGCCGAGCGCGTCGTTGAGCTTCTTCAGCTCCTCGTCGGAGACCCGCAGGGCGAGCGGCGGGCTCGCCTGGAAGCCGATGCTGATGTGCTGCGCCATGTTCAATGTCCTCCGGAGGGCTCGACGATCTCGGTCAGCACGCCGCCCGACGCGGCCGGGTGCAGGAAGGCCACCCGGGAACCGCGAATGCCGGTGCGGGGCGTCTCGTCGATGAGACGCACGCCCTGATCGCGCAGCCGTGACAGGGCGGCCTCGATGTCCCGGACCTGGTAGGCCACGTGGTGCAGGCCTGGGCCGCGCTTGGCGAGGAACCGGCCCACGGGCGTGTCCTGCGACAGCGGGCGCAGCAGCTCCACGTGGTTCTCGCCGACGTCGAGCAGCACAGCCTCGACCCCCTGCTCCTCGACGACCTCGCGATGCACCAGCTCCATCGCGTAGGTGGCCTCGTGCAGGGTGATCGCGGCGTCGAGATCCTCGACGGCCACTCCGACGTGGTCGATCCGGGCGAACATGCCCGGCGGAGACTAGTGGGACGCGGGCTCGGGCGGCTCGGGCGACGCGGGGGTGGGCGGCAGCAGCGTCGAGGAGGCGATGCGCAGGTCGCCGACCGGGCGCCGGCGCTCCAGGCGCGGGATGCCGTCCATGATGCGGTCGAGCTCGTCGCGCTCGAGCACCTCGCGCTCGAGCAGCTCGGCGGCCAGCTTGTCGAGCAGCTCGCGATGGGAGTCGACGACCTCCCAGGCGGTGCGCCAGCCCTCGAAGGCCAGCTCCTGCTGCTCCTCGTCGCGCATACGCCGCGTGTGGTCGGAGACCGCCTTGTCGATGAGCGAGGCCTGCGGGGACTCCGCGGAGCCCATCGCGTACTGGTGGATCATCGCGTGGGTGATCTCCTCCACGCGCTGGAGGTCGCTCGACGCCCCGGTCGTCACCTCGCCGAAGACGATCTGCTCGGCGACGCGGCCCCCGAGGAGCACGGCCATCTGGTCGACGAGCTCCTCGCGCGTCTTGAGGTAGGAGTCCTCGTCGGGCAGGTTCACGACGTAGCCCAGCGCGCCCCCGCGCGGCACGATCGAGATCTTGTGCACGCGGTCGACCGAGTCCAGGAGCTCGCGGCAGAGCGCGTGGCCGGCCTCGTGGTAGGCGACGACGCGGCGCTCGCGCTCATTGAGCGTGGTGGACGACTGCACGCCGGCGATGACCCGCTCGATCGCGTCGTTGAAGTCCTGGCGCCCGAGGGCATGGCCGTTGCGGCGGGCGCAGAAGATCGCGGCCTCGTTGCAGATGTTCGCCAGGTCGGCGCCGGTCAGGCCGCTCGTCTGCTGGGCGACGAGGTGCAGGTCGACGTCCTCGCGCAGCGGCTTGTTGGTCGTGTGCACCTTCAGGATCTGCTCGCGCCCGCCGACGTCGGGGGGCGAGACGAAGACCTGGCGGTCGAAGCGGCCCGGGCGAAGCAGCGCGGGGTCGAGCTTGTCGAGCAGGTTGGAGGCGGCCATGACGACGAGCCGGTTCTCCGCCCCGGAGGAGAAGCCGTCCATCTCGACCAGCAGCTGGTTGAGCGTCTGCTCGCGCTCGGAGTTGTTGTCGCTGCCGCGGCGGGCGCCGACGGCGTCGAGCTCGTCGATGAACACGATCGCGGGCGCGTGCTTGAGCGCTTCGCGGAACAGGCGGCGGATGCGCGCGGCGCCGAGGCCGGCGAACATCTCGACGAACGAGGAGGCCGACTGCGCGAAGAAGTGCGCGCCCGACTCGTGCGCGACTGCCTTGGCGAGCAGCGTCTTGCCGGTGCCGGGAGGGCCGTGCAGCAGCACGCCCTTGGGCACCTTCGCGCCCAGCCGCGTGAACGGCCTCGGGTCGCGCATGAACTCCACGACCTCCTGAAGCTCGGACTTCGCCTCGTCGACGCCGGCGATGTCCGCCCACGCGACCTCGAGGTTGGCCTCCGGCTTCATCTCCACCGGCTTCGTCTGCGGCATCAGCTTCAGCGTGCGCCAGAGCACGAACAGCAGCAGGACCATGAAGAGGATGGCGAACGCGCTCTGCCACTCCACGGTGAAGTCCTGGATCTCCTGCCAGAACGCGAGGGGAACGGCGATCGCAGTCGTCATCGCGTGAGTATCGGCATCAACGGCCGAATCTGGAATCCGAGCGGACGCATCTCAGCGCCCCTCGGCGCGCAGGATCTCCTCCAGCGCGGCGCGGCCGACCTCGAGCTGCTCCTCGGTCGGCTCGCGGGTGCCCACGACCCGCTGCAGCTCGTGGCCCGGGCGGCGCAGGGCGCGCGCGGTCGCGGTGTGCTCGTTGCGCTCGGACCACGCGAACACCTCGACGGCCGCGCCGAGCGAGGCGAGCTGGACGGCGCCCTGGTGCAGCTGCGTGGGGCGCGCCACGACACCGCGCAGCAGCAGCGTGCCGGCGACGTTGGCGGCGAGCAGCGGTGCCATCAGGTGCGAGCCGCAGCGGTCGTGCTCCTTGGTGGCGTCGCGCGCGTCGGCGTCGTCCTGCTCGTAGGCGCCGATCGCCTTGTGCTCGACGCCGTGGTAGGCGGCGAGGTCGCCGCCGCGCAGCGCGACGATCGAGGGCGCGACGCTCAGCGCGGCGAGCGCGATCTCGCCGCCGGCGCCGCGCACCCGATGGCGCAGCAGCGTTCCGGCAACGCCCGCGGCGGCCATCGCGCCGAGCACGGTCGCGTCCTGGAAGGGCAGTTGGGCCTCGGGCAGTGCGCGCTTGACCAGCGGGATGACGGCGACCGCCTCGCCCAGGCGCACGACGCCGCGCACACCCGGGATCGAGGCCGCGCGGGCGCTGAACGTCGGCTTGGGGCCTGACGCCGCCTTGATCTCGCCGTCGCGGGTTCGCACGGCGGCGGCCCACGACGTGGGGCCGTGCACGAGTAGGCCGTTGCGCAGGGCCATGCCGCCGAGGCGCAGCTTGTCGGGTGAGTCAGGCACCGAGGATCTCCTTGCAGACGTGGCGATAGCAGCGAGCGGCGAAGCCCAGGTCGCCGACCCGGACGCGCTCGTCGCGCGAGTGGATCAGCGGCGAGGTCTCGTACAGCGTCATCTCCCGCTGCGGGAAGAACCCGTAGGCGACGCACTCGGGGAAGGCGTCGCGGAACGTCCGCGAGTCGGTGAAGGCGGGCAGCATCGTCGGCACGACGCGCGCACCGGGGTCCTCCTCGCCGATCCAGCCCTCGATGGCGGCGAACAGGGGCGTGTCGGCGGGCGACCCGTTGCCGACGACGCGCTCGATGAACTCGAGCGAGTAGCCGTCGTCGCCAAGGACCTCGTGGATGCGCATGCGGACCTGCTCCTCGCCCATGCCCGGCGGCGTGCGGCAATCCACCTTCAGCTCGGCGCGCGAGGGGATCACGTTGATCTTCGCGCTGGCGCTGATCCGGGTCGGGGCGAACGTCACGCCGAGCATCGGCTCGGCCAGCACACCCAGGATCGGGTCGCGCTCGCGCAACGCGTCGAGCGCCGCGGCCGGGTCGCCGTCGAGCGGCACGCCGAGGGCCTCGAACAGACGCCGGGGCGGGTCGGTGATGTCGTATGCGGGCTGGCCCTCGCCGAGGCGCTGCACGAAGGGCACGAGCTTGAGCAGCGCGTTCTCGCCGATCTTCGGCATCGAGGCGTGCCCGGCGACGCCGTCGGTGGTCACGGTGAAGCGGAAGACGCCCTTCTCGGCGAGGCAGACCCCGTACAGGCGCTCGTCGCCGAACGGGAAGACGGTGCCCGCGCCCTCGTTGAGCAGGAAGTCGCAGCGGACGAGGTCGGGATGGTTCTCGCACAGCCAGATCGCGCCCTCCTCGCCGCCGGTCTCCTCGTCGGCGACCACCACGACGAGCAGGTCGCCGTGCGCTGGGCGCCAGCCCGAGCGAGCGAGGTCGATCGCCGCGACGACCTCGGCGGCGGTCTGGGACTTCATGTCCTGCGCGCCGCGGCCCCACAGCTCGCCGTCGGCGAGGTCGCCCGACCACGGGTCACGCTGCCACTCCGAGGCGTCCGCCAGGACGGTGTCGACGTGGCTGAGCAGACAGAGGACGGGGCCGCCGGCCTTGCCGCGCAGCCGCGCGACCAGGTTCGGGCGGGGCTCCGTACGGCCGACCAGCTCGAGCTCGAAGCCCGCGTCGCGCAGCAGCGCAGCCAGGTGCTCTTGGGCGTCGCGCTCGTTGCCCGGCGGGTTGACCGTGTCGAAGCGCACCAGGCGCTGGAGGAGGTCGGTCGACTCCTGCTCGAGCTCGGCGGGCATCCGGTCAGGCTACGCCAGCGCCTCCTCCATCGGCGCGGGCGGGCACGATAGGCGAATGGATCAGCTCTTCGATGCCGGCGCGGGCGAGCCCGAACGCCCCCGTAGGACTACCGGAGCGCGTCCGCTCGCGGCCCGCATGCGCCCGGACGCGCTGGAGGACGTCGTCGGCCAGGAGCACCTGCTCGGCGACGGCTCGGCGCTGCGTGTGGCGATCGAGCAGGGCAAGCCGCACTCGATGCTGCTCTACGGGCCGCCGGGGTCGGGCAAGACGACGCTCGCCCGGATCGTCGCGGGCGCGGCGAACGCAGTGCTCGAGGAGCTGAGCGCGGTCGAGGCCGGGCGACCCGAGGTGCGCCGCGTGCTCGACCGCGCCCAGCAGCGCCGCCAGGCCACCGGCGAGCGCACGGTGTTCTTCCTCGACGAGATCCACCGCTTCAACAAGGCACAGCAGGACGCACTGCTGCCGGCGGTCGAAGAGGGGCTCGTAACGCTCATCGGAGCCACGACGGAGAACCCGTACTTCGAGGTCAACTCGGCGCTGCTCTCGCGCACCCAGGTCTACGAGCTGCAGCCGCTGACCGCGGAGCACGTCGCGGCGCTGTTGCGCCGCGGGCTGGTGGCGATCGGCGGCGAGGCCGACGACGACGCGCTCGCGTTCCTGGCCGGACGTGCGGGCGGGGACGCACGGACGGCGCTGGCTGCGCTCGAGCTGGCGGTGCAGACGCACGGGCGGGTGACGTTGCCGGGGGCCGAGGACGCGCTCCAGCGCCGCGCGATCCAGTACGACAAGAAGGGCGACCGTCACTACGACACGATCTCGGCGTGGATCAAGGCGACACGCGGCTCCGATCCCGACGCGAGCCTCTATTACCTCGCGGTGATGATCGAGGCGGGCGAGGACGCCCGGTTCATCGTGCGGCGGATGGTGATCCTCGCGTCGGAGGACATCGGCAACGCGGACCCCGAGGCGCTGCAGGTCGCGGTCGCCGCTGCGCACGCCGTCGAGCATGTCGGCATGCCCGAGGCGGCCCATGCCCTCGGGCAGTGTGCGGTCTACCTGTCGCTGGCGCCGAAGTCCCACGCGGCCTACAAAGCACTCGGCGCGGCCCGCGCCTACGTGCGCGAGAACGGCGCCTCGCCGCCGCCGCCCGCGCTGCAGAGCCCGCCGCGCGGCTACGACTACCCCCACGACCGTCCCGGGCACGTCAGCCCGCAGGAGCTGCTGCCCGATCCCGTCGTCGGCACACGCTTCTACGCCCCCGACGAGGCCGAGGGCGAGCTGCGCGAGCGCCTGCAGGCGATCCTGCAGGCCCGGGGTCGTTAGCGCCTTCTTTACGAGGAGCGAACGTGCGTTTGCCACACTCCGACTCGCCGTGCTCCTGTTCACCGTGCACACCCTTCCGTCCGGCCGTCGCGTTCGCGTCCGCCTTCCGCAGCGCGGCGACCTGCCGGGCCTGCTGGCCCTGCACGACCGCGCGGGGCGCGCGATCTCCGACCTCGACGCCCGCCGGCTGCTGCGCTACGACCCGCGCTCGCGCGCCGTGGTGTGCGCGACGGCATGGGTCGACGGCGCCGAGACGCTCGTCGGATTCGCCGCCGCCGTGCCCGGCCAGGAGCCTGGGCCGCTGCTCGCCGACGAGGCTCACGCGCCGGGCGTGACCGGGGTGCTGCGCACGAGCGTGCGCGAGTACCTGTCCCGCGTGGCATAGGTTCCTCGCGACCATGGAGTCGCTGAATCCGGCCACCGGCGAGCGCGTGGGCGCCGTCACCGCGACGTCGCCGCGCGACGTGGCGGCGATCGTGGCGCAGGCACGTGAGGTCAGCCCGCTGTGGGCGCGCCTGCGGCCCGTCGACCGCGCGCGGTACATGGCCCGGGCCGCGCAGGCGGTGATCGACGAGTTCGACGAGCTGGCCGAGCTGCTGTGCGCCGAGCAGGGCCGCCCGCGCGCCGAGGCGGGCGTGATGGAGCTGCTCGCCGCCGTCGAGACGCTCCAATGGCTGGCCGAGCACGGCCCCGGGATCCTCGCCGGCGAGCGGATCCCGTTCTCGCGCACCCAGCATCCGGTCAAGCGCGGCCGCTGGACCTACGAGCCGCTCGGGGTGGTCGGCGTGCTCGGCCCCGCCGCGGAGCCGTTCGCCACGCCGCTGGGCGACGTGGCGGTGGCGCTGATGGCCGGCAACGGCGTCGTGCTCAAGCCCTCGCCGCACGTGCCGCTGCTGGGCACGCGGATCGCCCGCATCTTCGCCCGGGCCGGGCTGCCGGAGGGCCTGCTGGGCGTCGCGCAGGGCCACACCGACGTCGGCGCCGCGCTCGTCGCGGCCGACGTCGCGCAGGTGCGCTTCACCGGCGGCGCCCGCGCGGGGCGCGAGGTCGGCGCCGCCTGCGCGCGCGAGCTCAAGCGCAGCGTCCTGGAGCTCGGCGGCCGCGACGCGATGCTCGTGCTCGCCGACGCGCGCGTCGATCGTGCAGCCCGTGGCGCAGTCTGGGCGGCGTTCGCCAACGCCGGGCAGTGCGGCGGCAGCGTGCGCCGCGCCCTGTGCGTCGACGCTGTGCACGACCGCTTCCTCGCCGGTGTGCTCCACCACACGAGCGCCCTGCGCGTGGGCGACCCGCGGGATCCGCAGACGTCGGTCGGTCCGCTGGTGACGACCGAACGCGCCGAACGCGTAGCCGAGCTGGTCGCCGACGCCGTGGCACAGGGCGCGACGCTGCACTGCGGCGGGCGGGTCTCAGGTGCGCTCGTGGCGCCCGTTGTGCTGAGCGGCGTGCGACCGGCGATGCGAATCGCCCGGGAGGAGGTGCCCGGGCCGGTGCTGAGCATCGAGTCGGTGGCTGATGCGGAGGCCGCCGTCGCCGCGGCGAACGCGGGGGGCCTGGGCCTCGGCGCGTCGGTGTGGACCGCCGACCGCGTGGGCGCCGAGCGCGTCGCTCGCGAGCTGCACGCCGGGATGGTGTGGGGCAACGACCACCTCGTCGACCGCTCAGCCCCGCAGGCGCCGTGGGGCGGCGTCGGCGGCGCGGGGATCGGCCGCGCCCGCGGCACGATCGCCCTGCGCACGTGCGCGGAGCCGAAGGTCGTCACCTGGGACCCGCCGATCGGCCGGCCGGCCTGGTGGTTCCCCTACGACAACGCGGTGGTGACGGCTGCGCGCACGTACGCGGGCCTGCGCTCCAAGCGCGACTCCGACCGGGAACGAGCCCTGCGGACGGGGACCAAGGCGGTGGGAACCGTCTTCGCCCGCTGGGTGCGCGCCCTGCGGGGGTGAGTTGGCGGGCTAGGCCGCGCCGCGGGCGCTGCGCACCAGGCGCATGCGCTCGGGCAGCAGCGG
>JBDTYI010000257.1:0-8253 GCA_040005775.1 Solirubrobacteraceae bacterium
ACTTCCCGTACTCCGACAGCCACGAGTCGGCGCTGAGCAACGTGCTCGCGCTGCGGGTGCGCGCCGGGGTGACGCTGGCGATCGACCGCCACAGCGCGTGCAACGGCAAGCGCGTCACGTTCGCCGGCCGGGTCCTCGGCGCCATCCCAGCGGGCGGCATCGCGGTCACGCTGCAGGCCAAGGTCGGCCGTACCTATCGCTCGTTTCGCCAGCTACGGGCCACGGCCGCAACGGGCGGGCGGTTCCGCACTACGTACCGCTTCGAGCGCACGCAGCGCCCGGTCCACTACCGCTTCCGCGAAGGTGGTCAAGCAGGCCGGGCTCCCGTTCGCGACAGGCGCGTCGCCGACCGTGATCGTCTCCGTACGTCCCTGACCGAACACGCGCACATGCGGCACACTGGGGCTCATGCTCCGCCGTCTGCCGCACGTCGACCGGGTCGGGATCGAGGAGCGCGCCGCCCTGCTGGGCAAGCGCTCGATCAAGACGACCGCAAAGGCACAGGGAATCCGCCTGGCCGTCTCGATGGTCGACCTCACCACGCTCGAAGGCCAGGACACGCCCGGCAAGGTCCGCAACCTGTGCGCGAAGGGCGTCTGCCCCGACCCGCACGCGCCCGAGGTGCCGTCGGTCGCCGCGATCTGCGTCTACCCGGCGCTCGTGCCGACCGCGGTCGCGGCGCTGCAGGGCACGGGCGTGAGGACCGCGTCGGTCTCGACCGGCTTCCCGTCGGGGCAGACGTCGCTGGCCGTGAAGATCGGCGAGACCGAGGAGACGGTCGCCGCAGGGGCCGAGGAGATCGACATGGTCATCTCGCGCGAGGCGTTCCTGTCGGGCGACGACGCGCGCGTGCAGGAGGAGATCGTGCGCGTGAAGGAGGCGTGCGGCGACGCCCACCTCAAGGTGATCCTCGAGACCTCCGAGCTCGGCTCGCTGGACCACGTTCGCCACGCGTCGATGCTGGCCATGGAGGCGGGCGCGGACTTCATCAAGACCTCGACGGGCAAGTCGACGTCAGGGGCCACGCCCGAGGTCACGCTCGTGATGCTCGAGGCGATCCGCGACTTCACCCAGCGCACCGGCCGCGTCGTCGGCATGAAGGCCGCCGGCGGCGTGTCGAACACGAAGGCGGCCCTGCACCGCCTCGTGCTCGCGAAGGAGACGCTCGGCGACGAGTGGCTGACCCCGGACCGCTTCCGGATCGGCGCGTCGTCGCTGCTCAACGACCTGCTCATGCAGCACGCCAAGCTCGAGAGTGGTCGCTACGGCCGCTCCGAGGACTTCTCGACGGAGTAGTGGATGGCCGCGACCGACACCCCCCGCACCAGCCTCACCTGGGACTACGCGCCCGCGCCGGAGTCCGCCGACCACGTTCGCCTGCGCGACAGCTACGACCTGTTCGTCGGCGGTGACTGGGTCGCGCCGACTGACGGCCACCGAGTGCCGTCGATCAACCCCGCGACCGAGGAGCCGATCGCCCAGGTCGCCTTCGGTGGCGAGCACGACGTGGCTGCCGCGGTCGCCGCGGCTCGTGCAGCGCAGCCGGCCTGGGCCGCGCTGTCGGGCCTCGAGCGCGGCAAGTACGTCTTCCGCATCGCGCGCCTGATCCAGGAGCGCGCCCGCGAGCTGTCGGTCGTCGAGTCGCTCGACGGCGGCAAGCCGATCCGCGAGGCGCGCGACATCGACGTCCCGCTCGCGGCGGCGCACTTCTTCCACTACGCCGGCTGGGCGGACAAGGTCAGCTACGCGCTCGGGGGACGCGCGTCGCAGCCCTACGGTGTCGTCGGGCAGATCGTGCCATGGAACTTCCCGCTGCTCATGGCGGCGTGGAAGCTCGCGCCGGCCATCGCCTGCGGAAACACGGCCGTACTCAAGCCGGCCGAGACGACGCCGCTGACCGCGCTGCTGCTGGCCGAGATCTGCCAGGAGGCCGAACTGCCGCCGGGCGTCGTGAACATCGTCCCCGGCGACGGCGCCACGGGCGTCGCGCTCGTGGGATCCGACGTCGACAAGATCGCCTTCACGGGCTCGACCGCGGTAGGCAAGGGCATCCAGGCCGCGCTCGCGGGCACGAACACGGGCCTCACGCTCGAGCTCGGCGGCAAGTCGGCGAATATCGTGTTCGAGGACGCTGCGCTCGACCAGGCCGTCGAGGGGATCGTGCAGGGGATCTTCTTCAACCAGGGCCACGTCTGCTGCGCCGGGTCGCGGCTGCTCGTGCAGGAGTCGGTCGCCGACCTCGTGATCCGCAAGCTCTGGGACCGAATGGAGCTGCTGCGCGTCGGCGATCCGCTCGACAAGAACACCGACGTCGGCGCGATCAACTCCGCTGCCCAGCTGGCGCGGATCGAGGCGCTCGTGGATGTAGGCGAGGCCGAAGGCGCGCACCGCCAGACGGTCGCGTGCGAGCTACCCGAGCGCGGCTTCTGGTTCGCTCCGACGCTGTTCACCGACGTCGCGCCCGCCCACCGGGTCGCCGTCGAGGAGATCTTCGGCCCGGTGCTCACGGTCCTGACCTTCCGGACCCAGGCCGAGGCGATCGAGAAGGCCAACGACTCCGCCTACGGCCTCGCCGCGGGCGTCTGGACCGACAAGGGCGCGAAGGCCTTCGAGGTCGCCCGCGCGCTGCGCGCCGGGGTGGTCTGGCAGAACACCTACAACCACTTCGACCCGACCGCGGCCTTCGGCGGCTACAAGGAGTCCGGCTTCGGGCGCGAGGGCGGCGCCGCCGGCGTCCGGCCCTATGTGAGGGTCGCATGATGGCGCGGGTCGGCGTCCCCAAGACGTACAAGCTCTACGTGGGCGGTGCGTTCGTGCGCTCGGAGTCCGGGCGCCACGACCCGGTCGACGGCGGATACAACGTGCCGCGCGCCTCGCGCAAGGACGTTCGCGACGCGATGGGCGCCGCACGCAAGGCCTTCGGCCCGTGGTCGAAGCGCAGCGCCTCCAACCGCGGGCAGATCCTCTATCGCGCGGCCGAGGCGCTGGAGTCGCGCGGCGAGGCGCTCGCGGGCGGGGACGAATTGGAGGCCGCGATCGACGTGCTCGTGCACTACGCCGGCTGGACCGACAAGCTCGCCGGCGTGCTGGGTGGCGTGAACCCGGTCGCCGCGCCGTTCCTGTCGTTCTCGATGCCCGAGCCCACCGGCGTCGTCGGCGTGGTGGCCGGCGACGAGCCGCCGCTGCTGGGCCTGATCGCCGAGCTCGCACCCGCCCTCGCGGCCGGCAACACGGTCGTCGCGATCGTCTCCGAGCGCCACCCGCTCCCCGGCCTGGACCTGGGGGAGGTGCTCGGCGTCAGCGACGTCCCTGCGGGCGTTGTCAACCTGCTCAGCGGCCGCCGCGCCGAGCTCGCACCGGCGCTCGGCGCCCATCGCGACCTCAACGCGATCCTCGACGCGTCGGGCGACGCCGACCTGCACGCCGCGCTCGACCGCCTCGCTGCGGAGACCGTGAAGCGCACGCGCCACGCGACCCCGGCGACCACCTACGCGAGCGCGACCGACAACGCCCTGTCGCGCCTGGAGGCGGTCGTCGAGCTGAAGACCGCCTGGCACCCCGTAGGCGCGTAACACCTGCGCGTAGATCCGTAACACGATTCCCGCCACGCTCGGGGGGTGGCTGCAGATCCACCCGCATACCGAGTCGAAATGCAGCCACGTCCGAGGACGAGCGGATCGCGGCGCTCGCCGAGGCGCAGGGTGGGGTGGTCGCGCGGGCCCAACTGGTCGGGCTCGGGCTGAGTCGGAGCGCGATCGGGCGCCGGCTCGCCGCGGGGCGGCTGTTCGAGGTGCATGCCGCGTCTACACCGTCGGGCACCGGGTACTGGGGCGCGCCGGCCGCGAGTGGGCGGCGGTGCTCGCGACAGGCGGTGTCCTGAGCCACCGCTCCGCCGGGGCGAAGCTGGGTGTGCTGACGTGGCACGGGCGCCCCGAGGTGTCCGCGCCGCGCGGGAAGCGGGCGCCGCGCGGCGTCGTAATCCACACCACGCGGTCGCTGCACCCCGACGACGCCGTCCTCGATGCCGACGGCATGCCGCACACGAGCTGGGCACGGACGACAGTGGACCTGGCGGACACCTACGAGCTGCCTCACATGACCCGCTACCTCGAGCGCTCGGTGATCGAGCGTCGCTACGACGGCCTGACGCTCGCGCCGGCGATGACCCGCGCGCACGGCCGCCGTGGCCTGCCCACCCTCGTTGCCGCACTGAATCTGGGTCACCACCACGACCCGCAACGCACGCGTAGCCCCCAGGAGGAGCGCTACCTCATGGAGCTCCGCGACCGCGGCGACCCAGAGGTGCGCTTCAACCACTGGATGTGGGTCACCGATCGCTTCATCGAGGCCGACATCTGGTTCCCCGACCAGCGCCTGATCGTCGAGCTCGACAGCCGCTGGCACGATACCGCGGGCGCGAACTCGCGACGCCGTTCGCGACAAGGCATGCAGGCGCGCCGGCATCGACGTCCGGCGGCTGCGCCCCTACTCCAGCGCGCCCTCCAACCGCAGCACGCGGCGCAGGATGGCCAGCGACGAGGCGTACGTCGAGTCCATCCCGAAGTAGGAGAGGCCGCGGGCGCCGAGCGTGCGCGCCTGCGTGTAGGGCGTGTCCGAGGCGTAGTGGATGATCCCGAAGTCGATCGGGAGCTTGGAGAAGTTGACGGCCTCGCCGACGGGATGGCGGTCGGCGTCGGCGATCTCGTACACCGCGCTGCAGTAGGGCCCGGCCTCCATCTCGACGACGGTGAAGGCCTCGCGGTAGTAGAAGTCCAGATAGGCGCGGTTCTGCAGGAACGTCGACTTGACCGTCACCGCCCGCTGGTTGTCGAGCCCGGTGCCGAACATGAGGTCGGGCGCGATGTCGTCGACCGTGAACGCGTTGTCGAGCCAGTACGTGCTGCCCGTGTGCTCGTCGTGGATGACCGACGAGATCATCACATCGCCGACGTCGGCGTTCAGCGTCGCCGCCTTGCCGAGGATGTAGGCGCCGCGCAGGCCGGAGGAGTCGACGGCGACCTCGTGAAGCAGGTTGTACGCCGCAAGCCCGAGCGGGTAGTCGACGTTGACGATCACCGCGTCGCTGCGCGAGAGGCGCTCGGCGTCGACCGCGCCCAGGCGGGGATCGAGCCGGCGTGGGTCGAGCTCGGCGAGCGGAATCACCTGCGAGGCGACCCGCAGCGCGGTGTGCGAGCGCAGGTGCTGGACGCCCGCCGCAAGCTCGGCCTTGGTGCGCTCCTCGCGCCCCGCCGGGTTCTCCTCGGCGTAGTCGCGCGCCACGAAGTACAGGAAGTTCTCCCACGAGCCCTCGGCGGCGCCGCTGCGGAAGCGCACCAGCTCCTCCTGGAGGTCCTCGTGGTCGCCCTGCTCCACGAACGCCACGAGCTCATCCTCGTTCTCGCGCGCCAGCCCGGTCACGAGGTTCGAGAGCGAGTGCGTGTTGGAGGAGACGAAGTACAGCGGCGCGTCGAGCAGCCGCTTGGCCTCCAGCGTGCTGTGCGCCGGCGACCACCAGCGGCGTGTCATGCGCTGATAGCCGACCTGCGTGCCGCCGAGCTGGCGCAGGCGCATCGACTTCGTCCGCTCGACGATCGCGGTCAGGCGCTCCTCGAAGGTCTCGCCCCAGATGTCGCGCAGACGCCCCCAATCCTCGACCGCGCCGCCCAGCGCCTCCGACAGCGCCTCGGGCGTGGCGCCGTCGCGCAGCGGCCAGCCCGTGGCGACCGCGCGCTGATGGATCTTGTTCCACTCGATCTGGAAGGCGACGAGCGACGGGACGAGGTCGTCGACGTCGGACTCGGAGGCCAGCAGCACCGCCAGCACCTCGTCGCCGCCGTCGTACCAGCGCCGCCGGCGCGCCGGTGCCTCGGCCACCTCCCAGTGCTCCAGCGGCCCCACCCCGGCCTTTGCGAACACGGCCGCGTCCTGGCCCATCACGATGATCCGCCCGCGCACGATCGCCTCGGGCAGGCGCTGGATCGCGTAGAGGAACGCGCCGAGGTCGAGCTCGGGCGAGCTGGCCAGGGGGTGCAGCGACGAGCCCATCGCGCGGTGCGACGACTCGAGCACGCGCAGGCGCGTCTCCCCGCTGGAGCGCAGCAGCGTGGAGTACGTGCGCTGGTAGACCTCGACCTCGTCGCTGAGGTTCGCGGTGCCCGCGTCGGGATTGGATGCGGCGGAGGTGAGGCTGAGGCGTGCGACGGCCATCGCTACTCCTTCACGTAGGGCTGGCCGACGGCGGCCGGCGGTCGCGACCGGCCGATCACGCCCGCCACGGCGATGAGGGTGAGCACGTAGGGGAGGGCCTGGAACAGCACCGCCCCCGACTCCGAGAACGCGGGCAGCCGCTGCGCGAGCGCGCTGGAGAACCCGAAAAGCAGCGCGGCCCCCAGCGCGCCGTAGGGCCGCCAGTTGCCGAAGATCACCGCCGCCAGTGCGATGAACCCGCGCCCCGCGGTCATGCCCTGGTTGAAGGATCCGAGGAAGGCGATCGAAAGGTAGGCGCCGCCCATCGCGGCCAGCACGCCGGAGGTCACCACCGCGATGTAGCGCGTCCGCAGCACCGGGATGCCGACCGTCTCCGCGGCCCGCGGCTGCTCGCCGACCGCCCGCAGGCGCAGCCCACGGGGCGTGCGGAACAGGAACATGGTCAACGCGACCACGCCGATCAGCGCCAGCCAGGTGAGCAGGTTCGCCTTGCCGATCGCGTCGCCGACGAACGGGATCGACTTGACGAGCGGAAGCGTCACATCGGGTGCTCGCGAGACGTTGTCGGGCGTGCCCTGGTCGCCGTAGCGGTCGACGAACAGATAGCCGGTGATGCCGACGGCCAGCAGGTTGATCGCGGTGCCACTGACGATCTGGTCGGCGCGCAGGCTGATCGAGAACACGGCGTGCACGAGGGCGAGCACGCCGCCCGCGGCCATGCCGATGAGCAGCCCCGGGAGCCACGATCCGGTCACGTCGGCACCGTAGATGCCGAAGAACGCACCCATGAGCATCATGCCCTCGAGGCCGATGTTCACCACCCCCGACCGCTCCGAGACGATGCCGCCCAGCGCCGCGAAGACCAGCGGCGTGGCGTACCGCAACATCGCAGCGAAGAGCGCTGACCAGACGACGACCGACTCGAGATTCCCGACGCCCGACCCGGACGACGCCACCGCGCCGACCGCGCCGACCACGGCGGCGGCGATCGCTCCCCAGCCCAGCCGCCCGGCGCCCCCGCGGACGCTCATGACGCCCAGCGTCAGGCCGATCAGCGCGATCGCGACCGACGGCCACGGCGTCCGGACGAGGACCGGGGGCAGCGTGATGTACCAGGCGATCACCCCCAGCGCGATGCCCGCCCAGCCCATCCAGCGGGGGTTCACCGTGCGCGTCCGCGCCGGCTGCGCGCCGAGCGTCGCACTCATGCCGAATCCTCCGCGGGCGATTCCGAAGCCGCCCGGCCCGCGCGCCCGGACCGCCCCACGCGCCGCGCGCGGGCGATCATCCCGATCACCAGGACGTCGGCGCTGACGAAGAGCACGACGAGGCCCTGGATGATGATCGTCAGGTTCCCTGCGAGTTCGGGGGCGAAGATCGACGGATCGAGGTTGCGCTGTGACGTGCCGCTCACAAGCGCGCCGAAGAGCAGCGCCGCCGCAGCGGTGCCCGACGCCGTGTTGCGGCCCAGCAGGGCGACGGCGATGCCGAGGAAGCCCGCGCCGAGGAACGGGGTGAGGTCGTTCGTGGCGATGCGGAACTGCCAGCCGAGCACGTCCACCGCGCCGGCCAGCCCGGCGAAGACGCCGCAGACGACCATCACCAGGACGTAGTTCTTGGCGACGCTCATGCCGCCGTACCGGGCCGCTTCCGGGTTCAGGCCGACCGCCCGCACCTCGTAGCCGGTCGTCGAGCGGTTGAGCAGGACCCAGAAGACGACCAGCGCGGCGAGCGCGATGAACAGGCCGACGTGCGCGCCCTGCAACTCCGGGTCGCCCCAGAAGACCGGAAGCTTGGCGCTCGCCGCGACATCGCTGGAGACCGGCACCGAGGGCTGTTTCGGGTCCTGCAGCGGGCCGCCGAGGCCGAACAGGAAGGCGCCGAGGAACAGCGCGATGTAGTTGAGCATGATCGTCGAGATCACCTCGTTGGCCCCGACGGTGGCCTTCAGCACGCCCGCGATGCCGGCCCACGCGGCCCCCGCCAGCGCTGCCGCGAGCACCGCCAGCAGGATGTGCAGCGGCTTCGACATCCCGGCGAACGACG
>JBDTYI010000258.1:0-7067 GCA_040005775.1 Solirubrobacteraceae bacterium
TCTGGCGCGGCGGCGGGGGCTGCGAGACGCGCGCCCTCGCCGTGCGGCCGGGCGCGCCGAACGTGGTGCGGCGGCTGGCCGAGCCGTGGGCGGCCCGGCGCCCGCTGCTGCGCATCGACGTGCACCCGGCCGACCTCGCCCATCCGCGTCGGGTCGGCTCGCTCGAGCGCGTGCTCGTCCAGGCCGCCGGGCGCCGCAGCGTGACCTACGACGAGGTCTAGCCGCCCTAGCTGCGCGCGACCGGGCGGCTGCGCAGGCGCCCCACGGTCTCGCGCTCCGCTCGCGCGCAGAGCGCCGGCGGCAGGCCGCGCAGCACGAGCTCGAGGTCGCCCACGGCGAGCTCGCCGATCGCCCGGAACGCCTCGGGCATCCCGCCGGTGCGGTGGGCGCTCAGCAGCAGCCCGTCGACCGCGCGCGCCGGGTGTGCGGCGGCCAGCGGCTCCTCGGGCCACACGTCGATCGCGGCCCTCAGGCGCCCGGCGGCGGCGCGCTCCACGAGCGCGTCGACGTCCGCCACGGCCGCCCGGCTGGCGAGCACCACGCACGCAGCGTCGGGCAGCAGGTCAAGCTCCCGCGGGCCGAGCATCGCCGCGTTGTCGCTCGTGGCCGCGGCGAGCACGAACACCACCCGCGAGGCGCGCAGCAGCTCGTCGAGGTCGCACGGCTCCGCGCCTGCCGCGCGCAGGCGTGCGTCGGGCTGCCACGGGTCGTGGGCGCGCACGCGGCAGCCGAAGGGCGCCAGCAGCTCGAGCAGCCGGTGGCCGAGCGCGCCCACCCCGATCACCCCGACATCGGCGCCCTGGAGCAGGAACGCGTCGCGGTTGGAGTCCAGGCCGTAGACCTCCGCGCCGGCCCGCATCGTGCGATCGGCCGCCGAGATCCCCCGGCACAGGTCGATCGCCATGCCGAGCGCCGCCTCGGCGACCGCCGGGGCGAACGCAGGGCTCGCGACGAGGACATGGATGCCGCGGGCGAAGCACGCTTCGTAGTCGACGTTCCCCAGGAGGTTGCCCTCGACGTTGACGATCGCCCGCAGCCGCGGTGCGGCAGCGATCCGGGCAGCGTCCATGTCGGTCTGCCCGAGGACCGCGACGGTGCCGGGCAGGTGACGCTCGACGAGCGCTGCCGGCATGGCCCCGTCCTCGTGGATCACGAGATCGCCGAGTGCGGCCAGCCGCGCCCGCACCGGGGGCGCGCAGATCATGTCCAGCGTGCGCGGCTGGGGGTCGACGAGAAGGACGCCCATGGGCGGATCCTCGCCGATCTCGCTCATGCCTCCTGGAAGACGAGGTCCTCGTGCGGCCGGGTCAGGCGCACGCTCTGCCCGTCGACCGCGACCACGAAGTCGAACCCCGTGTAGTGGCCGGTGGACAGGATCAGCACCCGGTCGTCGCGCTGCGCGAGGTAGGCGGGCAGACCCGCCAGCGACGGGTCGCCGCCGTTGAGGGCCAGGTAGTCGGCCAGGCGCCGGAAGAGCTTTGGCAGGATCACGGCGTCGTCGCTCAGGCCGTCCAGGCCCGTCACCGTCACCCCCGTGAGCGTCCGGTCCTCGGCCCATACCCCGCTCGCGGGTCGAGCCGCCAGTGATCGTGCAGCCAGCTCGCCGCGCAGGTCGGGCCAGAGCTTCAGATAGAACGTCGGGTACGCGAGCCCCGTGGCGATCAGGTGGTGGTTGGCGGTGTGCGTCAGCAGCTCCACGTCTACGTAGGTCGCCTCGCCGCTGGCCGCGGGCGGGTCGCCGCGGCCCGCGAGGGCGACGCAGCGTCCGTAGCGATCGCTGCCGCGCGTGAGCACGAAGCCGGGGATCGCGTCGTCGCCATCGCCGGTCACCGTCTCGCCGTCACGCACACTTCGCGGAAGCCCAGCCAGTCGAGCAGCTCGTCGCGGGCGGCGTGGGCCAGGGCCAGCGGCTGGTGGCGCGGCGCGCTCGCAGGTGGCGAGTAGTGCGTCTCGAGCGCGTCGATCGCGTCGAGGCGCAGCTGCGCGCCGCCGGCGGCGTTCGTGCGCACGGCCGGCGCCCCGGGGACCCGGGCCCACAGCGCGGGGTCATCGGGGAAGAAGCGGACCGAATCTCCATCCGGCTGCGACCCGCGGATGCGGAACGTCCCGGCAAAGCACAGCATCGGCATGGTCTCTCCTCGCGCCGGGGCGGACCGTCCGCGGCCGTGGCGGCCGCGGACGTCCACCCTAGATGCCTAGCGCTCGGCCGACGTGTCCTTGGACTGCGGGATGCGCGTCTTGCCGCCCCGTGCGCTCTTCGGGCAGCCGCGCGGGCGCCCGAGGTCGTACGGACCGGAGATCGCCTGCACGACGTTGCCCTTGGCGTCCTTGGAGGCGTACATCACGGTCAGCAGCGGATCGACGCGCGGCTCGTCGCAGAGCTTCTCGTCGATGGCGAACTGGCCCGCCACGTTCTCGTAGTTCCCCTGATAGGTGCCGATGCAGTTCACGCCGAAGCCGGGGATCTCGCCGTTGCAGGAGAACGCGTCGGTGGCCACGACCTCCTTGGTCGCGCGGTCGGTCGCGAAGACCTCCGTCTCGATGCTCTGCACCGCGTGGTCGGGCTGGATCTGGTAGCCGGTGATCGGACCGGAGCACGCGAAGACGTACTTCACCTCGGTGGCGCCGAGGTCGTCGGCGCTCTCGGCGCCCTTCTCGACGTGGCCACGGCAGTCGTAGTTGTTCGGGTTGTTGTCCGCGCTCGCCGGCTCGACCGAGCGACCGAGCAGCAGCGCGGTCGCCAGGGCGCCCGCGAGGACGAGCAGCGTGAGGGCGATGAGACCCCGGCGGCTGGGGTGAGAGAGGTGCACGTGTGTCTCCATCCGTAGTGGGCCCGCACCCACGGAGGGGCGGAACGATCGGGCGGCATCCTCTGCGCCCGGGGGCGTCCACTCGTTACGAGGGCGTTGCCTCAACGTGAAGGAGTTGTGATCGAGAAGACGTCGTCGCCGAGCGTCTTGACGCTGTCGGACCTCGCCTTGCCCAGGCGATCCACCGAGAACGCGTCCTCGATCGTCTTCAGCAGCCCGGTGTGCGTGTAGGGCGTCTGGTCGACCGTGTCGGCCTTGATGTGCGGGGAGAGCAGCACCGCGCCGACCTGCTTGAGCGGATCGAGACCGTGGTCGAAGGTCACGACGATCAGCCCGTCGTCGGCGTAGGCCTTCGACGTCAGCAAGGGCTCGATCTGAGCCTTCAGCCACTCGTCGGCCGCGGAGAGCCCGGCCGGCGCGCCCTCGGCGCACGGCCGGTCGCGGCCGTCGTGGCAGGCGTCGGGCACGACGAGCGAGTAGTTCGGCGCGCTGTCCGCGTCCTGTGCGTCGGGCACGAGACGCGACACGGTCGCGATGTTCGCCCCGCAGTCGGGCGTGTCGATGATCGAGTGGAAGTAGACGAACGGGTTGCGCTGGGTGAGGTAGGCGTCACCGCCTCGCGGCAGCGCCCACGGGTCGGGCTGTCCGAGCGCGGGGTGACGGCAGCCGTTCGGGGGGTCGGAGCCGATGTCCGACCCCTCGACGTATCCGCGCCAGGTCCTGCCGGCCGCCGTGAGCTGTCCCGGCAGGGTCTCGACCTTCGGCGGGAGCACGCACGCTGTGTCCGCGTAGGTGGCGCAGCCCGACTTCTGCTCGTCGGTGGGCCGCTGGCCGCTGGCCAGGACCACGAGGTTCGCGAGGGAGCCGACCGACGCCGCCTGCCATTTGGGCACGGTCAGGCCCTTGGGCTTCAGCGTGTTCCACAGGTAGGGCATCTGGCCGGTGTCGGCGGCGACCTCGTCGAGCGAGTGCTCGGTGAGCGCGACGACCCAGACGTGCTTGACCGGCGGCACGGCCGGAGCCGGGGTGCTGGGCGTATCCGCCGGCGCAGGCTCCGTCGGCGGCGACGTCACGGGGGCGGCAGGAGCCGCGGGCGCGGACTCGGTCGCGACGACCGGAGCGTCGGTGCTCGGGAGGTCGGCGGCCGGGGCGGGCACGACGTCGGGCTCCGGGCTGGGGGCGGTCGTCGCGGCCGACGGGGTCGCCGGCGGCGGCGCGGCCGCGGTCGGCGGCCCGACGACCACGATCGGGGCGGGAGTGGCGGAGGCCAGCGTGGCGTCGGCGCGCGGTCCGGCGACCGTCCCCGCGACGATGCCGAAGGCGAGCACGGCCAAGGCGGCGGCGCCCGCCGCCCGCGGGGCGGGCATCGCCCACGGCGTTCCGCGGGCGCGGCGCGGCGCGGTGACGCGCGGGGCCGGCGGGGCGGATGGGCGGGTCCAGGTTCCCCGGGCCATCGCCAGCGGATCGAGCCGCGCGGGGCCCCGGCGGGCGCCGCACTCCAGGCAGTAGCGCTGGTCGGCCGCCAGTGGCGCGGCGCACGACGTGCACGGTTCGCCCGCGGGCCCGAGGGGCGGGGCGTGGGAATCCAGGGCGGCCATGCGTCGGCCATCCTGTCCGCCTCGCGCGAGGGCGATGTGAAGGACCCGTGACTCGATCCTGCCGGTCCCGAGCCGGGTTCACCGCTTGTTCACAGCGCGCACACGAGCGCTTCACAACTCCACCCCGCGCCGGGGTCGAAACTGCCGCCGCCGTCAAGGACCGGGAACGAAGGACGCCCCCGGCCTCTCTCAGTACGAAAGGAGCTCCTGCATGTCCCGTCGCCTCCGACTGCTCGTCGCCACGGCGAGCGTCGCCGTGGTGGCCGGCGCCGCGATCCCGGCCATGGCCGCGGCCGCGCCCGTCATCACCCTGAGCGGTTCCACCTCCGTCGCCCCGCTGGCCGCGCTGCTGGCCAAGGGCTACCTCAAGCAGTACCCCGGCCGCGTGAAGTTCCGCCTCGCGCAGGGCGGCTCGGACGTCGGTGTCGCCGACGTCGCCGCCGGCCGCGTCACGATCGGCAACTCGTCCCGCGACCCCAAGGGCAGCGATCCGGGCGGTATCTTCTTCAACAAGATCGCCAAGGACGCGATCTGCGTCGTGACGAACCCGGCCAACCCGCTGGCGAACCTGTCCCAGGACCAGATCCAGGGGATCTTCTCGGGCCAGATCCGCAACTGGGAGGACATCCCCGGCGCGGCGGCGAACGGCTCGATCAACCTCGTCGTGCGGACCGCGGCATCGGGCACCCAGGACGCCTTCCAGAAGATCTTCCTGGGCTCGGTCACCGTGAGCGGCGCCGCCTCGGCCAAGGCCTCCAACGGCCTGGTTCAGCAGACGGTCGCCTCGGACAAGAACGCGATCGGCTACGTGTCGCTGGACTTCGTCAAGGGCACCAGCCCCGCGTCCTACCAGGGCGTGGCCTGCAACCTGCGCAACGCCAAGTCCGGCGAGTACGGCGGCGTGCGCAACTTCTGGATGGTCACGCGTGGCCGCGCCCGCAAGGGCAGCCCGCTGCAGAAGTTCCTGTTCTGGGTGCAGAACTCCAGCCGCGCCCAGAAGATCGCGGGCACGCACTGGGTGCCGCTGAAGTAGATGCTCGACCGGCTCCGAGAGCCGTGGACCGACCGGCGCGCCGAGCGAACGCTCGGCGCGCTGGCGTGTCTGGTGCTCGTCCTCATCGTGCTGATGCTGATCTTCGTCGCCGTGCGCGCGTGGCCGTCGTTCGCCAACAACTCCTTCGCCTGGTTCGGCGCCCGCGGGGACGTCGACCAGCAGATCGGCCACATGGTCAACACGGGCGGCAACCCGGCTCCCGCCGACTTCCGCATCGGCGTGTGGTCGCTGATCTGGGCGACGCTTCTGACCACCGGCCTCGCGGTGATCGCCGGCCTCGCATTCGCGCTGGCCGCCTCGATCTTCATCGTCGAGTTCGCTCCGCCGCGGCTGCGTCGCGTGGTGGTCCCCGTCGTGCGCCTGCTCGCCGCTGTGCCCTCGGTCATCTTCGGCCTGATCGGGATCCTCGTGCTCGTCCCGTTCATCAACGACCACCTGGTCTCGCCCGAGCGCAAGCAGTCGGTGCAGTACGTGATCAACCTGTCGGGAACCGGGCTGCTCGTGTCGGTCGTGATCCTCACCGTGATGATCACGCCGATCATGATCGCGATCACCGTCGACGCCCTGTACGCGGTGCCGAAGGGGTGGCGCGAAGGGGCGCTGGCCCTGGGCGCCAACCGCTTCCGGGCGATCTGGACGGTGTCCGTGCGCGCCGCGCGGCCGGCGATCATCGCGGGGGCCGTGCTGGCCTGCGCGCGGGCGCTGGGCGAGGCCATCATGCTCTCGATGGTCTCGGGGTCCAAGGGCTTCAGCCCGAACCCAGCCGACGGCCTCACGTTCATCTTCGAGCCGCTGCGCACGCTCGCATCGACGATCGTCGAGGACGCCGAGTCGCTCAACGCTCCGACCGTGCAGGCGAGCGTCTACGCCTTCGCCCTGCTGCTGCTGTTCTCGAGCCTCGTGCTGTCGCTCGCCGCGTGGGCGGCCAAACAGCCGCTGAAGAAGTACGGGGTGCAGGCCTGATGGCCGCCACCGCCGCCCCGCCACGGCGCACGAAGCCCGTGCGCGACTCGGTCCGCACGTGGCGCCCGCTGGACCGCGTCGCCTTCGCGTTGTGCTGGACCGCGGGCATCTCGCTGTGCCTGATCGCCGCCGCGATCGTCGTCTACATGGCCGTGCAGGGCGTGCATTACCTGAACCTCGACCTGCTGCTCTCGCGCCCGCAGGCATCGGCCGACCAGCGCGGCTCGGGAGGCTTCCTGGACCCGATCCTCGGCACGTTGCTGCTGACCGTGATCGGGATCGTCATCGCGACCCCGATCGCCGTGGCCACCGCGATCTGGATCGTCGAGTACGGCCGCCCCAAGGCGCTTGCCCGCGCGGTGGAGTCGGGTCTGGAGGTCATCGCCGGCACCCCCGACATCGTCATCGCGATCTTCGGCCTGGCGCTGTTCCAGCAGTCGCTGTTCGCGCCGCTGTCGTTCACCGCCCAGGGGGGCGCGGTGTTCGGGCGCTCGTTCCTGACCGCCGGGGCGATGATGAGCCTGATCGCGCTGCCGATGGTCTTCGGCGCCACCCGCGAGGGCCTGCAGGCGGTCCCGCGCCACCTGCGCGAGGCGTCCTACGGGCTGGGCAAGACGCGCATCGCCACGATCCGCCGGGTGC
>JBDTYI010000259.1:0-12519 GCA_040005775.1 Solirubrobacteraceae bacterium
GGATGGTGTTCCTGGCCATCGCGTGGAACCTGCTCTTCCAGTTCACGCTGCACACCGAGGCGATCGACCGCTACCCGCGGGCGATCGAGTGGGTCTTCAACACCCCCAGCCACCACCGCGTGCACCACGGCTCGCAGGCTCAGTACCTGGACCGCAACTACGCGGGGATCCTGATCATCTGGGACCGCCTGTTCGGCACCTTCGAGCCCGAGGGCGAACGCGTCCGCTACGGCCTGACGACGAACATCGAGACCTACAACCCCGTCCGCGTCGCGTTCGGCGAGTTCGCCGCGCTATGGCGCGACGTGCGCGGTGCCCGGCGCTGGCGCGACCGGCTCGGCTACGCGTTCCGCGGCCCCGGGTGGGCGCCCCGGCAGGGAGTTGGCGACACACTAAGAACTGAGGCGCATGGCGGTCAAGGAGCGTCTCGACCTGCGCGTACCGGCGCAGCCTGAGTCGATCCCGGGCATCCGCCGGACGGTCATGGCCTTCGTCGACGAGCGCGGGGCACCCGACCCGCACGCGATCGGCCTGGCGGTGACCGAGGCCGCGACGAACGTGATCGTCCACGCCTACCGCGACGCGCCGGCCGGCGAGGTCCGCGTCGTCGTCTGCGCCGAAGCCGACCGATTCGTCGTCGTGGTGCGCGACTGGGGCAGCGGCCTGCGCCCGCGCGCGGACAGTCCCGGACTCGGCCTCGGCCTGCCGGTCATCGCCAGCCTCGCGACCGGGTTCCGCGTCGAGGCCGCCGACGGGCAGGGCACGCTGCTGCGCATGCACTTCACGCGCGCGACGGCCGCGCGCGCGGCCTGAAGCGTCAGCACCCGAGGCGGTCGCGCAGCCAGTCGTCGACGAACGCGCCGCGGGGGTCCAGTCGCTCCATGAGGGCCAGGAACTCCGCGTGACGCGGGTAGCGAGGCGCCAGCTCCTCGGCGGTCGCGCGGAACACCTTGCCCCAGTGCGGGCGAGCGGCAAATGGGGCGAGCGCCGGCTCGATCGCGGCCAGCGCGCGCTCCACGCCGGCGGCATCGGACACCCAGGTGAAGTGGATCGCGAGCGTGTCGCGCCCGTGCTGCGTACTGAGCCACAGGGCGTCGGCCGCGATCGTGCGCAGCTCGGTGACCTGCACGAGCGCCGCGAACGACGGCGCGATCGCGCGCAGCGCCGCGATCGCCTCCGGGCCGTCGACGCGCGCGACGTGGAACTCGGACTGCAGCTCGTCGCCGTTGCTGGGCGTGAAGCCCATGCGGAAGTGCGGCAACCGCTCGAACCACGGCCCGGGGCGCCCGAGCTGCGGCGTGCAGTTGACCGGGTCGATGCCCAGGATCGGATGGCGGTCGACCGTCGCGGGCCGCGCGCCGACGAGGTCGTCGCGAATCTCCTGCGGGCCCGCGCCGACGCGCGTCTTGACCCACACCTGGTCGACGTCCTCGCCCCAGCGCGTGAACACGCTGACGCTGTCGCCGGCGGCCATCACGACGCCGAGCTCGTCGAGCAGCGCGTCCCACGCCATGCCCTCGAAGACGTCCTGGCGCACGTCGTAGGTGGGCTCGGCGTCGAGGGTGATGCGGGTGACGGCGCCCAGCGCCCCCAGGGCGACCACGATGCCGTCGAAGTCCGGATCGCCCCGGCGCACGCGCAGCAGCTCGCCGTCGGAGGTGACGAGCTCGAGGGCGGCGACCGCGGTCGCCAGGTTGCCCTGTGCGTCGCCCGACCCGTGGGTCGCGGTGGCGACCGCGCCGCCGACGGAGATGTGCGGCAGCGAGGCAAGGTTGTGCAGCGCCAGCCCGTGTTGCTGGAGGTGCTCGGCGAGCACGCCGTAGCGAACCGCGGGGTTCAGGGAGACCGTCGCCGCGTCGCGGTCGATCTCGATCGCCGCGGGCAGCGCCTCGAGCGACACGAGCTCGTCTCCGTCGGCGATTGCGTTGAAGCTGTGGCGCGAGCCGAGCACCCGCAGGCGCGGCGTGTTCGCGACGCGCTCGCGCAGCTCGTCGAGCGACGTCGGGCGGTGGATCGTGGCGGCGCGGTAGGTCAGGTTGCCGGCCCAGTTGGTCTCAGGCATCGGCGCGGGCGCTAGCCCTTCTCGAGCAGCTCTTTGAGCCGCCGGAGATCCTTGGTGTTCGCACGACGCATCGCCATCGCCATGAACGGCGCGAGCAGCCGCGGGAACCCGGCGGGCTCGCCGCGGTTGCGCAGCGTCATCCGCGTGCGGCCGGTGCCGGCGTCCCGCCACGCGTAGGAGGTCTCCATCGGGAACGGACCCTGCGCGGTGCGCATCACGAGGTGACCGGCGTCGAGCTCGACGAGCTCGTAGGTGTAGGCCAGCCGCCGGCCGAGGAAGCGCGCGACGAACGCGGCCCGTCCTCCAGGCGCCACCGACCGAGGCCCCTCCCACTCGACCGACTCGATGTTCTCGTACCAGGCCGGCGCGTTGTCGGGATCGGAGGCGAACGCGGCGACCTCCGCGGGTGGACGGTCGATCTCGATCTCGGTGCTCACGTCGACGGGCATGCCAGGATCTTTCCACTACGCCCATGACCGACCACATCGCCCTGACCCGCGACATGTATCGCGCCTACGAGACCGGTGACCGCCGGGTGCCCGAGGCACTGCTGACCGATGACTTCACCTTCTCCGCCCCACCCGACGTCGGCATCGACCGCGCGACGTACTTCGCGCGCTGCTGGCCGAACGCCGGCAACATCGACGCGTTCGCGTTCGTCCGCCTCGCCGAGATCGGCGACGACGAGGTGCTCGTCACCTACGAGGCGACCCGCGTCGACGGAACCCGCTTCCGCAACACCGAGGTGCTCACGTTCGCAGACGGCCGGATCCGGGAGGTGGAGGTCTACTTCGGCTGGGACCTCGAGTAGGCGAGACTCATGCGGTGTCCCACGACGCCACCACCGCGGCCACGTTCCTGTTCGCCGACATCGCGGGCTTCACCGCGCTGACCGAGGCCCACGGCGACGAGCAGGCCGCGACGCTGGCCGCCGACTTCTGCGCCGCCGTCAAGGCCGAGCTCCCCGACCGTGACGGCGCCCACGTGAAGAGCATCGGCGACGCGCTGATGCTGCGGATCCCCGACCCCGAGCAGGCGGTGCTGCTCGGCCTGCGCATCGTCGGCGGCCTCATGCACGATCACGGCGCGCCCGCGGTGCGCGTCGGCCTGCACCACGGACCGGCCGTCGAGCGCGACGGCGACTACTTCGGCGCTACGGTCAACCTCGCGGCGCGTGTGTCGGCCCATGCCGTCGGCGGCGAGGTCCTGCTGACCGCGCACACCGCCGCGCTCGCCCCCGCGATCGACGGGGTGCTCTACGAGTCCCGCGGCCGCCAGGAGCTGCGTAACGTCCGCGAGCCCGTCGAGCTCGTCGCCGCCGTGGGGATGGGCGAGGCGAGCGGCACCCACCTCGCGATCGACCCGGTCTGCCACATGGCGGTCGACCCCGACCGCGCCGCGGGGCGGCTGGTCTACGAGAGCACCACCTACTTCTTCTGCACGCTGGCCTGCGCGGGCGACTTCGCCCATCGGCCCGAGCGCTTCACCTGAGCGGGCGGAAGCCGCGCAGGCGCAGCGCGTTGGCGACGACCGAGATGCTCGACAGGCCCATGGCCGCGCCGGCGATCAGCGGGTTGAGCAGGCCGGCCGCGGCGAGCGGGATCGCGGCGATGTTGTAGCCGAAGGCCCACGTCAGGTTCTGCTTGATCGTGCGCAGCGTCGCGCGCGACAGGCGGATCGCGTCGGCGGCGCCGCGCAGGTCGCCGGAGATGAGGGTCAGGTCGCTCGCCTCGATCGCCACATCGGTCCCCGTGCCGATCGAGAGGCCCAGGTCGGCCTGGGCGAGGGCGGGGGCGTCGTTGACCCCGTCGCCGACCATGGCCACCACTGCGCCCTCGGATTGCAGGCGACGCACGACGTCGGCCTTCTCGGCGGGGAGCACCTCGGCGATCACGTCGTCGATGCCGACCTCGGCCGCGACGGCGCGGGCGGTCGCGGCGTTGTCGCCGGTCAGGAGGATCGGCCGCAGGCCCAGCGCCTTGAGCGAGGCGACGGCCTGCGCCGACGTGGGCTTCACGGTGTCGGCGACGACGAGCACGGCGCGGACCTCGCCGTCCCACGCCGCGAGCACGGCGGTACGCCCCTGCTGCTCGGCGGCGCGCCGGGCGGCGTCGAGCTCGGCGGGCGCGCGCAGGCCCCAGTCGGCCATGAGCGACGGGCGCCCGACCTGGACGCCGCGGCCGTCGACGACACCTTCCACCCCGAGGCCTTCGCGGTTGACGAACGACTCCACCGCGGGGAGCGGGCCGACCGCGCCCTTCGCCGCCGACGCGATCGCCTGGGCGATCGGGTGCTCGGAGGCGTCCTCGAGCGCGCCCGCGATCCGCAGGACCTCGTCGCGGCCGTCGTCGCCGGCGGTGACGACGTCGACGAGGCTCATCCGGCCGTCGGTGACGGTGCCCGTCTTGTCGAGGACGATCGTGTCGACCTTGCGCGTGGACTCGAGGATCTCCGGGCCCTTGATGAGCAGGCCCAGCTGCGCGCCGCGGCCGGTGCCGACCAGCAGCGCGGTCGGCGTCGCGAGACCCAGGGCGCACGGGCAGGCGATGATCAGGACTGCCACGGCGGAGGTGAAGGCGAACTTGACGTCGGCGCCGGTGCCCAGCCAGAACCCGAACGTCCCGACGGCCAGGGCGATGACAACGGGCACGAAGACGCCCGAGATCCGGTCGGCCAGCCGCTGGACCGGGGCCTTGCCCGTCTGCGCGTCGGTGACCAGCCGGGCGATCTGCGCCAGGGCGGTGTCGTTGCCGACCTTGGTGGCGCGGACGATCAGCCGCCCGCCGGCGTTGACGCTCGCGCCGGCGACCTCGTCGCCCGGGTGCTTCTCGACCGGGACGGACTCGCCGGTCAACAGCGACTGGTCGACGGCGCTGGTGCCGGTCTCCACGACGCCGTCGGTCGCGACCTTCTCGCCCGGACGCACGACGAAGCGGTCGCCGACGGCCAGCTGCTCGACTCCGATGCGGCGCTCGTCGCCGTCGGCGTCGAGGATCGCGACGTCCTTTGCGCCGAGCTCCAGCAGCGCGGTCAGCGCGGCGCCCGCGCGGCGCTTGGAGCGCGCCTCGAAGTAGCGCCCCGCCAGCAGGAAGGTGGTGACGACCGAGGCGATCTCGAGGTACAGCTCGTCGCCCGACGAGGCGCTGAGGCTGAGGCGCATCTTCATGCCGGTCACGCCGGCGTCGCCGAGGAACAGCGCGTACATGGACCAGGCGAACGCCGCGAGCACGCCGAGGCTGACCAGCGTGTCCATCGTCGCCGCGCCGTGGCGCAGGTTGACCCAGGCGGCGCGGTGAAACGGCCATGCGCCATAGATCACGACGGGCGTGGCGAGCTGGAGGGCCAGCCACTGCCAGTTGTCGAACTGCAGCGCCGAGACCATCGAGAGCATCAGGACCACCAGCGCGAGCGGCGCCGTGATCAGCAGGCGCCGGCGCAGCGGGGCGGTCTCGTCGTCGTCGGCGGGCTCGCCCGCCGAGCCGATCGGCTCGGCGGAGGGCAGCACGGCGTCGTAGCCGGCGGACTGCACGGCTTCGATCAGCTCCTGCGGCTCGACCGCGGTCGCGTCGAACTCCACGCTGGCCTTCTCCGTGGCGTAGTTGACGCTGGCGGTGACGCCGTCGAGCTTGTTCAGCCTGCGCTCGATGCGGTTCGCGCACGACGCGCACGTCATGCCGGTGATCGGCAGGTCGACGTGTTCGGTGGTGACGGTCATCGCTAGCTCACATCCTGGCTGAAGGCGGCGGTGTGGATGCGGCCCCCGTGCTCGAACTGCAGGAACAGGCGGTAACGCCCGGCGGACGGGTACTCGGTCATGAACCGGATCGGGCCTCCGGACCCCGGCGTCTCCTGCGGGTGGACGTGCAGGTAGGCCAGATCGCCCTCGCGGAGCGCGACGAGATGGCCGTCGGCGCCGAGGTAGGGCTGTACGGCGACGGGCCGGCCGCCCTTGGAGACGGTGAACTCGAGGTCGCCCGTGGCGCCGGCCCTCCCCGCGCCCTTGAGCGCGACGTCGTAGCCGTCGACGCTGACGCGAGTCGCGGGCACCGGCAGCGCGCGTGGCTGGAAGTCGCCGGCCACGAACACGTCGGTGGCGAGCGTCGTCTTCTCCGCACCCTGGGCCTTGAAGTCGGCGTAGACCCGATAGACGCCGGCCTCGGCGAAGCGCAGCGGCACCGACCAGGAGGCGTCGGCGGCCTGGACGGGGTGGACGTGCTGGTAGCCGGTCAGGTCGCGGCGCACGGCGATGAGGTGCAGGCGCTTGGTGTGCTCGACGTCGAAGTCGCGGACCGTCGTGCCGCGGGCGTCGACGATGCGGAAACTGAAGGGCCGCGTCTCGCCGCGGGAGTAGGTGGTGGTGTCCGCGACGAGGCGCACGCCGCCCTCGGCGACGCCGAGGCCGCGCGGCGCCTCGACCGCGCCGGGGCCGGCGTCGGCCATCCCGGACATGCCGGTCTTGGCGGCCGCCTTGGCGGCGCGCTGGGGGCTGACGTCCGATGCGCTGCCGAGGGCCAGCGTCACGCCGAAGACGAGTGCGAGCACCGCGGCGAAGGCGGTGAGGCGGGCGACGACGCTCATGCCGCTACCTCGACGCAGTGCGAGCACGTCATGCCCGTGACGGGATGGGTCCGAGAGGCGGAGGAGGAGGGAGGCATTTGGGGCGGAGTCCTTCGGTTCAGATACTAGTGGGGAGTATCTGTCAGCGTACAGATCACGCGGACCCGCGCAAGGGTCCTCCTAGGCGAATCGGTGTGATTTCGCGCACACGCCCCGTGTCGTCGCGCGGGGGATCAGTCGGTGCTCGCCCCATTGGCGACGGCGGCGGCCTGCGTCGCCGCGCCGGGACCGCCGTCGCCGCCGACGCGCTCGAGGAACGGCTTGAGCAGGTCCAGCGGCAGCGGGAAGACGATCGTGGAGTTCTGATCGACGCCGAGCTCCAACAGCGTCTGGAGGTAGCGAAGGTGGAGCGCGGAGGGCTCGCGGCCGATGATGGCCGCCGCGTCGGCGAGCTTCTCGGCGGCCTGGAACTCGCCCTCTGCGTTGATGATCTTCGCGCGGCGCTCGCGTTCGGCCTGCGCCTGACGAGCCATCGCCCGCTGCATGGCCTCCGGGATCTCGACGTCCTTGATCTCGACCGTGCTGACCTTGATGCCCCACGGCTCGGTCTGCTCGTCGATGATCTTCTGCAGCTCCTCGTTGAGCCGCTCGCGCTGCGCGAGCAGCTGGTCGAGGTCGGCGCCGCCGAGGACCGAGCGCAGCGTTGTCTGGGCGATCTGGGACGTCGCCGGCTCGAAGGCCTCCACCTGCGTGACCGCGGCCGCGGGATCGACGATGTGGAAGTAGCAGACGGCCGCCACCCGGGCGGGGACGTTGTCGCGGGTGATCACCTCCTGCGGGGGGATGGTCAGCGTCACCGTGCGCAGCTCGACGCGCACCATCCGGTCGACCAGCGGGATGAGCACGATCGGGCCGGGGCCCCGGAGCGGTTGCAGGCGGCCGAGCCGGAATACCACGCCCCGCTCGTACTCGCGCAGCACCCTGAAGCTGGCGGCGGCGATCAGCAGGGCGGCAATCAGGACGACGACTACGATCGTCATTTCACTCCATCCGTTCGGTTCTGGGAGGCCCAGCGGCTGGGGGGCCGGAGGCCGTCGCGGCCGGTGACCGTCATCCGCAGGCCCTGTGCGGCGCTCGCGTCCGGGAAGCCCGCGGGGTGGCGACGCAAATCGCGCGCCAGCCAGCGCGCCGCGACGGCTGCCCCGACCAGCACGCCGGCCAGGGTGGCGAGCTCCTGCGGGGCGTGGTGACGGACGCCTTCGGCGAGTGCGACCAGGACGCCGACGGCCACGAGGAGCAACGCCAGGACGCGGTGGAAGCGGCCGGCCTCGGAGTGCGGCCAGGGATCGACGGGCCGGACCACCTCGCGGCCGCGATCGGAGTCGGTGCACTGCGCCTTCCGCGGGCAGCCGTTGCAGACGTGGGCCCGCGCGCGATACCGCACCAGCCGGCGCTCGTGGTCGAACTCGTGCGGCCAGAGATGCTCGCCCTCGGGGCAGACCCAGTGGTCGTGGGTCTCGTCGTAGTAGAAGCCCGCCGTGCGAAAGCGCAGGCTGCGGCGGTGCGTGTGCGCAGACAGCCACTCGAGCACGAACGCGCTCGCGATCAGCGCCAGCGCGTAGCCCGCCGCCATCAGCACCTCGGCGTTCACGTGATCCTCGCCGCGGTGGCCTCGTCACCGCTGATCTGCGAGGCGCCCTCGACCTGCACCAGCTCGGTGAACAGTATGTCCTCGGGCTCGTCGAGCGTGACCCGCTTGACCGTGTGGCGAACGCCGAGGTAGGCGATGTACAGCGCGGGCAGCGCGCCGCCGGCGATGAAGATGATGTCGCCGGGCAGCCGCAGCCACTCGATGAACGCGTTGGTGTCGTTACCCAGGAACTTGAGCTCGCGCGCCTCGAAGTAACCCGCGTTCACCGACTTGTACAGCTGCAGGATCCCCAGGGGCAGCAGCGTGGCGAAGCACATCCACGCCAGGCCGATGTTCGTGGACCAGAACGAGATGCGCGCCCATTTCTCCGGCCACTTCTCGGCGGGGATGAGGTAGCGCAGGCAGAACAGCGCGAGGCCGAGAGCGAGCATGCCGTAGACGCCCATCATCGCCGCGTGGCCGTGGTTGGCGGTCAGGGCGGTGCCGATCTCGTAGTAGGAGACGATCGGCAGGTTGACGAGGAAGCCGAAGATGCCGGCGCCGAGGAAGTTCCAGAAGCCCACCGACACCAGGAACATGACCGCCCAGCGGTGCGGGAAGGGCATCTGCGAGCGCGACTCCTGCGCCGCGCCCAGCTGCAGGAACGACCACGCCTCGACCGTGAGGAAGGTGAGCGGTAGGACCTCGGCGGCCGAGAAGAACGCGCCGAGGGCCATGTGCTCGGCCGGCTCGCCGGAGAAGTACAGATGGTGCATGGTCCCGACGACCCCGCCGACCGAGTACAGGATGATGTCCAGGAACACCACGGTGAGTGCGATCCGCTCGCGGACCACGCCGAGCAGCACGAACATGTAGGCGACCATCACTGTGGTGAAGAGCTCGAGGAAGTCCTCCACCCAGAGATGGACGACCCAGAAGCGCCAGAACTCGGTGGTCGTGAAGTTGTCGGCCGTGCGCGCGATCAACCCGACCGCATAGAACGCCGGGATCGCGCACGCGGCCAGGAAGAACAGCCACGGCATGTTGCCGACGTGCTCGGTCCGCAGCCGGTGGCGCAGGACGCGCCAGAGCATGAAGACCCAGACGAACAGCCCGACCGACAGCAACACCTGCCAGAGCCGGGCGAGGTCGAGGTACTCGAAGCCCTGCAGCCCGAACCAGTTCGACGCGGCGTCCTTGAGCACGCCGTGGATGCCGAGGTAGGACCCGATGAGCGTCCCGAAGACCACGACGGCCAGCGCCCCGAGCAGCGCGTAGGCCAGCTTGCCCTGATGCCGGGGCTCGCGGCGGGCGATCATCGGCGCCAGGAAGATGCCGGCGGCCACGAACGAGGTGGCCACCCAGAACAGCGCCAGCTGGACGTGCCAGGTGCGCATCAGGTTGTACGGGAAGATCCGCGCGAGGTCGAAGCCGAAGAAGCTCGTGATGTCGGCGCGGTAGTGCTGGCTGGCGGCACCGACGAGCGTCTGGAGCACGAACAGGGCCGCCATCACGAAGAAGAACCAGGCCGTGGCGCGCTGGGCGGGCGTGAGCGCGACGTCGCCGGGCCGGCGGAAGCTCAGCGTGGCCTGCTCGCGGCCGTGCCACCCGAGGTTCCGTCCCCAACGGCCGAAGGCGCCGAACAGGAGCCCGATCCCGCCCAGCAGGGCGATCAGCGACAGCACCGACCAGACGATCACGTTGGCGGTGGGCCGGTTGTTCACGCGTGGCTCGGACGGCCAGTTGTTGGTGTAGGAGTACGCGTGTCCCGGGCGATTCGTGGACGCCGCCCACGCCGTCCACGCGAAGAAGGCGGTGAGCTGACGCAGTTGCGTGCGGTCGGTGATCGCGCTGCGCCGCAGCCCGTGTCTGGTGGTCGGATCCGAGAAGAAGGCGCTGTAGTACGGGACGAGCCGCTCGAACGCCTGGACCTGGGGCGCGGTGAGCGTGAGCGTGCGGGTGCGCTTGTCGTAGCGGTTCGTGCGCAGGTCGGCGACGGTCCTGCGCGCGGCGGAGTCCGACCGGGCGCCGCCGTAGGCGCGCTGGACGAGCTCCGAGGACCGGCGCAGGTAGTCGGCGGTGTAGTCCGGGCCCAGGTAGGCGCCGTGCCCGAACGCCGACCCGTACTCCATCAGGCCGTTGTGCAGGAACACCTGCTGGCCCTTGGAGATGTCTCGGCCCGTGTAGACGACGCGCCCCTGCTGGTCGACTGCGCGCCTGGGCACCGGGGGGTGGGCCATGTAGGTCCGGTACGCCAGCAGCCCCAGGATGAAGAACCCGCACAGGATGACCAGGACGGCGCCCTGTATCCACGCCTTCGACACCAGCAACTCACGTCGACCGGGACTCGCCACGGCGCACTCCTCCCACACCAGGACTGATGGAACGCCGCCGCGCGGACGGCACGGCCGATCCGTACCACTTTTCCTCGCCGACCGGGAAAAAGCGGGTGGCCTGGCCCCCGGCGCGTGCTTACATGACCCGCGTGGACGATGTCCTCTCCGATCCGGCGCGCGGCCGTCTGTTCAGGGCGCTGGCCGAGCTGCGCCGCCCGGCGGCGACGCAGGAGCTCGCCGAGCTCGTCAGCCGGCACCCCAATTCGGTCCGGGTGCAGCTTCAGCGCCTCGAGCGGGCGGGGCTGATCGAGCGCCGCAGCGTACACCAGGCCCGGGGGCGTCCGAGGCACTCGTGGGCGATCCGGCCGGAGGCCCCGCCCGCGAGCGTCGCGCCAGACGCCCACTCGGACCTCAGCCGCTGGCTCGCCCGCGCGACGCTCGGGGCGCACGCGCTCGTCGACATCGGCGCGGCCGGCCGCGAGATCGGCCGCGGGCTGGCGCCCGAGGCCGGCGCCGCCGACGCCCGGGCGGTGATGCACGATGCGCTCAGCGCGCTGGGCTTCGCCCCGCGCGACGAATCGCCGGGGCTCCACCGCTTTCGCTACGTCCTGACCAACTGCCCCTACCGCGACGCGGTGGCCGAGAACGCGGCCGTGGTCTGCACGCTGCACCGCGGGATCACGCAAGGTCTGCTCGACCGCGTCGATCCGGGGAGCCGTGTGACGGCGTTCGTCGCCCGCGACCCCGTCACCGCCGGCTGTGTCATCGAGGCCGGCGCCGGCTGAAGCGCGCGCCCGCGCGTAGCTCGCCGGACGACTACTGATGCCGGCGTCCCGCCGCGCACGTAGCTTCGGCCCCATGCCGGAGCTCGACGTCAGTGCAGCGCTGCATCAGCTCCTCGAGCCGATGCGGCGCGAGGTCGCGCTGGTGCAGGAGGTCCTCGAGCGCGAGCGCAAGCTCCAGCGGGAGGTCACGAGCCAGATCGTCGCGCCCGTCGACGCGGTGTTCGACCTGCTGCAGGAGACCGGCTCGATGCTGGAGCGCCAGGCCGAGGCACTGGAGGCGGCAGGCGTGGCGCTGACGGAGACCGCAGCGCTCGTCAAGGGTCAGGCCGCGTTGTTCGAGCAGACCGTCGGCACCCTGCGCCGGCCGGTCGATCTCGTCAAGTCGGCCGCGCGCCTTGAGAAGAAGCCCGCCCGGGGTGGCCGGTCAGCGCCCCGCGCCCGCGGGTGATCCGACCCGCCAGCGTCACCGGCACGTGCGGCGAGCTCGGACAGGCCCGGAAGGCGCCCGGACGACCGGCGCACGAACTCGCGCGCACCCGGCCCCAGCCCTCCAGGCGCGCTCTGACCTCCGGCTCGCAGGGTGGCGCGCAACCGGCTCGACGGCGACCGTGAGAACCACGTTGCGCGGGCGCCCGTTCATGAGGTTCGTTCCCGTCGCGTCCAGGTCGTGGACCGCAGGCTGGATCGGGACAACCTCGGTACCCGTGGCCCGGGCGCACCGGGCCTCACGGCCCAGGCGCCGCCCCGACGCCTGGCGCAACACTGCCGCCGCACGCTCGGCGGGCCTGGGCTGCTGGGCCGCGTGCAGCGCGACGTCGGGTTCAGGCAGATCACCAGGTCGAGCTCGGCCGCGGCGAGCACGTCCAGGTTCGAGGTCGAGGCCACGCCACCGTCGACGCACCGGCGGCCGCCGATCTCGACCGCGCGGTACGACGGTGGCCTGGGCTTCGGCGTCACGGGCGACGGCGACACGGCGCCCGACATCGGCGTGCTGTGCGCGGGCATCGAGCACGGGGTGGACGCGCTGCTGGCGGCCGCGCGGGCGTGAACCGGGGATCTGGCCAAGGCGCACCGAGCGCCTCTGCGCGTCAGCTGACCCAGGGGTCGTCGACCGGCTCGCCGTCGCCCTCGTGGTGACGGCCGACGGCG
>JBDTYI010000260.1:0-2369 GCA_040005775.1 Solirubrobacteraceae bacterium
TCGCGTTAGTCCCTCACCCGCGCCGTTGCAGCCATGCCGACGCCACGCACCGCCGCGCGAACGCGAAGCCGCAGTCGGCTGCCGTTGACCACGTGACCCTTCGGCCCAGGCCGAAGCGACATCGCGGTAGCGTCGGGCCATGCCCGGTGACGCCGACATCGCCAGGATCGCGGCCCTGATCGGCGATCCCGGCCGCGCGCGGATGCTGTTTGCGCTCGCCGACGGCCGAGCGCTGCCCGCCAGCGTGCTTGCGGCCGAGGCCCAGGTCGCCCCCTCGACGGCCAGCGGGCACCTCTCGCGACTGGTCGACGCCGGCCTGCTCGTCGCCGAGCGCCAGGGCCGCCACCGTTACTTCCGCGTCGCCGCTCCCGACGTCGTCCGCGTGCTCGAGGCGCTCGCGCAGATCTCGCCGGCGCGCCCGGTGACGTCGCTGCGTCAGGGCACGCGCGCGCAGCAGGTGCGCGCGGCGCGGCTCTGCTACGACCACGTCGCGGGACGTCTCGGCGTCGGGATCATGGGCCGCCTGCTCGCCCTCGGCGCGCTGGAGGGCGGCGATGGCGAGCACCACCCGGGGCACGGCGGACGCGACCGGCTGTCGGCCCGCGGCAGCGACATCGACTACGTCGTGACGCCCGGCGGCGAGGCCCTGTTGCGCGACCTCGACGTCGACCTCGCCTCCCTGCACGCCGGCCGCCGGCCCGTCGTGCGCTACCGCCTGGACTGGTCCGAGCAGCGCCACCACCTCGCGGGCTCGCTCGGCGCCGCGCTGGCCGACCGCTTCCTCGTGCTCGGCTGGATCCGCCGCTCGCCCAAGAGCCGCGCGCTGACCGTCACCGACGCGGGCCGCGCCGGCCTGAGCGCCGCGCTGGGCCTGACGCTCGCAGAGGCCTAGACGCGGCCGGGCGCTGCTTCGGCCCGCAGCGAGCGGAGCGTCGCCTGGACGCGGACGAGCTCGTCGAGCATCGCCACGGCGGCCTGCTCCATCACGTCGTTGGCGACGATGACGCCGTTCTCGAGGAATTGGCTCACGAACGGGATGTTCACGGCCTCGGTGATCGGCAGCAGCTTGACCGCGGTCACGACCTGCTTGAGCTGCTGCAGGGCGCGCGTGCCGGCGGCGACGCCACCGTAGGAGACGAAGCCGACGGGCTTGTGCTGCCACTCGGCGTGCAGGTAGTCGATCGCGTTCTTCAGGGGCGCGGTGTAGCCGTAGTTGTACTCGGGGTGCACGAACACGAACGCGTCGCTGGCGGCGACGGTCGCGCTCCAGTCCCTCGTGTGCTGGTGCTGGTAGTCGCCGAAGCGCGGGTGCTTGGGCTCGTCCATGAACGGCAGGCCCAGCTCGAGGAGGTCGGTGACCTCGACGTCGAAGCCGCGGTGGGCCTCCGCAACCGCGACGAACCACTCCGCGACGGGCAGGCCGACACGTCCGGGCCGCGTGCTGGCGATGACGATGCGCAGGGTGGGCATCCAGATGACTCTAGGCCGCGCGCGCGGCCGTCTCGCGGAGCAGGCCCTCCAGCCTCGACGCCGGGAGCGGCGAGTGCGTGAGCGAGAGCTTCTCGGGCCGGCGGTCGACGACCACGGGCTTGCCGTCCGGCCCGGTCGCGTCGAGGGCGATGCCGACCGACCAGGTGGAGCGCGTGGGCGGCCCGTCTGCGATGCCGTCGCTCCTGCGCACCCGCGTCACGTTGAGCGCCGCGACGCGCTGCCCGTCCACCGTGCCACTCACGGTCTCGGCGACCTCATCGACGTTGAGCCGGCCCGCCATGCCCAGGGGATCGCCGAGGGCGTGGTCGAGCCCGAGGCGCCGCGCCTCCTGCGCCCAGCCCGCGCGCCGCTCGAGCTCATGGCGCACGCGGGAGCCGGCCAGCACGATGAACGCGACGACGAACAGCGCGATCACCGCCAGCGGGAGCAGGATGGCCATCAGGGGGCGGGCGGGTCTGTTCTCTTCGCGCGGCTCGGAGCGACGCGCCGGCCCTCGCCGGGCTGCTTGGCGAAGTACGGCGGCCACGGGGCATCGCCCAGGCCCTCGTCCTCGTCGCACTGGCGAGGGCGAGCAGGGCGTCCAGGGAGTGATGCACGCCGTCGATGCTCGCACCCGGGTCGCCCTGCGTGCGCACCCGGTCGGGCATGGTGTCCAGGCGCAGGTCCCCGGGCTCGACGTCGGCGACCTCGCTCCATTCAAGCGGCGCGGACACACGCGCGTCGGGCACCGGGCGAACCGAGTACTGCGAGGCGACGGTGTGGTCCTTGGCGTTCTGGTTGTAGTCGAGGAACACGCCGACGCGCTCCTCCTTCCACCACTTCGACGTCGCCTGGCCGGGCACGCGCCGCTCGACCTCGCGGGCGAGGGCCAGCGCGGC
>JBDTYI010000261.1:0-5880 GCA_040005775.1 Solirubrobacteraceae bacterium
CTCCGCCTCCGCCTCCGCCCGTGGTGTCGGGCGGCTCGTGAGCGCACGCGCGCAGGCGCGCTGGAGCGCGCTGGGCATGACCGTAGTGGTCGAGACGACCGTCGCCGCCGCGCTCCCGTGGGCCCGCGTGGTCGTAGCGGAAGAGCTCGCCGGGGCCGACGACGCGTACAGCCCGGTTCGCGCCGACACCGAGCTCGCCCGCCTGCACGCTGCTCGCGGCCGCCGCACCGTCGTGAGCGCGCGCCTGCTCGAGGCGGTCGACGTCGCGCTCGGCGCGTCCGCGGCCACCGGCGGCCTCGTGGACCCGAGCGCCGGTCGCCGGCTCGTCGCCGCCCCCGGCGCCCCGCGGCGCCTGCGCGCGGTGCGGACAGCCGCCGGGCGGCGCATCGAGTGCGATCACCGTGCCGCGACCATCCGTGTGCCCGACGGCGTCCGGCTCGACCTCGGTGCGACCGGCAAGGCGCTGATCGCCGACCGTGCGGCGGCGCGCATCGCGCGCGGCGCCCCGGGTCCGGGTGCGCTGGTCAGCATCGGCGGCGACCTCGCCACGGCCGGGCCCCCGCCACCCGGCGGTTGGCCGGTCCGCGTCACCGACGATCACCGTGCGACCGGTGGCGGCGAGGACATTCGGCTCAGGACCGGGGCGCTGGCGACGTCGAGCCTCTGCGTGCGCGCCGGGCACATCGTCGACCCGCGCACCGGGCGCGCACCGGAGGGACCGTGGCGCACGGCCGCCGTGGCGGCCGCGACGTGCGTCGACGCCAATGCGGCGAGCACGGCTGCGCTCGTCCTCGGAACACAGGCCGAGGCATGGCTGTGCGCCGCCGGGCTCCCCGCGCTGCTCGTCGCCCACGACGGCTCCACGGTGCGCTTCGGCGGGTGGCCGGCGTGAGCGGCGTGGTCGCCACCGCTACGCCTGCGCTCTGGTACCTCACGCGTGGGACGGGTGCCGTCACGCTGGTGCTGGTGACGGCCAGCCTGGTCCTCGGCGTCCTGGAGGTCGAGCGCCTGACCGCGGGGTCCGGGCCGCGCTTCGTCGTCGCGACGCTGCATCGCTTCGTGTCGCTGCTCGTACTCGCCCTGCTGGCCGTGCACATCCTCACCGCGGTGCTCGACAGCTTCGCGCCGATCCGCCTACTCGACGCGGTCGTGCCATTCGCCGGCGTCTACCGGCCGCTGTGGCTCGGCTTCGGCGCGCTGGCCTTCGACGGCCTGCTGGCGGTCATCGTCACCAGCCTCGTGCGCCGGCGTCTCGGCCTGCGGGCGTGGCGGACGGTCCATTGGCTGGCCTATGGGTGCTGGCCCGTCGCCGTGTTGCACGGTCTCGGCACCGGATCGGACGCGAACGCCGCGTGGCTGCAGTCGCTCACGGTGGTCTCTGCCCTTCTCGTCATCAGCGCGATCGGCGTGCGGCTGGCGCGTGGCGGCCGTGGCCCTGCCCGCGCCGCCGGCGCCATCGCCGTGTGCGCGCTGGTGGCCGGCGCCGTCCTGTGGGCGCAGCGCGGACCGCTCGCCCCCGGCTGGGCGCGGCGCTCGGGCACACCGGCGGCGCTGCTCGCCGTTCGCGTCGCCCCGGCGCGGGCGGTGCGGGCAGCCGCCGACCCGGGGGTGAACGGCTTCGACGGGCCGGTGCGGGGCACCCTAGCCCAGGGGCGCAGCCGCGGCGGGGCGGCCGTCGTCGACCTGCGGCTGCGCGTCGGCGCGGTGCGGATCCGAGTGCGCATGAGCGGGCGATCCGCCGCCGGCGGCGGCCTGGTGATGTCTCGCAGCGCCGTCACCCTCGGGCCGCGCGGCGACGCTGGGCGCTACCGCGGGCGCGTGACCGTGCTCGGCGGAAGCGCGTTGCGCGCCGTGGTCGGCGCCCCTGCCGCGCGGCCGCTCGACGTCCGGCTCGACCTGCAGCTCGCCGGTCGTCACGTGACCGGCGTTGCCCACGCGCGAATCCGGACGGCGCGGGGGAGGTGAGCGCGGTTCCGCCTGACACGTTGCTCCCGCGCCTGCTCGCGACGCACGATGCGCCGCAGCCCGCGGCACGCGCGGCGCGCGGTCTGATCGACGAGATCGAGCGCTCCGGCCTGCGCGGCCGGGGTGGCGCTCTGTTCCCCACTGCGGTCAAGCTGCGCAGCGTGGCCGCCCGCCGCGGCCGGCGCGTCGTCGTGGTCAATGGCGCGGAGGGCGAACCCATGAGCGTCAAGGACCGCGTGCTGCTCGAGCGCTCGCCGCACCTCGTCCTCGACGGCGCGGTGGCGGCGGCCGCGGCCGTCGGCGCCGACACGGTCGTCGTGGCCATCCCGTCCGCCCGCGTCCGTGCGCACGCGGCCGTCGACGCGGCGCTCGCCCGGCGCGACGACCGGCCCCGCATCTGCGTTGCCGGCGTGCCCGACGCGTTCCTCAGCGGCGAGGAGACAGCGCTCATCGCCGCGCTGGAGGGCCGCGCCCCGAAGCCCACCCTGACGCCGCCGCGGCCGTCGGAGCGCGGTCTGAAGCGCAGGCCCACGCTCGTACAGAACACCGAGACGCTCGCGCACATCGCGCTCATCGCAGGCCACGGACCCGAGTGGTTCAGAGCGCTCGGGTCGGCCGCCCATCCGGGCTCGACGCTCGTGACCCTCGATGGCTGCGTCGCCGCGCCGGGCGTTCACGAGATCGCCGTCGGCACGCGGGTCGGCGACCTCCTGGAACGTGCCGGAGGCCTCAGCTCGCCCGCGCGAGCGGTGCTGCTCGGCGGCTACCACGGCACCTGGGTCGACGCGGGCCGCGCGGTGTCGCTGCGCCTCCAGGACGACGAGCTCGCGCGCCGCCGGCTGACGTTCGGGGCCGGCGTCGTCGTCGTGCTTCCGCAGTCGGCCTGCCCGGTGGCCGAGGTGTCGCGGGTCATGACCTGGCTGGCGGGGGAGACTGCAGGCCAGTGCGGCCCGTGCGTGCACGGGCTCGCGGCGATCGCCGCCGAGGTCGCGGCCGTCCGTGCGGGCCGCGCCGACCGCCACGCGCTCGACCGACTGCGCGGCTGGAGCGGCCAGATCGCCGGGCGCGGAGCGTGCCATCACCCCGACGGCTCCTCGCGTTTCCTGACGACCGCCCTGGCGCTGTTCGAACCCGAGCTGGAGCTGCACCGCCGCTTCGGCGCGTGCGAGAGCTGCGACGCCCCGGCCGTCCTCGCGACCCCGTCCGCGCGTGCGGTGGCCGCGTGACGCCCACGCTGCGCGTGCACCCGATCGCCTGCACCGGCCACGGGGCGTGCGCCGAGCTGCTGCCCGAGCTGATCGAGCTGGACGACTGGGGGTATCCGATCGTCGCTCCGGGCCCGGTGCCGCCGGAGCTCGAGGGCCATGCCCGGCGCGCGGTCGCCGCGTGCCCGACGATGGCCCTGATGCTCGGGCGCGGCGCCGCTCAGCCCGTGTCCGCGAGCCGCAGGCGCAGCTCGAAGCGCGGCGGGGTCGCCTGAGCCAGCACGAGCTGGCCCGCGTGCGCGCCCGCGAGCGTGCGCGCGAGATGCAGGCCGATGCCCGAGCCGTCGACGTTCGACGTGCCGCGCTCGAAGATGTCGCCGTCGGCGGCCGAGACGCCAGGCCCCTCGTCGCTGACCGCCACGCACGCGCGCCCGTGTGACGCGTAGGTCGTCACGGCGACCGCGCCGCGGCCGTGGCGCAGCGCGTTCTCCAACAGGACGTCGAGGACCTGCCCGGCCGCCGCCGCCGAGCTGCGTGCGCGGGCCGCGCCGAGGCCGACCTCGACGTGCAGCGGCCGCCCGGCGTCGCGGTACGCGCGGCGCCAGCCGTCGAGATGCTCGCGCACGACGGCGTCGAGATCCAGGTCGGTCACGCGCTGATCGCGCGGGCTGCGCGCGTGCAGCAGCAGCGCGTCGATCGTGGCGTCGAGGCGGTCGGCCTCGGCCAGCGCCAGGTCGGCCTCCGCCCGCCGCGCTCGCGGGTCGTCGATCTCGGCGACCTCCTCCAGGCGCAGGCGCAGCGCCGTGAGCGGGGTTCGCAGCTGGTGGGAGACGTTGCCCGAGAACTCGCGCTCGCGCGCGACGGTCTCGGCGATCCGCTCAGCGCTGGCGTCCAGGGCCTCGGCCACCACGTCGATCTCCGGGATGCCGAAGCGCCCAGCGCGCGCGGAGAAGTCGCCTTGCCCGAGCCGTCGCGAGGTCCCGGCCATCGTGTCGAGGGGGCGCACGAGCCGGCGCGCCTGGAGCGCGGCGAGCGCCGTCGCCGCGACCAAGCCTCCGGCCCCCAGCGCGGCGATCAGCAGCCACACGTTGCGCACGCGCTCGTCGAGCTCCGAGCGCGGCTCCGAGGCCGTGATCCGGGCTCGCTGCGCCGCACCCGAGCGCTGCGTGAAGGCATCGCGGCCCAGACGGGCCCCGACCACGGTGCGTGCACCGCCGGGCGCCACGACGACGACGGTGTGGCCGGGGCGGACGAGACGCGCGATGTCCGCCGGGGCGATGCGCTTTCCGCGCTCGATGCGGTCGTCGACCGAGGCGGCGACCGCGTCGGCCTCGCGCTCGAGCCGCCCCGCGGCGTCCGAGCGCGCCCGCCGGGTCTCGACGATGCCGAGCGGCACGCCGAGAATCAGCACGGCGGCGAGCGCGATCGCGCCGGTCGAGAGGATCAGGCGCCGGCGCACGTCGGCCTCAGCGCTCGAAGCGGAAGCCGACGCCGCGGATGGTCACGATCCGCTCAGGGTCGGCGGCGTCGTCGCCGATCTTTCGCCGCAGCCAGGACATGTGCATGTCCAGCGTCTTCGTGGAGCCGAACCAGTTCTCGTCCCAGACCTGGGCCATGATCGCCTCGCGGCGCACCGCCTGGCCCGCGCGGCTCATCAGCAGGGCGAGCAGATCGAACTCCTTCGGGCTGAGGTCGAGCTCCTCGTCCCCCCGCCAGGCCGTCCGCGCTCCGAGGTCGAGGCGGACGTCGGCGACCTTGAGCTCGGCGGGGGCCACGCGGCGCAACTGCGCTCGCACGCGGGCGAGCAGCTCCGCGAGGCGGAAGGGTTTGGTGACATAGTCGTCGCCGCCCGCGTCGAGGCCCGCGACGGCGTCGAGTTCACCCGACTGCGCGGTGAGGAAGAGCACGGCCACTTCCGGCCGCGTCTCGCGCACGCGCCGGCACACCTCGAGGCCGTCGAGGCCCGGCAGGCCGATGTCGAGCACGAGCAGGTCGTGGCGGTCGCCCGCGCCTAGGGCGGCGGCCTCCACGCCGTCGGCGACGGCGTCGACCTCGTGGCCCTCGCGCTCGAGCGCGCGGACGAGCGGGAGCCGGATGCCCTCGTCGTCCTCGGCGATCAGCACCCGGGCCACGGGGCGGATCGTAGGACGCTTGGCGGGACGCCGCCCGGGCTTGACCAAGGTTTTGCCTGGCCGCCCCCGGACCTTGACCGTCCCGCGGCCACCCTGTCGACATGCCCCACGATCCCGATCTCCATCCCGTCCACCACGCCCGGCGCGACGCCAGCGCTCGGGCCATCACCGCCGTCGGCCTGCTCGGCATCGGCCTGATCCATCTGCTCGACTCGATCGGCAAGTACAGCGAGACTCGCTATCTCTTCTGGATGTACGTCGCGCTCATCGCCGGCTCGATCGTCGTCGCGGCCGCCGTGGTCTTCACGCACGCACGCGTCGCGCTGGTCGCCGCCGCCGCCCTCGCCGCCAGCGCGCTCGTCGGGTTCGTCCTCAGCCGCACGACCGGGATGCCGAACGCCACCGGCGACATCGGCAACTGGAAGGAGCCGCTCGGCCTGGCCAGCATGTTCGTCGAGGCCGCCGTCGTGGTCATCGCCGGCATCGCTGCGGCCCTGCCCGTCGCGATCCCGCGCCGCTCGTCGCAGGTCGCCGCGTCGCGATCCTCGTCGCAGGTCGCCTACTAGCTCCGCCCGTGC
>JBDTYI010000262.1:0-4342 GCA_040005775.1 Solirubrobacteraceae bacterium
CCCCCAGCACGGTCCGCGCCGCGGAGGTGTCGCCCTCGAACAGCACGCGCCCGCCGGCGAGGTCGACGTGCCGGTCGACCTCGACGAGGGCGAGGCCGAGGACCGCGAAGGCGAGCACGACCACCCCCGGCACGAACGCGAGGCTCTGCGACAGGTCGGGCCACAGCCGCTTGAGTCGGTTGACCATGGCCGTGAGCATTCCAGGTCGCACGCGTCATGCCGCTGACGGCCGCGTCGCGCGCCCGGCCGTCGGCGACGAGCATCGGTGCTCGCTTGCACCGACCGCCGGTTCCCCTCACCACGGACGTCCTGCGCGAGGACCGCTGGTTCTCGCTGCCCGTGATGACGCGCGTCCTCGGTGCGGCGGTCGCGGTCGTGCTGCTGGGCTCGATGCGGGCGCGGGTCGAGACCATCGGCGCGCGCCTGGACATCTGCGCCGGCCCGGCGGGCGGCACGCCCGTCTCCCTGCTCATCCCCGTCCTCGACTCCCTCCAGGAGGCGCCGTGATCCGCGTCGTGCTCGTCGACGACCATCCGGCCATGCGCGCCGGACTGACCGGCGTGCTGGGCGCCGAGCCCGGATCGTCGCGCTCGGCTCGGCTGCGTCCGCTGCCGACCTCCCGGGGCTGCTCGAGCGCACGCACCCCGACGTCGTGCTTCTGGACTACCACCTGCCCGACGCCGACGGCCTTGTCGTCTGCCGGCGCCTCAAGCGCGACGTGCCCGCCCCTGCGGTGATGCTCTACTCGGCCTACGCCGACGCCCAGCTCGCCATCCCCGCCATCGTGGCCGGGGCCGACGGGCTGCTGCACAAGAGCGCGCCCGCGCGCGAGCTCTACCACGCGATCCGCACCGTCGCGGCGGGTGGGACGCTCATGCCGCCGCTGTCGCCTCAGCTCGTGGAGGCAGCGTCGGCCAGGCTCGAGCCCGAGGAGCTGCCGGTGCTCGGCATGGCCATCGACGGCACGCCGGCGGCCGACATGGCCGAGGCGCTGCGCATCGAGCCGGCCGAGCTCGCGTCGATGATCGAGCGGATGCTGGAGCGGCTACGCGTCGCCGTGCCGAGCCCCGCGGGCTGGGCGCTGGACTCAGGCAGCGGCGTCGAGCGCGGGGCGGCGCTGCAGCGCCGGCGGGTCGCCGTGGAGGACCCAGGCGCCGTCGGCGCGGCGCGACACCTCCCCGGCGCTGCGCAGCTGACCGAGCGCGCCGCTGACAGTGGGCCGCTGTAGGCACGTCATCTGGGCCAGCAGCTGATGGGTGAGCGGCACCGGGACCACGACGCCGTCGGCGGTCACGCGTCCCCAGCGGTCGGCGAGCTGCCAGAGCGCGAGCAGCACCCGCGTCTCGGCGTGACGCACCTGGGCGATCGTCGCCTGGCAGACGAGGGCGCGGCAGCGGCGGCTGCCGCGGGCGAGCAGGCGTGCGGTGATCGTCGGCCACCGCGCGACGGTGGCGGCGAAGCGCCGGTCGAGCGCGGCGAACGTGGTGGGCTGCAGGACGTGCCAGTCGCTGGCCGACTCGACCGAGGTGGCCGGGTCCTCGCTGTCCCACGGGCGGATGAGGTCACCCGGGCCGACCACTTCGGAGCTCTCCCGGCCGGCCAGATGCACGGTGCGCACGATCAGGCCGTCGACGACGAGCATCCCGAGGTGGCCGTCCAGATCCTCCTCCGCGAAGTCCGCTCCCCAGGCGCCCTGGTCGGCCCACGAGCGCCGTACGCCCACCCGGGCGCGCAGCTGGGATGCCGTCTCGGGGTTGATGCCCTCGAGGAGGTCGGGGTCGTACTCGAAGACGCGGATCAGGGCCAGGCTCGGGAATGCCATGGCTTCATGCTGCCCGCCGGCGCTGCCGACCGCGTGGTGGCTGACCACCATGCGGCGGGGACGGTCAGCCACCATCGCCGCCCGCGTCACCCCGACCACATCGATGCCCGCTGCCCGGGCGGAGTCCGCGTCGGCCGTCAGGCGGCTGACCCCCGAGGCCGCGCGCGTTACGGTTCCGCGCATGCGCGGACACTACGTCTCGCTGTTCTGGCGGCTCCTGGTGCCCAACGCGACCGTGCTGACCGCCGCGTGCGTCGTGCTGAGCCTCGAGCCGGCCAACGGGCGCATCCCCGCCCTCGTCGTCGGCCTTGCGGTCATGATCGCGGTCAACGTCGTCCTGATCCGCCGGGCCACGGGCCCGCTGACCCGGCTGACGGCGCTGATGCACCTCATCGACCCCATGCGGCCGGGCCAGCGGCTGCCCGCGCCCGCGCCCCCGTCGGAGCTGACGCTGCTCGCCGACGCGTTCAACGAGATGCTCGACCGCCTGGAGACCGAGCGCCGGGAGTCGGGCATGCGCGCGCTGAGCGAGCGCGAGGGCGAGCGCCGCCGCGTTGCCGCCGAGCTGCACGACCAGATCGGCCAGTCGCTGACCGCACTGGGCCTGCAGGTCGACCGCGTCGCCCTGCGCGCCCCCGAGGACTTGCGCCCCGAGGTGCTCGAGGTGCGCGACGGCCTGCTCTCGTCGGTCGAGGACGTGCGCCGCCTCGCGCGCGGGCTGCGCCCCGAAGCGCTCGACGCGCTCGGCCTCGTTCCCGCGCTGACGAACCTCAGCGAGCGCATGACGCGCCGCACGGGCATCGAGGTGCGGCGCCTCCTCGACCGCGAGCTGCCGCCCGTGGGCCCGGACGCCGAGGTCGTGATCTACCGCGTCGCGCAGGAGAGCATGACCAATGCGATGCGCCACGCCCGTCCGGAGACGATCGAGCTGTCTCTGCGCGGCCACAACGGCCACGTGCTGCTCACGGTCAGCGACGACGGCGTCGGGCTGGCGGACGTCCGCCGGCCGGAGAGCGGGATCCGCGGTATGCGCGAGCGCGCGCTCTCCATCGGGGCTGAGCTGGACGTCGCCGCGCGCGCCGACGGGCGCCACGGGACCCAGGTCAGCCTAGAGGTGCCGCGGTGGAAGCTGTGAGCGCCGGGCCCACGCGCGTGCTGCTCGCCGACGACCACGCGGTCGTCCGCCACGGCATCCGCCTGATCCTCGACGCCGAGCCCGACTTCGCGGTGGTCGCCGAGGCCGGCGACGGCGTCCAGGCCGTCGAACAGGGCCTGCGCCAGGGCATCGACCTCGCGGTCCTCGACGTCGCGATGCCGCGCCTCACCGGCGTGCAGGCTGCCCGCCAGCTCACCGAGCAGCGGCCGGGCCTGCGGGTCCTGATCCTCTCGATGCACGACAACGAGCAGTTCTTCTTCGAGGCGCTGCGGGCGGGCGCGTCGGGCTATGTGCTGAAGTCGGCCGCTCACGAGGACCTCGTGCGCGCGTGCCGGGCCGCGATGCGCGGCGAGCCGTTCCTCTACCCGCGCGGGGTCGCGGCGCTGATACAGGACTTCCTCGGCCGCCGCGATCAGGCCGCGCCCGCCGATCCGCTTTCGCCCCGCGAGTCGGAGGTGGTCAAGCTGATCGCCGAGGGGTACACGAGCCGCGAGATCGCCGCCGTGCTGCACATCGCCGAGAACACGGTCGAGCGCCACCGCAGCAACGTGCTCGACAAGCTCGGGCTGCGCGATCGCGTCGCGCTCACCCGCTACGCGATCCGTCGCGGGCTGGTCGAGCCGTAGCGGGGGCGCGTACAGCGCCCGCCGGCACCCACCCCGGGACCGGCGGACGCTGGGCTGCCCCCCGTTTCAGCAGGTGACCTGGAGGTGGAACCCGTAGGGCGTCGCGCCCTTCTCGGTCACCGTCACGGTGTTCTTGTCGCTGCCCGGGCCGACGGCGAGCGTCGTCGCGTCGACGTCGGTCGGGCTGGCGGTGTAGGCGCACTTGCTCACATCGCCCGAGAACGGGACCGTGAACACCTCGTTGCCGCCGGTGCTCGGCGCGACCGTCGCGCGGGCGTCAGCCGGGACGCCGCGGCTGTTGGCGATGGCGCCGTCGGTGGCGACGGTCGCGAAGAGGACGCTGTCCTTGGTCACGAACTCATCGGCGGACCTGCCGTCGACCTGGTCGGCGTTGAGGTTCTTGACCAGCCCGGTGCCGTTGGTGGTGAACGGCGGCTTGTCGACGGTCTTGCTCGGGTCGAGGCCGAAGCGGATCTGCCCGACCGTGCCGGCGCGCGGGTCGCTCTGGAAGCGGAACGCGTCGCCGTCGGCCAGGTTGTTCGCCGCGACGCATGACTCGGTGCCCGCCTTCGCGCGGCAGCCGTAGATCGCGCCGCCGCCGGTGGCGGACTTGTTGGACTGGCGGGTCACGTAGCCACCGGTGAACGCGGCCACGCCGCCCTGGTTCTGGGCGACCGAGCCGACGATCTGCGTCTCCTTGGTGTAGGCGCTGGACGTGTTGTTGGACGGGTTGCGCGC
>JBDTYI010000263.1:0-3799 GCA_040005775.1 Solirubrobacteraceae bacterium
GATGACGCCGATGACTTCTGGTGTGCCGCTCACGCGGCCGCACGCTACGACACTGAGGCGAGGCGCACGTCGCCGGAGCCGGTTCGGGCATCGATGGAGCGCGGTGCCCGCGGGTCGGTGGGAACGGTCACCCGCTCGTCGCCGGAACCCGTGTCGGCGCGCACCGAGTAGGGCGCGTCGGCCACCCGGGCTGTCACGTCGCCGGAGCCCGCGCGAAGCCGCACCGAGCGAGCCCGCGGCGCGCGCAGGTCGACGTCGCCGCTCCCCGACTCGGCGTCGACGTCCGGGCCCGTCGTCTCGGCGTGCACGTCGCCCGATCCGGTGCGCAGCCGCAGCGGCGCGCTCGCGCCGATGACCATCACGTCGCCCGATCCCGCCCGGGCGTCGGTGGCGCCCAGGCGCCCGCTCACCCGCACGTCGCCCGGGCCGGTCTCGAGGCGCACGCGCGTGCCGGCGGGCACTTCGAGGCGGAACGATGCGCGGCAGCGCGAGAACGGCACCGAAGCGCAGCCGTCGCGCAGCGTCAGCCGCCCCGCCGCGCTCGAGACGCGCACGTGCGGGCGCGCGAGGGCGCCCTGCTCGCGCGTGGTCAGCCGCGCGCCCCGGCCGGCGCTCGCAGCGACCTCGAGGTCGCCGCCGCCCAGCGTCCGCACGTCGATCGCGCGCGTGACCGGGATCGAGCGCGCCGACGTCGTCGTCGAGTCGAGCACGAGCGCGGCGAGTGCCAGCGCGCCGCCGGCGAACAGCAGCAGCGCGACGACCGCCGAGCCGGCCAGCAGGCCATGTGGGACTGTTCCCGCCCGCCGTGTCTCGGTCATGGTCACGACGCTACGCCCGGCGCGGGGCCCGCGCCAGGCGGCTGCCAGGCGTCGTGACCCTGGGGAAGGCCCCAGGGGCGCGCTGCTCTACGACGGGATCAGCGCGTTGATGCCAGTCGTCGCGCGGCCGATGATCAGCTTCTGGATCTGCGAGGTGCCCTCGTAGAGCGTCGTCACACGGGCGTCGCGGAAGAAGCGCTCGACCGGGAAGTCGTCGGAGTACCCCGAGCCGCCGTGCACCTGGATCGCCCGGTCGGCCGACCAGCAGGCCGCCTCGGTCGCGAACAGCTTGGCGATCGACGTCTCGGTGGTCGAGGGCGCGCCCTTGTCCTTCAGCGCGCCGGCGCGGTACACCAGCAGCCGTGCGGCGTCGGTGCGCACGACCATCTCGGCGATCATGTCCTGCACGAGCTGGAAGGAGGCGATCGGCCTCTGGAAGGCCTCGCGCTCCTTCGCGTACTTGACCGACTCCTCGACCGACGCCTGGCAGATGCCGACGCAGCCGGCGGCCACCGAGTAGCGCCCGGAGTCCAGCGCGCTCATGGCGACCTTGAAGCCGTCGCCGATCTCGCCCAGCAGCGAGTTCTCGTCCGCGATCACGTCGTCGAGCCCGATCTGGGCCGTGTCCGACGCCCACAGGCCCATCTTGCCCTTGATCTCCTGGGGCTGGAAGCCGTCCTGGCCCTCGGTCTCGACCAGGAAGCACGCAAGGCCGCGGTGCTTCTTCTCGGGGTCGGTCTGGGCGAAGACGAGCGCGAGCTTGGCGTGGTTGCCCAGCGAGATCCACATCTTGGAGCCGTTGATCTTCCAGGTGCCGTCGTCCTGCTTGACCGCGCGCGTCTTCTGGTTGGCGGCGTCGGAGCCGGTGTCGGGCTCGGTGAGGCCGAAGCAGCCCAGCCATTCGCCCGAGCAGAGCTTCGGCAGGTACTGCTGCTTTTGCTCCTCGGTGCCCCACTTGAGGATCGTCGAGCAGACGAGCGACGTCTGCACGCTGATGACGGTGCGCATCGCCGAGCAGCCGCGCCCGATCTCCTCGCACAGCAACGCGTAGGTGATGTAGTCCAGACCGGCGCCGCCGTACTCGCGCGGGACGATCGCGCCGAGATAGCCCTGGTCGGCGATCTTCTGCACCAGCTCGGTGTCGAAGTGATGGTTGCGCGAGTTCTCGCCGGCGACCGGAACGATCTCCTTGTCGGCGAACTCACGGGCCGTGCTCTTGATGAGCTGCTGCTCGTCTGTCAGTTCGAAGTCCACAGCGGCGACCCTAGAGCAACATCGGACCTCAGCGTTGCGTCACGTCCGACCCCAGGATCGCCGTGCACTCGCTCGACATCACGCCGCCGTTGCCGTGGGCCAGGACGACGTCCATGCCGCCCTCGCGAACCTGCCGGACGGCCTCGACCATGAGCATCGCGCCGTACATGCCGGGGTGCCCGTAGCTCAGCCCGCCGCCGTTGGTGTTCACCGGCAGCGAGCCGCCGGGAGCGATGTTGCCGTCGGCGACGAACGGCCCGCCCTCGCCCTTCTCGACGAAGCCGAGGTCCTCCAGGAACAGGATCGGCGTGATGGTGAACGCGTCGTAGAGCTGCGCGCACTGCACGTCGGCCGGGGTCAGCCCGGCCTCGGCGAACGCCCGCGGGCCCGACTCCGACGCGGCGGTGACGGTGAGGTCTCCCATCGAGGACACGTGGCGGTGCCAGTGCGCCTCGCCGACGCCGAGCACGTGGACGGGGTCGCGGCGCAGGTCTCGCGCCCGCGCGGCGCTGACGACGACCAGCGCGCCGCCGCCGTCGGTGACCAGGCAGCAGTCGCGCAGCGTCAGCGGGTCGCAGATCATCGGGCTGTCGAGCACGTCGGAGATCGTGAGCCTGTCGCGCGACCACGCGCGCTCGTTGTCCTTCGCCCACTGCCGCGCGGACACCGCAACCGACGCGAGCTGCTCCCGCGTCGTGCCGAACTGGTGCATGTGCCGGCCGGCGGCCAGCGCGTAGGCCGCGACGGGCAGCGGCGGCTCGTAGGGCGCTTCGTAGGGATCGATCTCCTGCACGCTCGCGTTGCCGCGGCCGACCGAGCGCTGCGTGGAGCCATAGGCGATCAGCGCCACGTCGCACAGGCCCGTGGAGATCGCCGCGCGCGCGTGATCGATGTGCGCGATCGGGGACGAGCCGCCAATCTGGGTGGCGTCGGTGTAGCGAGGGCGCACGCCGAGCTGCTCGCCGAGGTTCAGCGTGGCCATCGGCAGCTGCGTCGTGGCAGCGAACAGGCCATCGACGTCGGAGATCCGAAGGCCGCAGTCCTCCAGCGCGCGCAGCGACGCCTGCACCATGAGGTCGGTAGGGGTGAGGCCATCCTCGACCTTGCCGATGTCCGACTCGGCCGCGCCCGCGATCGCCACCGGCGTCAGCACGGCGCGAACACCGCCGTGCCGTCGTCGAAGCGCACCTGCACGCGCTGGCCGATCGCGACGTCCTCGGCCGCGACGCCGTCGACCCGGCTCATCATGCGAAAGCCCTCGTCGAGGTCGACGAGCACGAGGCTGCGCGGCTCGGCGTCGCGCTTGCGCACGACAGTTGTCGCGTACACGGTGCCCGCGCCCGCGCTGACGCGCCATTCGAGGGCCAGGCCCGTTCCGGGCTGCACGAGGCGCGGTGGAAAGACGGCGGTTCCGTCGGCCGCGAGCTGGTAGGCCAGCTCGCCGCGCCCGGCGTGCTCGGCGAAGACTGCTGCTGGAGATGTAGCCAAGAGGCGGCGTAGACTCGCACACCCGTGGACCCCTTCGTGATCGTCATGGCCGGGTTGCTGGGCGTGCTCGTCGTCTTCGTCCTGCTGCTCGGGCGCTTCTACCCGGGCTCCGGTGCCGAGCAGCTCGACTGGCGCCCGACGCGCTCCGCCGAGCTCGAAGTGCAGAACGAGATCGACGACCACGACCAGATGCGCGCGGCCATCAACGCCAAGCGCGCCAAGCGCGGGGCGCCGCCGCT
>JBDTYI010000264.1:0-6429 GCA_040005775.1 Solirubrobacteraceae bacterium
GCCCGACGCGGCGCGCGCTGCCCTCGGCGAGCGCGTCGGCCAGCGCGCCGCGGAAGCGCCCGGGGCCCCAGCGCCGCGCGTTGACGCGCCGCGCCAGCTCCTGGCGGGTCATCTCGCCGCCCTCGCCCAGCGCGCGGGAGATCGCGTCGATCTCGGTGTCGCGCGCGCTGCCGGTGTCCTGGCGCGACCGGAAGCTGGTGCCGAGCATGCTCATGCCCGGGGCGTAGGAGGCCGAGCCGGGGCCGAGGCGGTAGCGGCGGCGCCCGGCGCGCTCGCGTTCGAGGGTGGCGGTGGAGCGGCCGCGGATGCGCTCGTCACGCTCGCGCCGCAGGCGCGCGGGCTCGTCGATCTCGGTCTCGTCCTTGCTTGCGCCGCCGTCGCCCGAGTCGTCGCTCGCGCGCGCGGCCTCCGCCGTGAGCGGTTCGGCGATGTCCTCGAGCTTCTGTCCCTCGGCCTTGACCCCGAAGAAGATCTCGGTGATCCCGCCGACGGCCATGAGCGCGGCGCCGATGAAGAAGCCGATCGCCACCTGGCTCTCGTCGCCGCTGGCGATGAACTTGCCGAACAGCAGCGGGCCGGTGATGCCGCCCAGCGCGGTGCCGATGGCGAAGAAGAACGCGATCGCCAGCGCGCGGGTCTCCATCGGGAAGATCTCGCTCACCGTGAGGTAGGCGGCGCTCGCCCCGGCCGAGGCGAAGAAGAACGTGAGCACGATCATCGCCTCGAAGCCCCACTTGCCCAGGCTGCCGTTGGCGAACAGGATCGCCGTGATCGCGGTCAGCACCGCCGCGGCGAGGTAGGTGCCGGCGATCATCGGCTTGCGCCCCACGGTGTCGAACCAGCGGCCGAGCAGCAGCGGGCCCATGAAGTTCGACAGCGCGAAGATGATGATGAAGATCGGGACGGTGCCCGAGGACACCTTGTAGAACTCGGTGAAGATCGTCCCGAGGTCGAACGTGACGGCGTTGTAGATGAACGCCTGCCCGACGAAGAGCGCGAGCCCCAGCGCGGCGCGCTTGGGGTATTTCGTGAACGCCACGTGGGCGATCTCGCGGAAGGAGATCGTCTTGCGCTGCTCGACGCGCATCGAGTCCTCGGGCTCGGTCAGCGGCTCGTCGGGCTCCTCGCGCACCTCGCTTTCGATCGAGTCGACGATCCGCTCGGCCTCCTCGTCCTGGCCGTGGATGAACAGCCAGCACGGGCTCTCGGGGACGTTGCGGCGCACGACCAGGATGCCGACGCCCAGGATCGCGCCGATCCCGAAGGCCAGGCGCCAGCCGATGTCGGTGGCGAACAGCGAGCTGAGCAGCACCAGCGCCGCAGCCGACCCCGCGGCTGAGCCCAGCCAGTACGAGCCGTTGATCATCAGGTCGACGCGGCCGCGCGCACGGGCGGGGATCAGCTCGTCGATGGCGGAGTTGATCGCCGCGTATTCGCCGCCGATGCCCGCGCCGGTGATGAACCGCGCGACGAAGAAGTAGAGCGCCGTGGGGGCGAAGGCGGTGGCGACCGTCGCGACGATGTAGACGCCGAGCGTGATCGTGAAGAGCTTCTTGCGCCCGAATCTGTCGGTGAGCTGGCCGAAGAACAGGGCGCCGATGCACGCGCCCGCCACGTAGAAGGCCGCCGCGGTGCCGATCTGGCCGGTGCTGATCGAGATGCCGCTGCCCTTCTCGGTCAGCCGCGACGCGACCGACCCGACCATCGTCACCTCGAGGCCGTCGAGGATCCACACGGTGCCCAGGCCGAAGAGCACCCGCCAGTGGAACTTCGACCACGGCAGGCGGTCCAGCCTGGCGGGGATCCGTGTCTCTATCGTGCCGGTCTCTGTGGCCACGTCGCCTGACCTACCCCAGGGGAAGCCCGGCGCAATCGGTTGTCGTCTATTCGGACACGACTGGCAGTTCCACGCGGAGGGCCGCGACCTCATGTGGGACTGCCGCCGCTGCGGCACGCCGGGCGGGATGAAGCACTACGACGACGCCGCCCGCGCGACGCGCTACGCCCGGGCGTTCGAGGGCGAGCGCGCTCGTGAGGGCCGGCGCTTCATGCTCTCCACGACGCCGCTGTGGCTGTGGCGCAGGCTGCGCCGGCGCTGATCGTGCGCCTTGCTCCCGACACCGACTTCTCCAGCGCGATCTACGGGCAGGTGCTGGCCGGCTCCGCGGTCGTCGCCCTCTCGCGCCACGACGAACGGCCGATGGAGATCGTCGGCGGCGTGAGCGCGACGATGCTCGTCTTCTGGGTGGCCCACGTCTACGCCGAGACGATCTCGCGCGCTGTGGCCCGCGACGGGCGCTCGGGCGCGCTGCGCCACCTGGCTCGGCAGGAATGGCCGATGGTTCAGGCAGCGCTTCCGGCGGTCGTGGCGCTGACACTCGCGGCGCTGGGCCTGTGGTCGCGCGGCACGGGCGTGACGATCGCCCTCGCGCTCGGCGTCGTCGAGTTGTTCGGCTGGGGCCTGGCCGCCGGGCGGCGCTCGGGGCGCTCGACGCGCGGAGCGCTCGGCGCCGGCCTGGTCTGCGCGGCCTTCGGGCTGTTGCTCATCGGCCTGAAGGTGCTGATCCACTGACCCTGCTCGCCGTCCCCAATGTCTCGGAGGGCCGCGACACGGCGGCGCTCGACGCGATCGGCGCCGCGTTCGCGCGCGGGGGCGCGCGGGTGCTCGACGTCCACGCCGACCCCGACCACCACCGCGCAGTGTTCACGCTCGCGGGCGACCCCGGTGTGCTGTCGGCCGCACTCGCGGAGGGCGCGCGCGAGGTCGTCGCGCGGATCGACCTCGATCAGGACCGCGGCCTGCATCCCCACGTGGGGGCGCTGGACGTCGCCCCCGTCGTGCACCTCGACGACGCCTGCCGCGGGGCCGCCGTGGCCGAGGCGCTCGTGCTCGGCGACCGCCTCGGGGCTGAGCTGGGGCTTGCGGTCTTCCTCTACGGCGCGCTCGCCGGCGGCCGGACCCGCGCGCAGCTGCGCGCCGGCGGCCGCGCCGGTCTCACCCAGCGCGGCACGCCCCCGGACTTCGGCCCGCGCGCGCTGCACCCGAGCGCGGGCGCCACCCTGGTCACCGCGCGCCCGCCCCTGGTGGCCTTCAACCTCGAGCTCGCCGCGCCGGCCGGCCTGGCCGAGGCCCGCGCGATCGCCGCGGCGCTGCGCGAGTCGGGCGACGAGGGCCAGCCGGGCCTGCGCGCGATCGGGCTCACACTCGCTGCGCGCGACGGCGTCGCCCAGGTGTCGTGCAACGTCGAGGACCACCGCGCGCTGCCGCTCGCCCGCCTGCTGGCCGCTGTGGAGCGCCACGCGCCCGTCGCCGAAGCCGAGCTCGTCGGCCTCGCGCCGCAGGCCGCGTTCGACGGCTGGCCCGACCGCGTCGCGATCCGCAACCGCGCGACGGTCGAGGAGCGCCTCAGTCACTAGTCTGAGAGCCATGGCCTCGACGAAGAAGAAGCGGCAGACCAAGCATCGCGGCAACGCCGCCGGATTCGTCGAGACGCGCGGGCGCACCGGGCGCAACCGGCCCGACGTCGCGCCCGCGAAGGGCAAGCGGGCCAAGAGCGGGGGCGGCACGATGGCCCAGGCCCGCGCCAACCGCTTCGCCAAGCCGCCGACGTGGATCGGCGCCTTCCAGCGCGCGCTGTTCGCCATCGTGATCTTCATCGGCGTCGTCGTGCTCGCCTTCGGCCAGAAGCCGCTGCCGGCGATCGCGCTGGGCGTGTTCATGCTCCTGCTCTACACGCCCATGGGATACCTGATGGACAGCTACTTCTACAAGCGCCGCCGCAAGCAAGCGGTCGAGGCGAAGGTGGAGCCGAGGAAGGCGAAGACCTGATGGACGTCCACATGTTCACCGTCGGCCAGCTCCAGGAGAACAGCTTCCTGGTGCGCTCCAGCGACGTTGCGACCGAGGTGGTCATCGTCGACCCGGGCGACGAGGCGGAGCGCCTGCTGGGCGCGATCGACGACCTCGGCGCCGAGCTGGGCGCGATCCTGCTCACGCACACCCACTTCGACCACATCGGCGCGGTCGCGCCGATCGCCCGCGCGACCGGTGCGCCCGTGTACTGCCCCGAGCTCGAGGTGCCGGTCATGCAGGACCCCGGCGCCTTCTACCCGCCGATGTTCGGCCCGATCGAGGGCTGGGACCCCGAGCACACAGTCAAGGGCGGTGATCGTCTGCAGATCAGCGGCCTGGACATCGACGTCCTCTTCACGCCCGGCCACAGTCCCGGCCACGTCACCTACGCGATCGCCGACGGCCTGTTCAGCGGCGACGTCCTCTTCGAGAACTCGGTGGGCCGCGTCGACCTGCCCGGCGGCGACGGCCGCACGCTGCTGCAGTCGATCGCGATGCTCCTCGAGCGCTACGACGACGACACGCGGGTCCATCCGGGCCACATGGGCCTCACGACGCTCGGCGCCGAGCGCGCGCACAACCCCTTCCTGACCGACCTGTCGCGTCTGTGAGCCACCCGAAGCTGCAGGCGCCCCGGGGCACGTACGACGTGCTGCCGGAGCAGGCGTCCGATCGCCTGCGCGTCGAGGTGGCCGCGCGGTCGATCCTCGAGGCGGCGGGCTACCGCCGCGCCGAGACGCCCACGTTCGAGGCCACCGAGCTGTTCGCCCGCGGCGTCGGAGAGGCGACCGACATCGTCCGGAAGGAGATGTACTCCTTCGAGGACGCCGGCGGCCGGTCGCTGACGCTGCGCCCCGAGGGGACCGCGCCCATCTGCCGCGCCTACCTCGAGCACGGCATGCACACGCTCGCGCAGCCGGTGAAGCTCTGGTACCTGTCGAGCTTCTTCCGCCAGGAAAAGCCCCAGGCCGGGCGCTACCGGCAGTTCTGGCAGGTGGGGGCGGAGGCGATCGGCTCCGACGACCCCGCCGTCGACGCCGAGTCGATCGTGCTGCTGCACGCGCTGCTGGGCGAGCTGGAGGTCGGCGACGTGCGCCTGCGCCTGGGGTCCCTGGGCAGGCCGGCGACCCGCGCCGACTACCGCGAGAAGCTGACCACCTACCTGCGCGTGCACCAGAGCCACCTGAGCGAAGAGGTCGTCGCGCGCATCGACCTCAACCCGCTGCGCGCCTTCGACGCCTCCGACCGCGGCACCGTGGAGGTCATGCGCGACGCGCCGCGGCTGATGGACGAGCTCGACGCCGCCGACGCCGAGCACTTCGACGAGGTCTGCGCGCGCCTGGGCGCCGCCGGGATCCCGTGGGAGATCGACGACACGCTCGTCCGCGGCCTGGACTACTACACGCGCACGATCTTCGAGTTCACCTCCGACGCGCTCGGCGCGCAGTCGGGCGTGGGCGGAGGCGGGCGCTACGACTCGCTCATCGGGATGCTCGGCGGGCCCGAGACGCCCGGGATGGGCTGGGCCGCCGGGATCGAGCGGATGCTCATCGCCGCCGGCGCGCACCCGGCCGCGACGCCGTTCTGCGACCTCTACGTCGCCCACGAGGACGGCGCGGGCGTACAGGCCTTCGCGCTGGCCCACGAGGCGCGCACCGCCGGCCTGGCCGTGCAGCAGGAGCTGGGCGGGCGCTCGCTCAAGGGGCAGCTCAAGCAGGCCGACCGGGCGGGCGCCCGCTACGTTGCCGTCGTGGCTGAAGACACGACACGCCTGCGCGACATGGACTCCGGCGAGCAGGAGGACCTGCCCTCGGCGGCGGCCGCGATCGCCCACGTCCTCAAGGGCCGGGGCCGGCTGTGAAGCCTCCGCGCGCCAACGCCTTCCGCGACGCGTGGACGGGCTCGCTGGACGCCGCGCGCGTCGGCGACGAGGTCCGCCTGGCCGGGTGGGTGCACCGCCGCCGCGACCACGGCGGCCTGATCTTCATCGACCTGCGCGACCGCAGCGGCCTGGTGCAGCTCGTGCTGCATCCCGACGCCGCCGAGGCGTTCGCGCTGGCCGAGTCGCTGCGCCCCGAGCATGTCGTCACCGCGCTGGGCAGGGTCGTCGCGCGCGAGGAGGCGCAGGTCAACCCGAGCATGGCGACCGGCGCCGTCGAGATCTCCGTGAGCGAGCTCGATCGCCTGGCGTCGTCGGAGACGCCGCCGTTCCCGATCGACGAGGACGTCGAGGTCGACGAGATGCTGCGCCTGCAGCACCGCGCACTGGACCTGCGCCGCGACGTGATGGCGCGGACCATGGAGCTGCGCCACCGGATCGTCAAGACGATGCGCGACGTGCTCGGCGAGCGCGACTTCCTCGACATCGAGACGCCGATCCTCACGCGCTCGACGCCCGAGGGCGCCCGCGACTTCCTCGTGCCTTCGCGCCTGCAGCCCGGCGCCTGGTACGCGCTGCCGCAGTCGCCGCAGCTGTTCAAGCAGCTGCTGATGGTCGCCGGCTACGAGCGCTACTTCCAGATCGCGCGCTGCTTCCGCGACGAGGACCTGCGCGGCTTCCGCCAGCCCGAGTTCAC
>JBDTYI010000265.1:0-7980 GCA_040005775.1 Solirubrobacteraceae bacterium
TGGCGCGCACCGACGAGTTCCACCTGTCGCCGCTGTCGGTCGTGCTCGCCGTCGCACTTGCGCTCGCCGCGGCCAGCGAGCCGCGCCGGGCGCCCCGGGTCGCGCTGGCCGCGGTGCTCGCCCTGATCGCGCTGCACGGGCTCGAGCGCCGCGCCGGGCAGGCGCTGCACCCGCCGGCGCTCGCGGCGATCCCGGCCGCGGCGGCCGACGGCGTGCGCACGGACCCGGCCGACGCGCGGGCGCTCGCGGGCCTGCTGCCCTACGTGCGGGACTACGTGGCGCCGGGCCGCCGCGTGCTCGTCGCGCCGCCGCGCTTCGACCGCGTGCGCGTGGGCGACCCGCTGCTCAACGTGCTGCTCGAACGGCGCAACCCCACGCGCTACGACGTCATCCAGCCGGGCGTCGTGACGACGGCCGCCGCCCAGCGCGAGATGGCACGGGACCTGCGCTCCACCCGCGCGGTGATCCGCTGGGACGCGCCGGCCGCGACGCAGCTCGAACCCAACGGCTCAGCGCGCTCCAGCGGCGCGCACGTGCTCGACGAGGCCATCGCGCGCTCGTTCAGGCCCGCCCGGCGCTTCGGCGACTACCTCGTGCTGCTGCCCCGCTGACGCAGGTCAGAGGTCGCGGCGAGCGAACGCCAGCGCCGCGAGCGCCATCACGCCGAGCACGTAGAACACGACCCACGGCAGCAGCCACGGCCCGGCGTCGTGCGAGCCGCCCAGCGGCCCGAGCTGGACGATGGCCCCGGTGACCCCCGGGATGTCGCGGACGAGGAGGCGCAACGCGTCGCGGTAGAGCGCCTCGAAGGGCAGCAGCCACGCCGCGGTGTCGGCGATCGACTGCAGGCGCCCGGAGTTCAGCGCCTCGCCGATCGTCCCCAGCAGCCCCGAGACGAGGCCGGCGCCGAACACCATCAGGACCGCAATGCCGTTCGCCGTCGAGGTCAGGAACACCGAGCCCAGCAGCGATAGGGCTGCGATCACGGCGACCGCGAGGGCGATGCGCACCCCCGACGCGACGGGATGGTCGGGCCACCAGTCGCCGATGACGCCGGTGACGATCACGGCGGCCGCGTAGACGACGGCGACGTAGGCCATCGCCACCGACGCGGCGGCGGCGAAGCGCCCGGTGAGGTAGGCGGTGCGCCCGAGCGGGCGCACGACCAGCGGTTGGAGCAGCCCGGTCTCGGCGTCCCCGCGGACCGCGCCGATGGTAAGGAACACGGCGAGGATCGAGCCGAGGAAGAGCGTGCCGAACATCGTCAGCCCGAGCATCGTCGCACCGGCGAGCGTGCGCGCGTCGAGGCCGAACTCCGGGCCCCCGAGGTTGTTCGTATCGGCGAACAGCTCCGACGCGCCCCACGCGTAGAGGGCGCCGAACGCGGCGGTGATCCCGAGCACGACGGCGAACACGCGACGGCGGAGCGACTCGCGCAGCGCGTGGCGCGCGACGACGAGCGCGTCGGCGGCGGAGGCCCTCATGCGTTGCGCTCGATCGCGGCCAGGTAGGCGTCCTCGAGTGACGAGCGCACGACGCGCACGTCGTAGACGCGCTCGCCCTCGGCGACCAGGCGCGCGACGAGGTCGGGCACCGCGTCGCGCGTCGCGCCGGCGAAGTGCCGCGTGCCCGACGCCGTCTCGATCTCCACGCCCTGCGGGTTGGCGAGCTCCGCGGGCGAGCCGGCGGCCAGCAGCTCGCCGCGGTCGATGATCGCCACTCGGTCGCAGACGTGCTCGACCTCGCTGAGCAGGTGCGTGTTGAGCAGCACCGCCACGCCGCGGCGGCGCAGCTCGACGAGCAGGTCGCGCACGATGCGCCGCCCGGCGGGGTCCAGCGCGCTCGTAGGCTCGTCGAGCAGCAGCAGGCGCGGCCGGCCGACCAGTGCCTGGGCGATGCCGACGCGCTGCTGCATGCCCTTGGACATCGTCTCCATGCGCCGCGCGGCCACGTCGGGCAGGCCCACCAGCTCGAGCAGCTCGGCGCGCTCGCCGGCGCCGCCCTCCGACCCCGCCAGGCGCTGGTGGAGCTTCAGCAGCTCGTCGGCCGTCGACCAGCCGGGGAAGCGGAAGAGCTCGGCGAGGTAGCCGAGCGCGCGGCGCGCAGCGGGGCTGCCGGCCGGCGCGCCGCAGACGTCGATGGTCCCGCCGGTGGGGCGGACGAGGCCGACCGCTGACTTCACGAGCGTCGACTTGCCCGCGCCGTTGGGGCCGAGCAGACCGACGAGCTCGCCCGCTCCGACCTCGAGGTCGACCCCGCGCAGGGCATCGACTCCGCCGCGATAGCGCTTGGCCAACGCGGTGACCGCCAGCGCCGGGGTCACTTGCGCGTGAGCAGCGGTCGCTCGACGAGGTGGTAGCTCAGGGCCGCGCAGGCAACGGTCAGTGGGAGGCCGATCGCCACCAGGGCAGCCCAGCCATGCACCCCGTGATCGCGCAGCTCCGCCAGGAGGGGCCAATGCCACAAAAAGATCCCGTAGGAGATCAGTCCGAGCCACGCGAGCACGCGCACGCGCAGGACCCTGCGCGGGCCGCGGTCGTCTCGCCCGGCGATCGCCGGGAGCACCACGGAGACGGCGATCGCGGCGTAGAGGACGTGGACCGCCAGCCAGCCCGCGCCCGACCAGGCCCGCTCGTCGTAGGTCCGCGGGGCGCCGACCGCGGTGCTCACCAGTGCGAACAGCCCGACGGACACGGCCCACCAGGCCCACGGGGCACGCGCGGGCAGGCGGCCGGCCACGCTGAGGACGGCGAGCGCCATTCCGACCGCGAACCAGTCGAAGAGCCCGGGCAGCGCGCCTTCGATCGTGTGGGCCGCGCCGTCGTGGTGCAGCGCGGTGCGGAACGCGAGCACGGCGAGCGACAGGGCGGCGAGCACCGCGAGCTCGACCGCGACCGAGCCCCGCGCGCGCCGCAGCGCCAGGGCGTACAGCGGCAGCAGCGCATAGAAGCTGATCTCGACGCACAGCGTCCACGCGGGTGGGATGCCGCCCAGCACCGTGTGGGAGTCGTAGGCCTGCAGGAGGAGCGCGTACCGCCACCACCCGCCAGTGAAGTTCAGCCCCGGCCACAGCGCGAGGACGGCCAGTGCGAACCAGTACGCGGGCAGGATGCGCAGGGCACGGCGTCGCGCGTAGTCGTGCAGCGCCACGCTCGGTCGCCCGGCGCGCGCCGTCGCGGCGTAGGGGCGGTAGAGCAGGAAGCCCGACAGGCAGAAGAAGATCGCCACGCCCACGTCCAGCCGCGCGGTGAACGCGCCCGCACGGCTGGAGGTCGTGACCCCCGAGAACGCCGCCACGTGCACCGCGACGACGCCGAGCGCCGCGAGCGCGCGAACGGCGTCGACATGCGGGAAGCGCGGCTGGCCCGGCGGCGGCGAGAGCGCGGGGGGTGCGGGGGCGCCGCCGGGGGCGGGGGCGACGAGGGCCAATCGGCGCCGAGCATAGCGACGACCCGGAGCAGCGGCGAGGGACCGCGTGGGCCGATTACGATGGCGCTCTTGGTCACCCGTGCGCTGCTCATCGTCCTGGCCGCCGTCTGCGCGGTCGTCGCCGTGACCGGCCTGCGCAGCGACCAGCGCTGCACGGAGGCAGGCGCCGCCGTGCGCCACGGGATCTCTTCCGCCGCAGCCGCGACAGCCGTCGCCGACCACTGCGGCGACCCGCGCGACCGGGCCGTCGCCGCGGCCCTGCTGGCGCAGAACGGTCGCGCCGCACCGGCGCGGCAGCTGGCCCGGCGCATGGTGCGCGACAGCCCCCAGGACTACCTCGGCTGGCTGGCGCTCGGGCGCCTGACCGGCGACGAGCGTGCCCTGGCACGCGCCCGGGCGCTCAATCCGCGCGGGGTGCCGCCGCCAGCCCGTCGGCCATAGGCGTCTCGTGCCCGCCCGCCCGCCCGCCGCGGGCGGGCACCAGACGCCGCAGCGACAGGATCGGCCGCTCCAGCCCGTACCAGCTGATCGCCGCGATCAGGGTGGCTCCCGCGAGCCCGGCGACCGGCCACGCGATGTAGGGATGGGGGACGGCGATGCTCTCGAAGTGCCAGCGCGCGATCAGCGCGAGCACGGTGTCGTGCCAGAGGTAGATCCCGTAGGAGACGAGGCCGAGCCAGGCCAGCGCGCGGTTGGCCAGCAGCGCCCGGACCGGGCCCCCACGCGCGGTGCCGACGACGGCGGGCGCGAGCATCGCGATGCCGATGAGCGCGTAGAGGTAGTGGCGCGCCAGGTACTGCTCCGGCGTCATCGCCTCGAACAGCCGGTCGCCGATCCCGATCCCGAGGCTCACGACGACAAACGCCACCGCCGCGAACGCCCACGAGAAGTCGGCCAGGCGCGCCCAGCGCGGCTCGGGGCCGTCGCGCAGCCACAGCGACAGCACGGCCAGGCCCATCCCCAGCGCAAACTGGTCGAGGTAGGCGGGCAGGGCGAGCAGCTCCGGAGTCACGCGGATCTGCGCCTGCGGGCCAGTGGCCAGCACGACGACCTTCCACGCGACCGAGATCGTGAACAACGCAGCCAGGCCGATCGCCTCCGCCCGCAGCGAGCGCCCGGTGCGGCGCATGAGCCACGCCCAGACCGGCAGGAACGCGTAGAAGACGACCTCGACGCACAGCGTCCAGGCCTGGGTGAGGCCGCCCCCGATCGTCGCCTCGCGCCACGTCTGCGCGAAGCCGAAGTACGTCCACAGCCCGCCGCCGGTGAACACGTCGCTCTTGCCCAGCCACCACGCCGACAGGACCAGCGCCACCCAGTAGGCCGGCACGATGCGCAACAACCGCCGCCACGCGTAGGCGCCCGTCGCGACCGCCGGCGCACAGTCGGCCCGGGCAGCGGCGAACGGCCGGTAGAGCAGGAAGCCCGAGATGCAGAAGAAGATCGCCACCCCGACCTCCAGGCGCATGGTGAAGTGGCCGGTGAGCGAGCCCGGCGCCTCGGCGCCGGCGAAGAACGCGGCGTGGGTGCCGAGGACGGCGATGGCGGCGATCGCGCGCAGGGCATCCACGAGCGGGTAGCGGTCGGCGGCGGTCCGCATCGGCGTCCATACTGTCAGCCGTGGGTCGGCCGACGCGGGCATTCGCCCTTCGACTGGCCGGGCTGACCGCGGCCGGCGTCGCGCTGCGCGCGCTCTACCTCTTGACCGTCGGCCGACACGTCACCGGGATCGGCGACTGGCACTTCTACCATTGGCAGGCGAACCTGATCGCCGACGGCCACGGGTTCATCGAGCCCTACAAATGGCTCTTCGAGCACCGCCCTTCGCCGTCGGCCGGGCACCCGCCGCTGTACCCGCTGGCGCTGTCGGCCGTCTCGCTGCTCGGCGGCACGAGCGAGCTGTCGCACCGCGCGCTCGGGTTGATCCTGGGCGCGGTGACGATCGTGCTCGTCGGGCTGCTGGGCCGCCGGGCGGGCGGCGAGCGCACCGGCCTCCTCGCCGCCGGACTGTGCGCGGGCTACCCGCTGATGATCGCCGTCGACGGCGCGCTGATGAGCGAGACGCTCTACGGGCCGCTGGTGGTGCTCGCGCTGCTGGCGGCGTGGCGGCTGATCGACGCGCCGGGCGCGCTCGCGGCCGTCGTGGCGGGGGTGGCGATCGGCGTCGCTGCATCGGCGCGCTCCGAGGCCCTGCTGCTCGTGCCGCTGCTGGCGTGGCCCGCGGCCTGGCGCGGCGGGGCGGGCTGGCCGCTGCGCGCTGTGCTCGCGACGCTCGGCTGCCTCGTCGCCCTGGCGCCGTGGACGATCCGCAATGCCGACCGCTTCGGCGCGCTGGTGCCCGTCTCGACGAACGACGCGACCGTGATCGCGGGCGCGAATTGTCCGCTCACCTACTCCGGCGCCGACCTCGGTGGCTGGAACATCCGCTGCATCTCCGAGCGCCGCGACGACAACGAGGCGCGTCAGGCGGCGATCTGGCGCCGTGAGGGCGTCGACTACGCCACCGGCCACGTCTCGCGCTGGCCGGTGCTCGCCGCCGTCCGCTGGCTGCGCGTGTGGGACCTCTACCAGCCGCGGCGCCAGGTGATGTTCGCCGAGGGCCGCCAGCGCCGCGTCGAGCAGGCCGGGGTCGTCGTCTACGGGCTACTGGCGCTGCTCGCGCTGGGCGGGGTCGCGGTGCTGTGGCGCACGCGGCGCCGCGACGCGCTGCTCGTGCTGCTCGCGCCCGCGGTCGTGGTGAGTGTCAGCGCGGTGATCGGGTACGGGGTTCCGCGGCTGCGCCACGCGTTCGAGATGGGAATGCTCGTGCTTGCCGCCGTCGCGCTGGCCGGCCTGTGGGAGCGACGGCGGGCCGCGTGAGGTTCTCGCGCGCCCTGGCGCTCATCGCCGTGGCGGGGCTGGGGCTGCGCCTGCTCTACGCGCTCGCGCTGGTGAAGTCCAAGCCGCTGCTGGGCGACGCGCTGGAGTTCCATCTGGAGGCCAACCTGCTCGCCGACGGCAAGGGCTACATCCAGCCGTTCCTCTACCTCGCGACGGGCGCGGAGCACGCCTCGGCGGACAAGCCGCCGCTGTACCCGACCCTGGAGGCGCTGATCTCGCTGGCCGGGGGGCGGTCGGCAGCGTGGCACCACCTCGGCGGCGTCCTCGCGGGCACCGGCACGATCGTCGTCGTGGGTCTGGTCGCCCGCCGGGTCGCGGGTCCGCGGGCGGGGCTCCTCGCCGCCGGAATCGCGGCCGTCTACCCGCTGCTGATCGCGGCCGACGGATCGCTGCGCTCGGAGTCGGTCTACGCGCTGTGCCTGTCGCTCGTGCTGCTGGCGGCGCTGCGCTTCCGCGAGGAGCCCGACGCGCGGCGCGGCGCGGTGCTGGGCGTGGCGATCGCCGCGGCCGCACTCACGCGCGGCGAGGCGCTGGCGCTGCTCGGGCTGCTCGTGCTGCCCCTGGCCTGGCGGCACCGCCGCGCCGGGCTGGTCGCGGCCGCAGCGTGCGTGCTGGTGCTCGCGCCGTGGCTCGCGCGCTGCTGGATCGCCTTCGACCAGCCGGTGCTGATCTCCACCAACGTCGGCGGCCTGCTGGCGGGCGCCAACTGCGCCACGACCTACTCCGGTCCGCTGCTGGGGCAGTGGGACTTCGGCTGCCTGCCCAAGGCGCGCTCGACGAACGAGGCGGTCGTCGCCGGGCAATTGCGCGACCGGGGTCTGCGCTACGCGCGCGACCACGCCGGCCGCCTGCCGGTCGTGATCGCGGCGCGGCTCGGGCGCTCGTTCGAGCTCTACAAGCCACGCGAGCAGGCGACGCAGGAGGCGTTCTACGAGGGGCGCAACCTCCGCGTCGAGCAGGCGGGCGTGGCGCTTTACTACGTGCTCGCGCTGCTGGCGATCGGCGGCGCGGCGCTGCTGGCGCGGCGGCGCGATCCGTGGTGGATCCTCGGCGCGCCGGTGGTCCTGGTGATCTTCGTGACGGTGATCTCCTACGGGTTCACACGCTTCCGCGTGGGCGCCGAGCCCGCGATCGTCGTGCTGGCGGCGGTTGCGCTCGACGCGCTCGTGGCGCAGCGGAGGGCGCGCGCGTGAGCTCGCGGCTGTCGTTTCCGCGCGGCGAGCTGCGACGGCGAACTGTTCGCGGCGCGGTGGTCACCGCGGCCTTCCTGGTCGGGATCGACGGCCTGGTCCTGCTTCAGGGCCTGGTCGTCACGCGGCTGCTCGGGCCCGCCGAGATCGGGCTCTACGGGATCGTCTCGGCGGCGCTCGTGACGGTGCTCGCGCTCAAGCGCGTGGGGATCGACGAGGCGTTCGTCCAGCAGGACACGGAGGCGGTCGCCGACGAGTTCCGTCACGCGTTCACGCTGGAGCTCGCGCTGGCCGCCCTGGCCACGCTGCTGCTGTGCGCGCTGGCACCCGTGCTGGCCGCTGCCTACGGTCAGCCGCAGCTGCTCGGGCTCACGCTCGGCGTTGCGTGGCTGCCGCTGGCCTTCGCGCTGCTGGCGCCGCTGTGGGTGTTCTTCCGGCGCATGGATTTCGCGCGCCAGCGCTCGCTGCAGGCGATCCAGCC
>JBDTYI010000266.1:0-7587 GCA_040005775.1 Solirubrobacteraceae bacterium
TGGACTTCACGCCGGCCAGGCGCCGCTTGAGTGCGGAGATGCGGTCGCGGGCCAGCCGGCGGTCGGTCTCGATCTGCGACTCGCCCGGTCCGCGGGTGGCGAAGCCGCCGCTGGAGACGCCGCCGAGGCGCTCGAGGTGGGTCCACAGCCCGCGCATCCGCGCGAGGTTGTACTCCAGCTGGGCCAGCTCGACCTGGAGCTTGCCCTCCGCGGTGCTCGCGTGGTTGGCGAAGATGTCGAGGATCGTCGCGGTGCGGTCGACGACGGGGATCCCGAGCTCCTTCTCCAGGTTGCGCTCCTGGCGGGGCGTCAGCTCGTCGTCGCAGGCGATCAGGTTCGCGTCGGCCGCCTTCGCGGCGGCCTTGACCTCCTGGATCTTGCCCGGGCCGAGGTAGCTGTTGGGATGCGGGCGCTCGCGGTGCTGCACGGCCTGCCCCACGACCGCCACGCCCGCGGTACGCAGCAGCTCGCGCAGCTCGGAGAGGTCGTCGCCGGACTCGAGCGCCGCGATGGCGAAGGCGCGCTGGCGCGCCCGGCCCACGCGCTGCCCGTCGGCTCCGATGTGGGAGGTCGTCGTTGCTCGTCCGTGGCGGGTGCGCTCCATCGTCTCTGATCATCTTAGGACCAGAGGGATTTCCCCACAGCGGCTCCGGGCGCGGTTAGGGTCGCAAACGGAGTGGCGACGACGATGGACGACGAGATCCGCATCGGTGCCGCGGCAACGGCACTCGGGGTGAGCATCGACACGCTGCGGCGTTGGGAGCGCGACGGACGGGTTGCGTTCGAGCGTCACGGCCAGCAGCGCTACATGTCCTCCGGGGAGCTGGCCCGGCTGCTGCGCGAGCGCTCGCGCACCGGCGGAGCGAACCCACGCAACCGCCTCTCGGGGATCGTCCTCAGCGTGCGCCACGACGGGGTGACGGCCCAGATCGACATGGCCTGTGGGCCTCACCGGGTGGTGTCACTGATGCCGCGTGACACGGCCGATCAGCTCGGGCTGAAGCCCGGCGACGCCGCCACGGCCGTGATCAAGGCGACGACCGTGGTCGTCGAGCGCGGCTGAGCGGCGCGTAGCGCTCCCGGAGCTCGGCGACGGGCACAACGATCACGCCCTCGTGCGGTGCACCGACCCAGCCCGCCGCACCCGTCGAGAACCGGTGCGCGACCAGCGCCGCCGCGCATGCGTCGAGCTCGTGCAGGCTCCGGGTGGGCAGGCCGGCGCCGCGCACGCCCGCGCGTCGAAGGAGCATTACCCGCTCTTCGCGCCCCGCCGCGGTGCGCTTGGGCCACGGGCGGTGGCCGGCGAGGGCGCAGAACGCGGCGTCCGGGAACGTCTCGAAGACCCGACCGTGCCGCCCGGGATCGGGGCCGGCGGCGCCCTCGCAGCGCGGGTCGGGGACCGGGGCGTAGGAGCCGAGGCCCGCCAGCGCGGCGAACAGCCGGTACCCCTCCCCCATCCACGCCTGCCAGCCGACGGGCTCCTCGCCGGCGCCCGGGCTCGGGTACAGGGGCAGGCCGCGGCGCATGAGCTGCCAGTCGCAGACCCGGGCCCGGAGGTACCGCCCGGGCGCGATCCCCAGCCCGGCGCGCAGCCGGGTGCCCTCGGCGAGAAGGTGCAGCGACCGGCCGCCCGGCGCGTCGATGCCGACGGTCACGTCGGGCCCGAGGCCCCTGACGGCAGCCGCCACGTCCTCGACGCTGCCGGGCGGGTGGAAGGCGGCGCTCAGGTCGTCGTCGAGGGTGCACAGGTGCTGCGCCCGCAGGCCCACGTCGACGCCGCACGAGATCATCGCGGCTCGACACTAGAGTCCCGCCCCGTGACCGATCTCGCCGAGCGCCTGGCGGCGCGCACGCTCGAGCTCGTGGACGTGCCCTCCGAGTCGCGCGACGAGGCCGTCCTCGCCGCCCACGTGCTGCGCGTGCTCAGCGACGGCGGCGTCGCGGTGCGCGACGCGGGCGATACCTGCGTGCTCGCGGGCGCCACGGCGCGCGGCGACCGTCCGCTCGTGCTGCTCGGCGGTCACTTCGACACGGTCCCCGCGCAGGGCAACCGGCCCGGCCGGCGCGACGCCGACGTGGTGCACGGCCTCGGGAGCGCGGACATGAAGGCCGCGCTGGCGGTGATGATCGAACTCGCGCTGGCCGGCATCGACACCAGCGTCGATCTCGGCTTCGTCTTCTTCGGCCGCGAGGAGCTGGCGCTCACCGAGAGCGCGCTGGCGCCGCTGCTGCACCGCGAGCCGGGCCTGCGCGAGGCTGATCTCGTCGTGATGATGGAGCCGACCGACAACGCGCTGCACGCCGGGTGCCTGGGCAACGTCAATGCGACGTGGACCTTCCACGGCACCTCCGGACACTCCGCCCGCCCCTGGCTGGCCGACAACGCGATCCACCGCGCCGCTGCGGGCATCGCCGCGCTGGCGGCAGTCCCGCCCGAGCCCCACGACCTCGACGGCCTGCGCTTCACCGAGGTGATGTCCGTGACCGGCGTGGCGGGCGGCATCGCGGGCAACGTCATCCCCGACGAGGCCACCGCGATGGTCAACTACCGCTACGCGCCCGACCGTTCCGCCGCCGACGCCGAGGCGCGCCTGCGCGCGGTCTGCGAGCCGCACGGGACGCTGTCGATCGACGCGAACGCGCCCAGTGCCCCCGTCGCGCTGACCGACCCGCTCGTGCAGCGCCTCCGCGCCACGGGCGACCTCGCCGTCGCGCCCAAGCAGGCGTGGACGCCGGTGGCCGAGTTCGCCGCCGCGGGGCTGAGCGCGATCAACTTCGGCCCGGGCGACCCGCCGCAGGCCCACACCCGCGCCGAGCACGTGCGCGTCGATGCGCTCGTGCGCTCCTACCGCACCCTCGAGGCCTTTGCGTGCGCGTGAACCCCGTGCTCGCCGGCCTGGGCACCTACCCGTTCGTGCGACTGCGCGAGGCGAAGCTGGCCGCGATCGAGCGCGGGATCGACGTCATCGACTTCGGCGCCGGCGAGCCGCGCGAGGAGACGCCCGCGTTCATCCGCGAGGCCCTCGTCGACGCGCTGCGCGCCGAGCCGGTGTCGACCTACCCGGTCAACGACGGCCTGCCCGAGCTGCGCGCGGCGATCGCGGCGTGGACGGCGCAGCGCTTCGGCTCGGCGCTGGACCCCGACACCGAGGTCGTGCCCACGCTCGGCTCCAAGGAGGCGATCTTCGGCCTCGCCCAGGTGGTCTGCGGGCAGGGCGACGCAGTCGCCGTCACGACGCCCGGCTACCCGGTGCCCGAGCGCGGCGCGCTGTTCGCCGGCTGCCGCGTGGTCGAGGTCCCGCTCGACCCCGCGCGCGGCTGGCAGCCCGACCTCTCCGCCGTCGACTGGGACGCCATCGCCCTGCTGTGGCTGACCTTCCCCGGCAACCCGACGGCCGCCACCGCGACGCTCGAGCTCTACGAGATGGCCGCCGCGCTGGGGCGCAAGCACGACGTCGTCGTTGCCTGCGACGAGGCGTACTCCGAGCTGTGGTTCGCCGGCGGCGCACCCGTGAGCGCGCTGCAGGTCGCCGACCGCGCGAACGTCCTCGCCCTGAACACGCTGTCCAAGCGCTCGTCGATGCCCGGCTACCGCAGCGGGTTCCTCGCCGGCGACCCCGAGCTGATCGCGGCCGTCAAGCGCTACCGCCCGAACGTGGGCGTCGCCCCACAGGAGTTCGTGCAGCGCGCCGCGGTCGCCGCCTGGGGCGACGAGGAGCACGTGATCGAGGTTCGCGAGCGCTATCGCGCCAAGCGTGACGCCCTGCTGCCCGCTCTGCTCGCCGCAGGCCTCCGGCCGTCGGGCGGCGACGCGTCGTTCTTCCTGTGGCTGCGCGTGCCCGACGGCGACGATGCCGAGGCGTACGCCATGCGGCTGCTCGACGAGCAGGGCATCGTCGTTGCGCCGGGCTCCTTCTTCGGCCCCGGCGGCGAAGGCCACGTGCGCGTCGCCCTCGTGCCGGCGATCGCCGACTGCGAGCGGGCCGCCGACCGCCTCGCTGGCTAGGCTGCTGCCGGTGAGTCAACTCGCCCGCTGGTGCTTCACCCACCGCCGCATCGTCCTCGCCCTCTGGCTCGCCGCCCTGATCGCCATCGGGGCGATCTCGGCGAGCGCCGGCGCCGGGTACACCGACTCGTTCAAGCTTCCGGGAACCGAGTCGACCCGCGCGCTGAACCTGCTTCAGGCCAACTTCAAGTCGGAGTCGGGCGACACGAACCAGATCGTCTTCGCCGGCGACCTGCGCGACCCGGCCGTGAAGCAGCGGGTACAGGCGACGCTCGCCGACGTCGCCAAGAGCGCCCACGTCGAGCGCGTCGATGATCCCTATGCCGCGGCCACCGGCGGCCGCCAGTTCGCCCCGAACGGGCGGGTCGCCTTCGCCAACGTGCATTTCGACGGCGAGCAGCCGATCGCCGACGTGCCCAAGTCGGCCTACACCAAGGTGATCGACATCGCCGAGGGCGCGCGGGGCGACGGCCTCACCGTCGAGCTCGGCGGCAACGGAATCCAGCAGGCCACCCAGCAGCAGGGCGGCGCCTCGGAGGCCATCGGCTTCGTCGCCGCGGCGATCATCCTGCTGATCGCGTTCGGATCGCTGTTCTCGATGCTGCTGCCGCTGCTGACGGCGGGCATCGCCCTCGGCGTCGCGATCCAGGGCATGGGCCTGCTGGCGCATCTGATCCCGATCGCCACGTTCGCGCCGCTGCTGGGCACGCTGATCGGCCTGGGCGTCGGCATCGACTACGCCCTGTTCGTCGTCACGCGCCACCGCAACTCGATCAAGAACGGCCGCACCGTCGAGGACTCGTGCGTGCGCGCGCTCAACACGGCCGGACGAGCGGTGCTGTTCGCCGCCGCGACCGTGATCATCGCGTTGCTGGGGCTCCTCGTGCTGGGCGTGTCGTTCCTCAACGGCGTCGCCGTCGGCGCGGCGCTCACGGTGCTCGTCGTCGCGCTCGCCGCGCTGACCCTCCTGCCGGCGCTGCTGGGCTTCTTCGGCCGGAAGGTCCTGTCGCGCAAGGAGCGCCGCCGGCTGGAGACCGAGGGCCCGCACGACCCCAAGGCCGAGGGCACGTGGCCGAAGATCGCCGCCTTCGTCCAGCAGCACGCGAAGCCCCTGGTCGTCGCGGCGCTGGTCGTGATGGTCGTGCTCGCCGCGCCCGTCGCCTCGCTGCGGCTCGGCTCCTCCGACGCCGGCACCGACCCGCCGAGCTCGACCACGCGCAAGGCCTACGACCTCCTGGCCTCGGGCTTCGGCCCCGGCTTCAACGGCACGCTGCAGATCGTGGCGCAGACGCCCGCCGGCAAGGCCGACCTGCCCAAGGCGGCCACGCTGGCCGCGAAGCTGCGGGCGTCCGACCTGCTCTCCAGCGTGTCGCCGCCCGTGCCCTCGCCCAACGGCAAGGTCGCGCTGATCGAGGCCAAGCCGAAGACCGCCCCGCAGGACAAGCAGACGGCGGACCTGGTCGACACCCTGCGCGACCGCGTGATCCCGCAGGCCGGCGTGGGGCTGCCGGTCTACGTCGGCGGCGTCACGGCGATCTTCGGCGACTTCGCCCAGGTCCTCACGGCCAAGCTCCCGCTGTTCATCGCGATCATCGTGATCCTCGGGGCGCTGCTGCTCATGCTCGCCTTCCGCAGCATCATGATCCCGGTCGTCGCGGCAGTCATGAACCTGCTGGCCGCGGGCGCCGCGTTCGGCGTGGTGACGCTCGTCTTCCAAGAGGGCTTCCTGTCGGACGCCCTCGGGGTCGGCAAGGGACCGATAGAGCCGTTCCTGCCGGTGATCATGCTCTCGATCCTTTTCGGCCTCTCGATGGACTACCAGGTGTTCCTCGTGAGCCGGATGCACGAGGAGTGGCTCAAGACGCACGACAACGCGCTCTCGGTGCGCACCGGCCAGGCGGCGACCGGACGAGTCATCACCGCAGCCGCCGCGATCATGATGTGCGTGTTCCTGGCCTTCCTGCTGGCCGGGCAGCGGATCATCGCCGAGTTCGGCGTCGGCCTGGCCGCCGCGGTCTTCCTCGACGCCTTCATCCTGCGCACCGTCCTCGTGCCATCGGCCATGCACCTGCTCGGCGATCGCAACTGGTGGCTGCCCAAACCCATCGACCGAGTGCTGCCGCGCGTGGCGGTCGAAGCGACCGACTAGTCGTTGGCGTGGAGGGCGGCGTTCAAGCCCGCCCACCTGTCGCTGCGGGGCACGGCCTCGAGCGCACCGCTGACGCTGTTGCGCCGGAAGAGCAGGCCGTCTGAGCCCGAGAGCTCGCGGGCCTTCACGATGCTGCCATCGGGCATCGTGATCCGCGAGCCGCCGGTGACATAGCAGCCGGCCTCCACGACGCACTCGTCGCCGAGCGAGATGCCCAGGCCGGCGTTGGCCCCGAGCAGGCAGCGCTCGCCGAGCGAGATGACCTCGGTGCCGCCGCCCGACAGCGTGCCCATGATCGACGCGCCGCCGCCCACGTCGCTGCCGTCGCCCACGACGACCCCGGCGCTGATGCGCCCCTCGACCATCGAGGTGCCCAGCGTGCCTGCGTTGTAGTTCACAAAGCCCTCGTGCATGACGGTCGTGCCCGCGGCGAGGTGCGCGCCGAGGCGCACGCGGTCGGCGTCGGCGATGCGCACCCCCTCGGGCACGACGTAATCGGTCATGCGCGGGAACTTGTCCACGCCGATGACCTCCAGGACGATGCCGGCGGCCCGGGCGCGCATCCGGGCGGCGGGCAGCTCGTCGATCGCGACGGGGCCCAGCGACGTCCACGCCACGTTGGGCAGGACGCCGAACACGCCGTCGAGGTTCACGCCGTGCGGCGCGACGAGGCGGTGGGAGAGCAGGTGCAGGCGCAGGTAGGCGTCGGCCGGGTCGGCGGGCGGCGCGTCGAGGTCGATCTGCACGTCGATGACCCCGGTGCGCACGCCGCGAATCGCGTCGTCGCGGACGGCGGCCTGCAGATCGGTGGCCTCGCCCCCGCCAACGGTGCCCAGGACGGGCGCGGGGAACCAGGTGTCGAGGACGCGGTCGCCGGCCAGCGTGGCCAGCCCTGCGCCGCGCGCGATGCGTGCGTCGGTCATCGCTCCGAGCCTAGATGGTCTATTCGGGCCAGCAGGTCGGGGCTGGCCTCCCCCGCGTAGACCGGGACCGCCCAGCCGGTGAGGTCTACGTGAAGGTCCTCCCCCACGTCGACCTCCAGCTCGCCGCCGTCGAGGACCACGGTCACGGGTGAGTCGCCGCCGCGCAGGACGTGCGCGATCGCGGCGCCGCACGCACCGGTGCCGCTGGAGGCGGTCTCGCCCACGCCGCGCTCGAAGATCCGCGCGCGGATGCGGTCGGGCGCGAGCTCGGCGTACCACGAGACGTTCGTGCGGTTGGGGAATTGGTCGTCGCGCTCGATCGCCGGGCCGATCGCGGGCAGGTCCAGGGAGGCGAGGTCGGCCTCGGAGGCCATGCGGATCGCCGTCTGCGGGTTGCCGATCGTCAGGTGCTGGAAGCCGAAGCCGGCGAGCTCGCCGTCGTGGCCGAGGCGGGCGCGGCCCATGTCCACGCGGCACGTCGTCTCGTCGAGGATCGTCGGGCGGATCTC
>JBDTYI010000267.1:0-4341 GCA_040005775.1 Solirubrobacteraceae bacterium
GAAGCTGCGCATCGGCGCGCTGCGCGAGGACACCGCCGAGCTCAAGCCCGGCGACATGGTCACCTTCGTCTGCGGCCCCGACGGCGGCGAGGGCGACGCGCGGCGGATGACGATCACCTGGCCCGGGCTCGCGGACGCCGTCGGGCCCGACGAGGTGCTCTACCTCGCCGACGGCGCAGTGCGCCTGCGCACCACAGCGGTGCGCGGCGGCGCGGGCGAGATCGACGCGCGCGTGGAGGTCGGCGGCACCGTCGCGTCGCGCCAGGGCCTGAACATCCCCGGGCCGCTCGACATCCTGCCGGCGGTGCCCGAGGAGGACCTCGCGCACCTGCGCGCGGGCATCGAGATCGGCGTCGACATCGTCGCGCTGAGCTTCGTGCGAAAGCCCGAGGACGTGCTCTTCGTGCGCGAGCACACGCGCACCCCGCTGGTGGCGAAGATCGAGAAGCCGCAGGCGGTCGAGCGTGCGGCGGAGATCATCCGCGCCGCCGACTGCGTGATGGTCGCGCGCGGCGACCTCGGCGTCGAGATGCCCATCGAGGAGGTGCCGATGATCCAGAAGCGCCTGCTCGCGCTGGCCGGCTCGCTCGCGCGCCCGTCGATCACCGCGACCCAGATGCTCGATTCGATGGTGTCCTCCTCGCGCCCGACCCGCGCCGAGGTGGCCGACGTCGCCAATGCGATCCTGGACGGCACCGACGCGGTGATGCTCTCGCAGGAGACCGCGGTCGGCGCGCACCCGGCGCTGGTCATCGAGATCATGGCCGCGATCGCCAGGACGACCGAGCGCGAGGCTCCCTACGACCGCTGGACCGACATGCGCGTCAACCGCGACGAGCGCGACCCGGCCTACACGGTCGCCCATTCCGTCTGCGTCGCCGCGCGCGAGCTGCGCCTCGACGCGATCGTCGTGCCGACGCTCAGCGGGCGCAGTGCGCGGCTGGTCAGCGCGCACCGGCCGTCGGTGCCGATCCTCGCTCTCTCCCCCGGCCGCGAGACCGTGCGCCGCTGCGGGCTGATGTGGGGCGTGAAGGCGGCGTCGATGAAGCGCCACGAGGTCACCGAGACGCTGATCGCCGACGCGGCGCGCCGCGTCGTCGAGCTCGGCTGGTGCGAGCGGGGGATGCGCGTCGGCGTGACCGCCGGGCTGCCGAGCGGCAAGCCGGGCACGACGAGTCTGTTCCAGGTCCAGGAGCTGTGACGGCCAACGCCAACGCCGCCGTCGCCCTCAGCACCGCGGTGCTCGCGAGCGGCGCCGTGCTCGGCAGCGCGGGCGTGCTGGCGAGCGGCCCCGTGGTCGGCAGCGCCGGGGTCGCCGTCAGCGGTGCGATCGTCGGCAGCGCCGGGATCGTGGGCGGCATCGGCAACCTGGGATGCGCCGCCTGCGTGGGATGCATCGGGTGCGTCGACTGCATCGGGTGCGTGGGATGCATCGGCTGCGTCGGCCTGCGCGGCGCGGTCGGACGGATCGGCGCGCGCGCCTGAGCCCCGGCGATAGCTTTGCGGCCGTGCGCCGCAACGGAATGCTGATCATCGTCGCGGTGGCCGCCGCGGCACTCGCGCCCGCCGCTCGCGCTCAGGACTGCACGACGCCGGGCCCGCCGCCCGCGGCCCGGGCTCCGCACGCGTTGCGCTTCGGCATCGCGCCGCAGCTCGCGGGCAGCGCCGGCGCCGTTCAACAGCCCGCCGTGCCGCTCGACGAGAACGCGTCGCTCGCCGCGCTGGGCCGCCTGCGCCCGCCGGGCCGCGACCTGGTGATCCGCCTCAACCGCATGTTCTGGTCCGACGGCGACGAGGGTCTCGCGCGCTTCGCCGCGCTGACCGACGGCTACGCCGCGGCCGGCTACAAGGTCGCCCTGCAGGTGCGCTATCACCCGCCCGAGGGCCATGACGGCGACATCGCCGGCTGGACGGCCTACGTGCGCCGGGCGGTCGACACCCTCGCCCCGCGGGCCGCGGTGGTCGAGCTCTCGATCACCAACGAGGGCAACCTGCCCGGCTCGGCCAACACGTCGGACGGGTCGTACAAGAACGTCCCCGATGCGGTGGTGCAGGGCATCCTCGCCGCGCGCGACGAGGCCGATCGTCGCGGCCGGCCCGACCTCGCGCTGGGCTTCACCTACGCCTACCGCTCGACCCCGCAGGGCGACGCGAAGTTCTTCAGCGACCTCGGTGCGAGGGGCTCGTCCGCGTTCCGCGCGGCCGTCGACCACGTCGGCCTGCAGGTCTACCCCGGCCTCTTCTTCCCGCCCGCGACGACCGACGCCCGGGGCGACGTCATCGACGCGGCAACGCTGCTGCGCACGTGCCTGATGCCCAAGGCGGCTCTCGGCGACCGGACCGCCATCTGGGTCACCGAGAACGGCTACGCCACGCGCGGCGGCACGGGCGAGGACCGCCAGGCCGCCGACCTCGCCGCCACGGTCGACGCCCTCGCCGCGCGGTCCGGCACGCTGGGCGTCGACGACTACGTCTACTTCAACCTGCGCGACAACCGCTCGACCGGCACCGACCTGTTCGATGCCGTCGGACTGCTCTTCGACGACGGGCGCGAGAAGCGGGCGTTCGGGGCCTACCGCAGCGCGATCGAGCGCCACGGCGCGGCGGCGGGCACGAGCGGGGCCGTAGGCACCACGACACGTCCCGCCCTCCGCGTGGCCGTCTTCCCGATGCACGCCCGCCGTCGCCGCCCGGTGCTGGTGCGCGTGCGCGTCACGCAGGGCGGGCGGCCGGTGCGGCGGGCGCTCGTCCGCATCGGGCGCCGGCGGGCGCGCACGAGCGCCGTCGGCCGGGCCTTCGTGCGCGTCCGCTTCGTCGGACGGCCCGGACGGCGGACGGTGCTGGCCACGCTCGCGGGCTCCCGGCGCGGCACCGCGACGCTGCGGGTGACGCGTTGAGAGGGGTGTGGGCCCCGCAGCTCGTCGTCGTCGCCAGCCTCTAGCCGACGACCGGAAGCGTGCGGTCGTCGGACAGCTCGGTGAGCGCCTTCTGCATTCGTTTGGTCACGAGGTCGTAGCCCTTCTTCGGCGTCGGCCGCGAGCCGAGCGACGCCTTGAGGTCGATCGGCTCGAGGACGCGCACGGTGATCTTCGCCGGCAGCGGGAAGCGCAGCGGCAGGTCGAGGACGGTGAAGCCGAAGGGCGGCGCGATCTGCGCGGGCAGCACCTTCAGCCGCAGCGCGCGGTCGAGGCCCAGGCGCCTGGAGGCCTCCTTGCCCTGGCCGAGGAACAGCGCGGTCTCCTGCCCGCCGATGGCGACCACCGGCACGATGGGCACGCCGAGCTCGAGCGCGAGCTTCACGAAGCCGGTGCGCCCGTCGAAGTCGATGTCCGCCGACTGCCACGACGGGCGGAACGTCTCGTGATCGCCTCCGGGATAGACGAGCAGCGCCGCGTCGCGGTCGAGTGCGCGGCGCATGTTCTCCGGGTTCGCCGGGATCGTGCCGTAGCGCGAGAGCATCGCCCGGACCCCCGGCGTGCTGAACACGAGGTCGTGGGCGAGTTGATGGAAGACGCGGTCGGCGCCGAAGTGGCGGTAGAAGGCCTCGGAGAAGACAAAGGTGTCGGCGATCAACGTGCCGCCGGAGTGGTTGCCGACGAGCAGCACCGGACCGCCGGGAATGTTCTCCAGCCCGTGCACCTCACCGCGAAAGTAGCCCTCCGTCCACGTGTGGACGGAGGGCAGCGTGTCGCGGATATAGGCGGGGTCGCGCCCATCGAGCGGGTCTTCGGGCGGCCGGGTTCCGACGACCCCCGTGCGGTCGACGGTGCCGGCAAGATCGCGCAGCGCGATCTCGATGACACGCGCCGTGCCCCCCACCGGTCCGGGCAGCAGGTCGAGCACGCGCTCGGGGAGCAGGCGGGACATGGACCGCCCCTACCCGCGGACGTCGTGGCGCAACAGCAACGCCCCGGCCAGCGCCATGACCACCAGCACGGCGAAGGCCGCGATCGCCTCGGGCGACCGCAGATTGCCCAGCGAGCCGCCGAGTGCCGTGTAGGCGAACGCGCGCGGCGCAGCGCCGATCGCGGTCGCGCCGGCGAAGATGTGCAGGCGGATCGCGGTGAGCCCCGCAGCGTAGTTGACCAGCGTGTAGGGCACGCCCGGCGCGATGCGCGCGTAGAGCACCGAAAGGAACTCGCGGCGCCCGAGCCAGGCGCGCAGGGCGAGCAGCCGGCGCCCTGCCAGCTCGAGCACCGCGTCGTGCGCCCACCAGCGCGACAACGAGAACGCCAGGCACGCGCCGAGCACCGCGCTGACCAGCGTCACCGGGAAGCCGAGCGCCGTGCCGAACAGCAGCCCGCTCGCCCCGGCCAGCAGCGGCCCCGGGAAGAGCACGAC
>JBDTYI010000268.1:0-2924 GCA_040005775.1 Solirubrobacteraceae bacterium
TTGTGCTTCCAGACCGCCTGCATCGTCCCGAAGGACCAGCGGTAGCGCTGGCGCCACAGGCCGCTCAGCGTCGACGGCGCCTCGGTCCACGCCAGCGCGTCCTCGGCGTAGGCGACGTGGTGGCCCAGGCGGCCGATCGACAGCGTGAGGTCGGTGTCCTCGGCCAGCGTGTCGCTCGACACCCCGCCCAGCTCGACGAGCACGTCACGGCGGAACGCGCCGATCGCGCCGGGCACGGTGGGCGTGCTCTCGAAGACCTCGTACATGCGGCGGTCGAGGTTGAAGCCGATCACGTACTCGATGTGCTGCCAGCGGCCGATCAGGCCGCGGCGGTTGCCGACCTTCGTGTTGCCCGCCACCGCGGCGACGCCGGGGTCGGCGAGCGGGCGCACCAGGCGCCCAACCGTCTCGGGCGCGAAGACCGTGTCGCCGTCGACCATCACGATCACGTCTGCCGTGCTCTCGCGGACGCCGGTGGTCAGCGCGGCAGCCTTGCCGCCGTTGGGCCGCCGGATCAGGCGTACGCTGTCGAGGGCCAGGTCCTCGACGATCTCGGCCGTGCCGTCGGTGGAGCCGTCGTCCACCACCACGACGTCGAGATCGCGATAGGTGCTCGCGGCCAGCGACCGGACGGCCCGCGCGATGCCCACCGCCTCGTTGTAGGCCGGGACGACCACGGTCACGCTCGGGTGCGACGCCGCAAGCGTGTGGCGCCGGCGCGAGCGGCGCACCTGCACCCACGCGGTCGGCAGCACGAGCGCGACGCGCAGCAGCACGAGCACGCCGACCGCGCCGATGATCCACGTCAGCGCGCCGGTCATCCAGAACGCCAGGCGCACCGCTCCGAGGAACGCCTGGGCGCGGGCGTGCTGGGAGCCCGTCGCCGCCGGCTCGGCCTCCGCGGGCGAAAGGCCGAGCATGTCGCGCAGCGCGACGAACCGGTAGCCCTGCGCCTGTAGGCGCGGGATCAGCACCGCGAGCGCGGCGACCGTCTGCGCCCGGTTGCCGCCGCCGTCGTGGAACATCACGACGCCGCCGCGGCCGTTACGCGGCAGTGCGTTGCGGACAATCCGTGCGACGCCGGGGCGCTGCCAGTCCTTGGAGTCGTAATCGGCCAGTGCGATGACGTAGCGCCCGCCCGCCAGCGCGGACAGCTCGCGCTCGTCGACGGGCGTCACTGCGTCCGAGGTCGCCGAGTACGGAGGGCGCACGAAGCGCGGGTAGTGGCCGGTGATCCCGAGCAGGATCGCCTCGGTGAACGTCAGCTGGGCGCGGCGCTGCCAGCGCGCGCCGGTGCTGAGGGAGGCGTGCGTGAACGTGTGGTCGGCGATCTCGCCCCCCGAGCGCTCGACCTCGCGCACGACGTCGGGGTGGTGCGCGGCCTGGCTGCCGACCATGAAGAACGTGCCGGGCACGCCGTGCCCGCGCAGGACGCGCGCGACCTTCGGCGTCCACGTCGGGTCGGGGCCGTCGTCGAAGGTCAGTGCGATCCGCTTTTCGGGCGGCGGCTGGGGCGAGCGCAGCCCTTCGCCCGAGTCAACCAGCAGCGGGCGGCTCCCGGCCAAGGGAGCCGCCGCGCCGCCGTTGCCGGTCGGCTCGCCGGTGTCGCCGATCGTGTGTGTGCAGAAGCCCTGGAAGGCGATCAGCACGCCGACCATGACGAGGCACAGCGTGAGCAAACGCCAGTGCGCCGGGGGGTTGCGGATGCGCACGCGCAGCGCGCGGGCGAGCCGTGTGCGCGTCTCCGCAGGGCTCGACGGGTCCTGTGCGCTCACGGCGCGGTGGTCGTGGCCTGACCCTTGCCGTTGCCCTGCGGCTGCGGCGTGGTCTTCGTCTGGCCCGGCGCGGTCGAACGGCCGGTGGTGGCCTTCGTCTGGCCCGGGCTCGTCGCGGACTTGCCGCCGACGGTGTTGCCGCTGGGGGTGGCGCCGGTACGGCTCGGGGTCGTTGCGGCGTTCGGCGACGCGGATCGCGAGGGTGGGTGCGGGGCGGCGCTGCCGCCCGGCTTGCGGCCCGCGCTCGGCAGCGTCAGGCGCTTGGCCGTGGACCGCTTGGGCTTGGCCCCGGCTACGGCCCTCCTGCTCGTTGCGGTTGGGCGGGCCGCCGCGGCGGGCGCCGGCAACGGTGCCGCGGACGGCGCGGGGCGGGGCGCGGCCTCGGCGGCGCGCGTGATGCGCTCGGGCAACTCGGGCGGCGCAGTGATCCGGCCGGCACCCGAATCCAAGCCCGGGACGCCGCCGCCGAGCGGCTCGAGCCCGAGGGCCCCGAGCGCGAGGATCCCCAGCCACAGCAGGAGCAGCACGCTGACCGCGTGGCCGGCACGACGCAGGAGCCGCGCACGGCGCCCGCTCTCGTCGACGAGGACACCCGCGAAGCCGGCCGGGGTCTCGTCGGTCAGGCGCACACCTGCTCAGACGCTGCGGCGCCCCGGAGGTTGGTAGCCGTTGGCCCCGGCCCACGCGGCGACCTCCTCGAGCGGGCACTCGGGCATGCACGCGGTGAGCAGGCCGAGCTTCACGGCGCGACCGCCGCGGACGTGGCCGAGCTCACGTCGACCCAGCGCTCGTGGCTCGCCGAGGCGAGGACGGCGTCGGTGATCTGCGCCGCGCGCAGCCCGGCCGCGAACGACGGGAGGCCGTCGGGGGCGACGCCGGTGCGGATCGTCTCGTAGACGTCGGCCACGAACAGGTCGAAGCAGTCCTGGTAGCCCTGTGGATGGCCGGCCGGAACCTTCGCCAAGCGTGCCGCGCCCGGGGACATCGTCGCGGGGTCGCGGTTGATCAGCGTCGTTCGCTCCTGCGTGCCGCTCCACAGGGTGTCCGGCCGCTCCTGGCTGAATGCAAGCGCCTCGTGGGCGCCGTCGACCTCGAGCCAGAGGCGGTTCTTGCGCCCGGCGGAGATCTGGCTGACGACGACCGACCCCA
>JBDTYI010000269.1:0-3360 GCA_040005775.1 Solirubrobacteraceae bacterium
CCGCCGGCCCGCAGGCCGTGCCGGAGGGCCCGGGCGACCTCGACGACCTGCCCGACCTGGGCCTGAGCGAGGACGTCTTCGCGGGCCCCGCCCCGATGCCGTTCCCCGACGCTGAGGGGCCCGCCACGGCCGAGGAGCAGACCGCGGTCGTCGACGCGGAGCCCGAGGCGTCGGTCCCCGAGGCCGCCGCCGAGCCGGCGACCGAGGAGCCGGCCGTCGAGGAGCCCGCGGCCGACCCCACGACCGACGACGCGGAGGCCACCGCAGCCGACACGCCGCCGGCCGCCGAGGACGAGGTCGTGGCGGCGCCCGCCGACGAGCCCGTCTCGCCGCCCGCCGAGGAGCCGGCCGCCGAGGCCGGCGCCGACGACGAGAAGGCCTGACCGCTTCGACTGACTTCCGCGTCCCGTTCGCCGGCCTGACCGGTGGGCTGGGCGCGGGCAAGTCGACCGCGCTGGCGGCGCTCGAGCGCCTCGGCGCGGCGACGCTCTCCACCGACGCCGTCGTGCACGAGCTCTACGGCTCCGACGAGGTGCGTGACGCCGTGGTCGCGCGCTGGGGCGACGAGGTCGCCCCGGACGGCACCGTCGACCGGGCCGCTGTGGCGAAGGCAGCGTTCGCGGACCCGGGCGAGCGCCGGTGGCTCGAGGAGCTGCTGTGGCCGCGCGTCGGCGCCCGCGTGATGGCCTGGCGTGAAGAGGTCGCGCGCCGAGTCCCGCCGCCGCCCGCGGGGGTGGTGGAGACGCCGCTGCTCTTCGAGGCCAACCTCCAGGACGCCTACGACGCCACGATCGCGGTCGTCGCCGACGAGGAGGTCCGGGCCGAACGGGCCGGCGCACGCGGCCACCACGCGGTCGACGAGCGCGCGGCGCGCCAGCTCACGCAGGACGAGAAGGCCCAGCGCGCCACGTTCGTCGTCGTCAACAGCGGGACGGTGCAGGAGCTGGAGGTTGCACTGGCCGCCGTGCTTGAGAAGCTGCACACACCGCGATGAGCGCCGCCGCCAGCCGCAACCGCCGCCGTCCCGCCCCTGCCGAGCGCAGGCTCGCCGCTGCACGTCGGCGCACGGTCCGCCGGCGACGCATCGGCCTCGTGCTGCTGGTGGCCGTCGCCGCCGCGATCGCGGGCGCGGTGATGCTGCCCAACGTGCACAAGGCCGTCGACGCGATCCGCCTGCCGCTGCGCCACGAGGACATCATCCGCCAGCAGGCCGACCAGAAGGGCATCGACCCCGCGCTCATCGCCGGAGTCATCTACGCCGAGTCGCACTTCCGCGACGGCCAGGTCTCGCCGGCCGGGGCCCAAGGCCTCATGCAGCTCACGCCCGAGACCGCGCACTACATCGCGCGCAAGTCCGGCGGCGTGGCGTTCCGCATCGACGACCTCGGCACGCCGCAGGTGAACATCGCCTACGGCGCCTACTACCTGCGCTATCTGATGAAGCGCTACGGGGACAACGAGAACTTCGCCCTGGCCGCCTACAACGGCGGGGAGGGCAACGTCGACCGCTGGATCGCGAAGGCCCGTGCGAAGGACGAGGCGCTCACGATCGACGCCATCCCGTTCGCGGAGACCCGCTCCTACGTGACGAACGTGCAGAACGCCCAGGCCGAGTACCGCCGCACCTACCGGCGCGAGCTCGGGCTGTAGGCGTGCGCGTCGAGGAGTCCATCGACGTCGACCGGCCGGTCGAGGCGGTGTGGGCCGTTGTCGCCGACCACGCCCAAGACCCGCGCTGGTGTCGCAAGGTGCAGTCCGCTGAGCGCGTCGAAGAGGGCCGCTGGCGGCTGCGGCACCGGCCGGTCCCCCTTCGGCCTGCCCTAGAGCTTGCGGTTGAGGACCTCGATGTCGAACCACCGCACCGGCTGACGATGCGCGAGACAGACGACGGATCGCGCTTCGACGTCGAGTACCGAATCGCGTCCGCTGTAGGCGGGGCCCGCTTCACGCAGATCAGCGACTTCGAGTTCGAGCGCCTGCCGCGCTTGCTACGCGACGTGTTCGCCCGCGGGGTGCGCCGCGATGTTCGCGGTCAGCTCCGCGCGCTCAAGGAGCTCGTCGAAAGCGGCGGTTAGACCGCCGCGCCCTCCTCGGGGTCGGCCAGCTGGGGCTCCTCGCCGCGCTGAAGCACGGAATGGGTGCGGCCGTAGAAGAAGTAGATGATCAGGCCGAGCAGCAGCCAGCCGCCGAAGCGCAACCAGGTCACGGCCGGCAGCCTCGTCATCAGGTAGATGCACAGCGCCGAGCCGATGAGCGGGAAGAACGGCACGAGCGGCACGCCGAAGCCGCACTCCATGTCGGGCTGCGTCCTGCGCAGCACGATCACGCCGATGTTCACGATGAGGAACGCGAAGAGCGTGCCGATGTTGACCAGCTTGGCGATCTCGCTCAGCGGCACGAAGGCCGCCAGCAGCGCGGTCAGGATGCCGAAGAACAGCGTGATGCGCGCCGGGGTGCGCCGCTTGCTCAGTTGACCGACCCACTTGGGCACCAGGCCGTCGCGGCTCATCGCGAACATGATGCGCGTCTGGCCGTAGAGCACGGTCAGCGTCACCGACGTGATCGCGATCAGCGCGCCGAGCGAGAGGATGTCGCCGGCCCACGTGTAGCCGGCGCCGATCTTGATCGCATCGCTCAGCGGCGCCTCGGAGCCCGCCAGCTTGTCCGCCGGCGCCATGCCCACGGCCACGACGGCGACGAGGATGTAGATCAGGGTGCAGATGAGCAGCGCGCCGATGATCGCGATCGGCAGGTCGCGGCTCGGGTTCTCCGCCTCCTCGCCCGACGTCGAGATCGCGTCGAAGCCGATGTAGGCGAAGAAGATCAGCGCGGCCGCGTCGACCATGCCGCTCGTGCCCTTGGCGAAGAAGGGCGAGAAGTTCGCGCCGTCGATGTGGCTGAAGCCGACGATGACGAAGAACGCGAGGATCCCGATCTTCAGGATCACCATGACCGTGTTCGTGCGCGCGCTCTCGCGCACGCCGTACATCAGCAGGGCGGCCACGGAGAGCACGAGGACGACTGCCGGCACGTTCACCACGCCGCCGTCCCCCGGGGGTCCGGCGATCGAGTCGGGCAGGTTGATGCCGAACACCGAGTCCAGCAGCGACTGCAGGTAGCCGCCCCAGCCGACGGCGACCGCGGCCACCGCGACGCCGTACTCGAGGATGAGGTCCCAGCCGATGATCCAGGCGACGAGCTCGCCCATGGTCGCGTAGCCGTAGGTGTAGCCGCTGCCGGACACCGGGATCGACGACGCCAGCTCGGCGTAGGAGAAGGCGGAGAACAGGCAGGTGATGCCGGCCAGGGCGAAGGACAGGATGATCGCCGGGCCGCTGTCGCCGATCGCCTCGCCGATGA
>JBDTYI010000270.1:0-13152 GCA_040005775.1 Solirubrobacteraceae bacterium
TGACCTATGTGCTCCCGTTCCTGATCTTCATCGGGTTCTGGATCTTCCTCATGAACCAGGTGCAGGGCGGCGGCTCGAAGGTCATGTCCTTCGGCAAGTCGCGCGCCAAGCGCATGAGCGTCGACTCGCCCAAGATCACCTTCCGCGACGTCGCGGGTGTGGATGAGGCGGTCGAGGAGCTCCACGAGATCAAGGAGTTCCTGGAGAATCCAAAGAAGTTCCAGGCCCTGGGCGCGCGGATCCCCAAGGGCGTGCTGCTGTACGGCCCCCCGGGAACCGGCAAGACGCTGCTGGCCCGTGCCGTCGCGGGCGAGGCCGGCGTGCCGTTCTTCTCGATCTCCGGCTCGGACTTCGTCGAGATGTTCGTGGGCGTCGGCGCGAGCCGCGTGCGCGACCTCTTCGAGCAGGCCAAGCAGAACTCGCCGTGCATCATCTTCATGGACGAGATCGACGCCGTCGGGCGCCACCGCGGCGCCGGCATGGGCGGCGGGCACGACGAGCGCGAGCAGACGCTCAACCAGCTGCTCGTCGAGATGGACGGCTTCACGATGACCGACAACATCATCCTCATCGCGGCGACGAACCGCCCGGACATCCTCGATCCCGCGCTGCTGCGCCCAGGCCGCTTCGACCGCCAGATCGTGGTCGACCGCCCCGACCGCAAGGGCCGCGCGAAGATCCTCGAGGTCCACACCCGCGGCAAGCCGCTGGCCAAGGAGATCGACATCGACACGCTCGCGGGGCAGACCCCGGGCTTCACCGGTGCCGACCTGAGCAACCTGGTCAACGAGGCGGCCCTGCTGAGCGCGCGCAACGGCAAGCGCGAGATCAGTCAGATCGAGCTCGAAGAGGGGATCATGCGCGTGATCGCCGGCCCGGAGAAGAAGACCCGGGTCATGAGCGAGAAGGAGCGCCTGATCACCGCCTACCACGAGATGGGCCACGCGATCGTGGGCCACTTCATGGAGCACTCCGATCCGGTGCACAAGATCTCGATCGTCAGCCGCGGCCAGGCGCTGGGCTACACGATCTCGATGCCGCAGGAGGACAAGTTCCTCACGACGCGCGCCGAGCTGCAGGACACGATGGCCATGACCCTTGGCGGCCGCGCCGCGGAGGAGATCGTCTTCGGCGAGATCACCACCGGCGCGTCGAACGACATCGAGAAGGTCACGGCGACGGCCAAGCAGATGGTCATGCGCTTCGGCATGAGCGACAAGCTCGGCCCGCGCGTGTTCGGCCACGACCACGCGATGCCCTTCCTCGGCCGCGAGTTCAGCTCCGAGCCCGACTACTCCGACGAGATCGCCCGCGAGATCGACGACGAGATCCGCCGCATCATCGAGTCCGCCCATCAGCGCGCCAAGGATCTCCTCACGACCTACCGCGAGCAGCTCACGGCGATCTCCGAGATCCTGCTCAAGCGCGAGACCATCGAGGCCGAGCAGTTCCAGGCCCTGCTGCAGGGCGGGTCCGAGGAGGACGTGTTCGGGTCCGAGGCGCCGCCGCCGCCGGCGCCGCCGATCCCCGGCGAGCCGGCGACCGAGCGCCCGCACAACGCTCCGCGCCCGCTGCCGCGCCCCGGCCTCGCCGGCGGCGACGCCTGACGCTGCTCGTCGACTCGCTGCGCGACTACCCCGACGCGGGGTTGCCGTTCGACCGCTGGTGCCACCTGGCCAGCGACGCGTCCTTCGATGAGCTGCACGCGTTCGCGCGGCGCCTGGGCGTGCCCGAGCGGGGGTTCCACCGCGACCACTACGACCTGCCGCCGCACGGGCGGGCGCGCGCGGTGGCGCTGGGCGCGGTGGAGGTCGGCACGCGCGACCTGGTGGAGCGGATGTGCGGGCCGCGGGGGGAGCGCGCGCGCCTGCGGCGTCGATGAGGCGCCCGCGGCGGGTCGGGCGCTGGGACAGGGTGAAACAGCACACCGAGGACGGGGAGCGCCGAACGTCGGTCTCCCCCCTCTGGAGGGGGCAGGACCGACGTTCGACGTAGGATCGGCTCGTGCGGTGGCGGATCATGGGCGTGCTGAACGTGACGCCGGACTCGTTCTCCGACGGGGGCGAGTGGTTCGACTTCGCCGCGGCGGTCGAGCATGGGCGTGGGCTGATCGCCGAGGGGGCGGAGCTTCTGGACGTCGGCGGGGAGTCGACGCGGCCAGGGGCCGATCCGGTCTCGCTCGCGGACGAGCTGGCGCGGGTGGTGCCCGTCGTGGAGGCGCTGGCCGGCGCGGGCGCGCAGCTGAGCATCGACACCGCGAAGGCCGAGGTCGCGCGCGCCGCGCTCGACGCGGGGGCCACGCTGGTCAACGACGTCACCGCGCTGCGCGGCGACCCGGACATGGCCGCCCTGGTCGCCGAGCGTGACTGCGACTGCTGCCTGATGCACATGCTCGGCCGGCCGCGGACGATGCAGGACGACCCGCGCTACGACGACGTCGTCGCCGAGGTGGCGCAGTTCCTGTCCGCGCGCGCCGACGTCGCGCTGGCCGCCGGGATCGCGCGCGAGCGGATCCTCGTCGACCCGGGCATCGGGTTCGGCAAGACGATGGAGCACAACCTCCAGCTCCTCGACCGCCTCGACGCGATCGCCACGCTGGGCTTCCCCGTCGTGCTGGGCACGTCGCGCAAGTCGTTCCTCGGCCGCCTCACGGGCCACGAGGACCCGCATGAGCGCGCCGTCGCGACGGCCGCGACGAGCGTCCTGGGCCTCGAGCGCGGGGCGTCGATCTTCCGGGTGCACGACGTGGCGGCGACGCGGGACGCGCTGCTCGTGGCGGCTGCTACGTTGCGCGCGCATGGCGCCTGACGACGACGATCTCGACCCCGACGACCTCGACGACGACAGCTTCGACGAGGAGCAGGGGCCGCAGACCGAGGTGACGATCGAGGTGCGCGGGCTGTCGCTCTACACCCACCACGGCGTCAGCGACGCCGAGCGCGAGGTCGGCCAGCGGCTGGTGCTCGACCTCCGCATGGAGGTGGGGGAGTGCGACGCCACGGTCACCGACCTCGTCGAGGACACGGTCGACTACGCGGCGGTCTGCGAGCGCGTCGCGCTCGTGGCCCAGCAGCGCAGCTATCGCACGCTCGAGCGCCTCTGCAGCGCGCTGGCCGACCGCCTGCTCGGCGACTTCGACGCCGAGGAGGTGTGGGTCAAGGCGACCAAGCCCGAGCCGCCGATCCCGCTGGCCGTCGAGGAGGTCTCGGTCGAGGTGTGGCGCCAGTCCCCGGGCCGGTGACCGGGGCCTTCGCGACCGCGACCGCCGTCGAGGCGGCCGGGGACGGGGTCTGGCGGGCCACGTGCGACACGGCGTGGTCGGCTCCCAACGGGCCCAACGGCGGCTACCTCGCCGCGATCGTGCTGCGCGCGATGGCCGCCGAGCTCGACGATCCCGCCCGCCCGGCGCGGTCGCTCACCTGCCACTACCTGCGCCCGCCGACCGACGGCGAGCTGCGCATCACGGTGTCCGTCGAGCGCGCCGGCCGCTCCGTAACGGTGCTCTCCGCGCGGCTGCACCAGGACGGCAGGCCGTGCGTCGTCGCGCTCGGCGCCTTCGCCGTCGAGCGCAAGGCCGTCGCTGACTACGCGCCGTCCGCGCCCTCGGTGCCGCCCGCGCGCGACGTGCCACCGGCGACCGTGCCCGACATGGCCCCGCCGATCGCCCACCGCTTCGCCGTGCGCCCGGCCATCGGCGCTCCGCCCTTCAGCGGCGCCGGCGAGGCCGTCAGCGGCGGCTGGATCCGCTTCGCCGACCCGCATCCGGTCGACGCGGCCGCGCTGGCGATGTACGCCGACGCCTGGCTGCCGGCGCCCTTCGCCCGGCTCACCGCGCCCGTCGCCGCGCCGACGATCGACCTCACCGTCCACTTCCGTGCCACCGGCGCGGCCGCCGCGCTCTCGGCCGACGAGCCGATCCTCGCCGTGTTCAATTCGACGACCTCCGCCGAGGGGTTCTTCGAGGAGGACGGGCAGCTCTGGAGCCCCGATGGCGTGTTGCTCGCCCACTCGCGCCAGCTCGCGCTGCTCGTGGAGCCCGGCCGGTGACCGGCTACCTCGGCCTCGGTTCGAACGTCGGCGAGCGCCGGGCGAACCTCCAGGCGGCGGTCGGCGCGCTGCGCGCCCACAGCGTCGCGGTGACCGCGTCGTCGGCGACCTACGACACCGACCCGGTCGGCGCGGTCCTCGACCAGCCGTCGTTCCTGAACGCCTGCGTGCGGATCGAGACCGACCTGGGCCCCGAGGCGCTCCTCGACGCGTGCAAGGCGGTGGAGGCTGAGCTCGGGCGCGACCTCGAGGGCGGCGTGCGCCACGGCCCGCGCCCGATCGACGTCGATGTGCTGCTGCTCGGCGACGGGGCCTATTCCTCGCGGCGCCTGACGCTGCCCCACGCGCAGGCGACGAGCCGGCGGTTCGTGCTGATTCCGCTGCTCGAGCTCGACTTCGAATTGCGCACCCCCGACGGCATGCGTCTGCGCGACGCGCTCGTGCGCATGCCGTTCGACGAGGGCGTGCGCCGCGAGGGCGCGCCTCTGCGCGTCCCGGCCTAGAGCGCGCTGATCAGCCGTTCGAGCACGGCCCCGACCTCGGTGCGCGCGGCGGCCTGATCCTGCGCGGCGGCGAGGTAGAGGGCGGCCTCGTCGATCGCGCCCAGCAGCACGTGCGCGAGCGGCTCGACGGGCTGGGGCTCGATCTGCCCGGCGTCGATCGCGGCCTGCAGCGCCGTGACCACGAGCCCCAGCCCGTACCGCAGCGCGATCTCGCGCCACCGCTCGCGGCCGAGCACCGCCGGGGCGTCGAGCAGGACGATGCGGAGCACCTCGGGCTCGGCGCACGCGTCGAGCCACGTCTCGGCGCCCACCCGCAGCTCGGCACGCGGATCGGCGGCGTGCGCGCCGGCGACCTCGCCGATGCGCTGCATCAGCTCGGCCTCGACCTGCTCGAACACCGCGGCGAACAGATCCTCCTTGTCGCGGAAGTGGTGGTAGAGGGCGCCGCGGGTGACTCCCGCGGCACGCACGATCTCCTCGGTGCCGACGCCGGCGAAGCCCTGCGCGGCGAACAGGGGCCGGGCCGCGGCGACGAGCGTCGCACGGGTCGCCTCGGACCTCGCCGCGTGCTTGTTCTGCTTGACATGCATACTGTCTGTATCCATTATGGACCGGTGCCCGAGATCGCTCTTCCCACCGGCATCATCGACTACCACGACACCGGGAGCGGACCGCCGGTCGTGCTCGTCCACGGCGCGCTCGTGAACGCCGAGGTCTGGCGCCCGCTGATCGAGCGCCTCGAGGCGAGCCACCGCTGCATCGCCCCCGAGCTGCCGCTCGGCTCGCACCGCCGCGCGATGCCCCGGGACGCCGACATCACGCCCCACGGGGTCGCGCGGCTGATCGGCGAGCTGCTCGAGGCGCTCGACCTGCGCGACGTGACGCTGATCGGCAACGACACGGGCGGCGGCCTCTCGCAGCTCGTCGCCCTCGACCATGGCCAGCGCGTGGGGCGCCTGGTTCTGACCAACTGCGACGCGTTCGAGACGTTCCCGCCCAAGGCGTTCGTGCCGCTGTTCCGCCTCGCCCGCGTCCCGGGCGTCCTGCGGGCGATCTACCAGCCGATGCGCCTGGCCGCCGCCCGGCGTCTGCCGCTCGCCTTCGGATGGCTGGGCCGCGACCTCGACGACGAGCTCACCCGGGGCTGGGTGGAGCCGGTGCTGCGCGACCGCGGCGTACGCCGCGACATCAGCCGCTTCCTGCGCGGCGTGAAGCCGAGCGTGCTGCTCGACGCCGGCGCACGCCTGCCGACGCTGCGGGTCCCCGTGCTCGTCGCGTGGGGCACGGCCGACCCGTTCTTCCGCCTCGACCTCGGCCGGCGCATCGCCGCGGCGATCCCCGGCGCGCGGCTGGTCGAGATCGCCGGCTCCCGGACATTCGTGTCCCAGGACGCGCCCGACGCGCTCGCCCGGCTGGTGGCGGGCTTCAGCGCCGCGGGCTCGTCCTAGACGCCGCGGACGCGTCGTCGCGCCAGCGCTGCGGATAGGTCCCCGCCGGCACGGCGCCCGCCCACTCGGGCCACAGCTGCAGTGCGTGGTGCCCGGCCGGACGGCCGGCGATCACGGCCGCCACGTCGCCGATCGTGAGCATCAGGCGCGTTGTCGCCCCGATCTGCAGGTCCGCCGCGTTCGGGGACTCGCCCCCGAGAACCCCCTCGCGCACCCAGTCGTCGATGCGGTCCAGATGGTTGCCCAGTGCGCGCAGGTCGGCGCGCACCTCACCCTCGTCGGCGCCGTTGAGCCGGCGCTCGACCCGGGTGACGACCGGCGCCATCGCCTTCAGGACGGGCACCGGGAGGGCAGGGAACTTCGAGCCGGGCTGGTAGCTGGCCATCGCCGCCGGGTTCAGCGCGAACGCCGGCCACAGCAGGCGGCGGGCGATGGGCTGCCACACCTGGTCGCCCCACTCCTCGGCGCGCAGCACGTCGTGGCGCGTGTCATCGGACGGATACAGCGCCGGGGTCGGCGCGATCGCCTCCAGGCGCCGCATGATCGCCCGGGACCCGGAGACCTTCTCGCCGGTCTCCAATACGACGGCCGGAACGGTGCGCGCGCCGAACTTCAGGCGCTGCGCCACGGCGTGGAAGGCGGGGGGCCACTCGACCAGGCGGTGATCGAGGGACTTGATCTCCAGCGCCCGCTGCACCGCCGCGCAGGGATGCGAGCCATGGACGACGTAGAGCTTGATCGCCATAGCGGCCTAGTATCGCGGGCCGCAATGCTGCTCGTCGTCGACGTCGGAAACACCCAGACCCACTTCGGGACCTGTCAGGGCGACCAGCTCGTGGAGCATTGGCGCTTCGCGACCGTGCGCACCTCCACCGCGGACGAGCTCGGCGCCGCGCTGCGGAACCTGCTCGAACTGCGCGGGATCGGCCTCGCCGATCTCAGCGCCTCGATCGTGTCGAGCACGGTGCCCCAGCTGCGCCCGGAGTGGCAGGCGATGGCCGAGCGCTACCTCGACCACGAGATGCTCGTCGTCGGACCCGGCACGAAGACGGGGATGGCGCTGCGCTATGACAACCCGCGCGAGATCGGGCCCGACCGCCTGGTCAACGCCGTCGCCGCCTACGAACGCGTGCAGGCCTGCTGCTGCGTGGTCGACTTCGGCACGGCGCTGACGTTCGACCCGGTGTCCAAGGACGGCGAGTACCTCGGCGGGATCATCGCGCCGGGCGTGGAGATATCGATGGAGGCGCTGACCAGCCGCGCCGCCGCCCTGCCGCGCATCGACCTGGTCGCCCCGCGCACGCTGATCGGCAAGACGACGGTCGACGCCATCCGCTCCGGCGTGATCCACGGCTACGCGGGCCTGGTCGACGGCATCCTGCGCCGGCTGCGTGTCGAGCTCGGGGAGGAGCTCGAGGCGATCGCGACCGGCGGCCTGGCCGCGCACATCGTGCCGTTCTGCGACGAGATCGACGAGACGGACGACCTGCTCACGCTGACCGGCCTACGCTTGTTGCATGAGCGCAACGCCTGAGACGGTCTCAGAGCTCACCCGCCCGCTGCAGATCGGGGGGGTCACGCTGCCCAACCGGGTGGTGCTCGCTCCCCTGGCCGGGATCGGCAACTGGTTCGTGCGCCTGCAGGCCAAGCGCCACGGCGCGGGCCTCGCCGTGTCGGAGATGGTGTCGAGCTTCGCCATCCACTACGGCAACGAGAAGACGCTCGTCGAGCTGCTGCGCATCCACCCCGACGAGCGCGGCTTCGCGGCGCCGACGTCGATCCAGCTCTTCGGCCAGGACCCCGGGATCATGCGCTCGGCCGCCGCGACGGTCGCCGAACGCGGCGCGGACCTCATCGACCTCAACATGGGCTGCCCGGTGCCCAAGGTGTGCAAGACGGGCGCCGGCGCCGCGCTCCTGAAGGACCCCGACACCGCCGTCGCCGTCGCCCGTGCCGCGCGCGAGGGCTCCGGCCTCCCGGTCACCGTCAAGCTGCGCTCGGGCCAGCGCCCGGGGGAGACCGACGGCTACGGCCTTGCCCACCGCCTCGTCGACGAGGCCGGCGTCAGCGCCATCGGCTTCCACCCGCGCAGCGCCGCGGTGCAGCACAAGGGCGTCCCCGACTACGACCTCGCCGCGAAGCTCGTCGCCTCGCTCGGCGCGCCGGTGATCCTCACCGGAGGCCTGCACACGCCGGCGGAGATCCGCGCGGCGCACGAGCACACGGGCGCGGCGGCGGTCATGCTCGCGCGCGGCGCGCTCGGCTACCCGTGGCTGTTCGAGCAGGTCCTGGGGCTGCGCGAGGACCCGCCCGGGCGCGAGGAGATCCTCGCCGAGCTCGACTGGGTGATGGACCGCGCCGTCGAGCACCTGGGCCCGGACCGCGCCGGGCGCTACCTGCGCAAGTTCTACCCCTGGTACGCGGAGCGCCTGAACGCCTCCAAAGCGGTCCAGGCGGCCCTTCAGCAGAGCGCGACGGTCGGTGAGGCGCGTACCGTCCTGGCCGGTCTCACTCCGGTCGCAGAAGCGGCCTGAACCGGCGCTATACTGCCCGGCTCCGTCCAGCGCCTCCGCAGCCCGGATTCCCCGCCGTGTGCGGGGTTTTTCGTCCGCCGGGGGCTCCCCGAAACCCACCCGAGCGAACCCATGCCCAAGGACGTCATCCTCACCCCCGAAGGTCTCGAGAGGCTCCAGACGGAGCTCGAGGAGCTGCAGACCGTCAAGCGCCGCGAGGTCGCCGAGCGGATCAAGGAGGCGCGAGAGTTCGGCGACATCTCGGAGAACTCCGAGTACGACGACGCCAAGAACGATCAGATGATGCTCGAGCAGAAGATCGCGCAGATCGAGGAGCGCCTGCGGTCCGCCCAGGTCATCGAGGTCGCCGCCCTGTCCACCGACATCGTCCGCGTCGGCGTGACGGTGAACGTCAAGGACGAGAAGGGCGCCAGCCTGAAGTTCATGGTCGTCGGCTCCGCCGAGGCCGCCCCGCCGGACAAGCTCTCCAACGAGTCGCCGGTCGGCAAGGCGGTCATGGGCCACAAGCGCGGCGACGAGGTGTCGGTGTCGCTGCCCAGCGGCAAGAAGCGCAAGCTCAAGATCACCAAGATCGACGTCGCTTAGCAGCACGATGTCCGAGGAGTCCGAGCTGCTCGCGGTCCGCCGCGCGAAGCTCGAGCGGCTGCGCGCGGACGGGATCGACCCGTTCCCGCACGCGTTCGAGGGTGTGGGGGCGATCGCCGACGTCCACGCGGCGCACGCCGACCTGCCCGACGGCACCGACACCGAGGACCGCTACCGGGTCGCCGGCCGCCTGCACGCCCGCCGCGGGCAGGGGAAGATGGCGTTCCTCGACCTCGACGACCGCTCGGGGCGCATCCAGCTGCAGGCGAAGGCCGACGTGCTCGGACCCGAGCGCATGGAGCGCCTGCTCGAGCTCGACCTCGGCGACATCGTCGGCGTCGACGGCGTCGCGTTCCGGTCGCGTCGCGGCGAGCTGTCGCTGCGGGTGGAGGACTTCACGGTGCTGGCGAAGTCGCTGCGCCCGCCGCCGGACAAGTTCCATGGGCTGGCCGACGTCGAGACGCGCTTCCGCCACCGCGAGCTCGACCTCATCGCCTCCGAGGAGTCCCGCGCGATCTTCGTGACGCGGGCGAAGGTGATCGCGGCGATCCGCCGCCACCTCGACGAGGCAGGCTTCCTCGAGGTCGAGACGCCAGTGCTCCAGCCGCTCTACGGCGGGGCGATGGCGCGCCCGTTCGTCACGCACCACAACCAGCTCGACCGCGACTTCTACCTGCGCATCGCCACCGAGCTGTACCTCAAGCGCTGCATCGTCGGGGGCCTCGAGAAGGTCTACGAGCTCGGCAAGGACTTCCGCAACGAGGGCGTGTCGTTCAAGCACAACCCCGAGTTCACGATGCTCGAGTGGTACGAGGCCTACGCGGACTACCGCGACACGGCCACGCGCCTCGAGCAGATCGTCGCGGCCGCCGCCCAGGCGGCCGAATACGCCGGCGGGATCGACTTCGCCCCGCCGTGGAAGCGCGTCACGTTCGTCGGCGCGATCCAGGAGGCGACGGGCATCGACATCACCGCCCACCGCGACCGCGACGCGCTGGCCGCCGCGATCACCGCCACCGGCTCGGAGATGCCCACCGACGGCCTGACGTGGCCGCAGCTCGTCGACGACCTGCTCTCCAAGCACGTCGAGCCGACCTTGCAGCAGCCCACCTTCGTCATGGACTATCCCGTGGAACTGTCGCCGTTCGCCAAGGAGCACCGCTCCGAGCCCGGCCTGACCGAGCGTTTCGAGGCCTACGCGGGCGGCATGGAGATCGCCAACGCCTTCACAGAGCTCAACGACCCCGACGTCCAGCGCGAGCGCTTCGAGGCGCAGGTCCGCTTCGCCGACGCCGGTGACGCCGAAGCGCAGCCCTTCGACGAGGCGTTCCTCACCGCGCTGGAGCACGGGATGCCGCCGACGGGCGGCCTGGGCCTGGGCGTCGACCGCCTGGTCATGCTGCTCACCGGGCAGCACTCGATCCGCGAGATCGTGCTGTTCCCTGCTATGCGCGATTAGGGTGAAGCCTCGCCCAGAGCGCTCGTACCCGCGGCTTGCGGCCGCTGTCGTCGCGCTGCTGCTCGCCGGCTGCGGCGGCGGGAGCGGAGCGACGCCGGCGTCGAGGTCCGCGTCCGCGCCGTCGGCGCCCGTCCGTCCCACCCCGCGCCTGACCGACCCGCGGCCGTGCCCGGACGCGACGGGCTTCACCTGCGCCACGCTGCGTGTCCCGCTGGACCGCACCGGGCGGGGGCCGGGCGCGCTCGCGCTCCGCGTCGCGACGGCCGGCCCCGTCGACGCTCCGCGGACGCTCGTGTACCTGACGGGCGGACCGGGGCAGCCGGGCGTGCCGTTCGGCCCGCGCGTCCGCGCGCGGCTGCGCTCGCTGCTGGGCGTGTACCGCCTCGTCGTACTCGATCAGCGCGGGACGGGCCGCGGTGCGCTGAAGTGCCCGCGACTGCAGCGCGAGACCGGCACGTCGGACCTCACCGTTCCCTCCCGCGCCGCGGTCGCCGACTGCGCACGTCGGCTCGGTGCGCGGCGCGGCTTCTTCTCTACCGCGGACACCGTCGATGACCTCGAGGACCTCCGCCGCGCGCTGGGGGCGCGCAAGCTGGCGCTCGACGGCGTGTCCTACGGCACGTTCGTCGCCGAGCGCTACGCGATCGCCCACCCCCGGCGCGTCGACCGGCTCGTGCTCGACTCCGTCGTGCCCGCCGCCGGGCTCACCGGCCTCGAGGACGACGGCATGCGCCGCACCGCGCAGGTGCTCCCGCGGTCGGCCGCGGACCTCGCCGCCGTCGTGCGCCGCGACGGCGACGGGCCCGAACTGTTCGACACCGTCGTCGCGCTGAGCGTCGGCGCGCCGAGCTTCCCCGGCGTCGCGGCGTCGCTGCGCCGAGCGCGCGCGGGCGACCGTGCGCCACTGCGCCGGCTCGTCCGCGGTGTGCACGCCGCGCAGGCGGCGCCCACGGAGCTCTTCAGCGCCGGCCTGCACGCGGCGACGCTGTGCGCCGACCTACGCGCGCCGTGGGGGCGGGCTGACGCGCCGATGCGCTCCCGCCCACCCGCGGTGAAGCGCGCTGCCGCGCGGGTCGACCCCGGCCCCTTCGACCGCGCGACGGTCGCCGGGAACGGGCTGATCCGGCTGTGCGAGCTGTGGCCCGTGACCCGTAGGCGCGCGGTATCTGAGTCCCGCCCACCCGGCACGCTGCCTCCGGTACCCGCCCTGCTGCTGGCCGGCGACCGCGATCTCTCCACTCCGATCGCTTGGCCGCGTGAGCAGCTGGCGCACACGCCGGGCGGGCGCCTGCTCGTCGCGCGCGCCGCCGGGCACTCGGTTCAGTCGCGCGCCCGCGAAGCGCGCGTGAGCCGTGCGGTGATCGCGTTCCTGCGTGACCGGTGAGCCACGCAGTTGTCCGACTGTGCGGGGACGGCGCGCAGCGGCCGGGATTTGCCGGGGGAGCCGTTGGTAGACTGAGTCATGCCCGCCGACCAGACCGGTTTCGCTCATCCCAAAGGCTCCGGCAGCCGAAGAAGTAGGGAAGAGCACCCGGACGCTTCGGCGTCCCAGTAGGACGAGCAGGGCACAAGGACCACGATCGACCGAGGCTGAGGCTTCGCAAGGCCAGCAGGAAGGACCAGCAACATGTTCGAGCGATTCACGGAACGGGCCAGGCAGGTCGTCGTTCTCGCGCAGGAGGAGGCGCGGACGCTCAAGCACAACTACATCGGGACCGAGCACATCCTGCTCGGCCTTCTCCGCGAGGAGGAGGGGCTTGCCGCCCGCGTGCTGGAGTCCCTGGACATCACCGTCGAGCGGGTGCGCGCGCAGGTCGTGCGCATCGTCGGTTCCGGCGAGGAAGTGACGTCCGGGCAGATCCCGTTCACCCCCCGCGCCAAGAAGGTGCTGGAGCTCGCGCTCCGCGAGGCACTCAGCCTGGGGCACAACTACATCGGCACCGAGCACATCCTGCTCGGCCTCGTCCGCGAGAACGAGGGCGTCGCCGCCCGCATCCTGCTCGACTTCGACGCGGACTCCGAGAAGATCCGCAACGAGGTCATCCGCATGCTCTCCGGCCCCGGTGGCCGCCGCTCCGGCGGCAGCTCGGGCTCCGGCGCAGCGGGCAGCTCGCAGGCGCCCGGCGAGGGCAAGAAGAGCTCCAAGCTGCTCGACCAGTTCGGGCGCAACCTCACGAAGCTCGCCTCCGACGGCAAGCTGGACCCCGTGGTTGGCCGCGAGACCGAGATCGAGCGGATCATGCAGATCCTCTCGCGCCGTACGAAGAACAACCCCGTGCTCATCGGCGAGCCGGGCGTGGGCAAGACCGCAGTGGTCGAAGGCCTCGCCCAGCGCATCACCAACGCCGACGTGCCCGAGCTCCTCAAGGGCAAGCAGATCTACACCCTGGACCTGGCCGCCCTGGTCGCGGGCTCGAAGTACCGCGGCGAGTTCGAGGAACGCCTGAAGAAGGTGATGAAGGAGATCACCCAGCGCGGCGACATCATCCTGTTCATCGACGAGCTCCACAACCTCGTGGGTGCCGGTGCGGCCGAGGGCGCGATCGACGCGGCCTCGATCCTCAAGCCGGCCCTCG
>JBDTYI010000271.1:0-4503 GCA_040005775.1 Solirubrobacteraceae bacterium
CGGTGCACGAGCCGCAGCGCGCCCCGCCTGACCCGCGAGTCCACCGCGGCGCCTGTGACATCGAGGTCGAGGAGCTGCGCCCGGGTGACCACGCCGTGCTGCGTCTCGGCGAGCTCCACAAGTTCACGGTCCATATGACCGTCTAGTTGCGGTGCTGACCGGCTTCGCCCCGCCTTACGAGGACGACGCGCGACTTGCGCAGCTCCTGTGTCCGGTCGGCTCCGCAGGTTGACGGTCTATACGACCGTGAAGTCGCGGAGCGGGTGGCGTTCGGCCCTTATGGCGCCGGGGCATCGGCGACCGGCGCAGGGTCGGCCGCGACCGGATCGGGCGCCGGCGCGGTCGCCGGGGCCTCGTCGGCCGGCGCGGGGTCCTGCGGCGCGGGCTCCGAGCTGGGAGTCGGGGACTGCGCCTCGTCGGGGCCCGACGGGTTCGACGTCGCCCCGGGGCCGGCGGGCTGCTGCTGGGGCACGACGGCCGTGGCGGAGCCCTGCTCCGGCGCTGCGGGCGCGGCGGTGCCCGCCACGGGCGCCGCCACCGGCGCAGTCTTCACGGCGTCGGCGGGCTTCGGGTCGGTCTTGGTGGCGGCGGCCGGGTCTGGCGTGTCCGTCGCGGCCGGCTTGGGCGTCTTCTTGGGCCGGGGCTCAGGGCGCTCGGCTCCGGCCGGCTGCGGCTGCGAGGCGATGACGCGCGGCGTCGCCGCGGGGGCGGCGGCCGTGGGCGCGGCGACGGCGCCGGCCACCGCGGTGGCGGCACGCTGGCGGTGGTGGGTGGCGTGGTCGACCTCGACGGCGCCCGCGGTGACGATCGCGGCCGCAGCGAGCCCGGCGGCCGCCTTGGACGCGACCGCGCCGACGCCGGCGGAGACCAGGCCGCCGGCTCCCGCGCCGGCGCCGGCGCCCGCCGCACCGGCGGCGGCGACGCTGCCGCCCGCGCTGGCGGTGGTGCCGAGGTGGGCCAGCACGACCTTCTTGAACAGCAGCAGGGGGCCGACGGGGAAGACGGCCGCGAGCGCCTTGTTCGTGCTGCGCAGCTGCTTGCGGAACGCGCCGCAGCGATCGCAGGAACGCATGTGGCGGCGCACCGGCGCCGTGGTGCGGGCGAGGCCCTCGGCGACTGCGCCGAGCTCCTGGCGCACCTCGGCGCACGTCAGCGTGCGCGCCTCGGCGGCCTCGGCGAGCGACACGCGGGCGCGCACGAGCAGCGACTTGACGCTGGGGATGGTGGTCTCCATCGCCTCGGCGATCTGCTCGTAGGAGAGCGCGTCGATCTCGCGCAGCAGCAGCGCGGTGCGCTGCGTCTCGGCGAGCTCCTGCACGTCGGCCACCAGCAGGCGGAACTCCTCGCGGCGGTGCACCTTGTCGGCGGCGGACTGCCCGTGCTCGGAGAGGTGCACGTCCATCGAGTCGACGCCGATCGCCGTCGCGCGGCGCAGGTGGTTCAGCGAGCGGTTGCGCGCGATGCGGTACAGCCACGGGCGCACGTTCAGCGCGCGGTCGTCGGCCATCATCGCGTTGAAGGCGGCGGCGAAGACCTCCTGCAGCACGTCCTCCGCGTCCTCGCGCGAGCCCAGCATGTGCCGGCAGAAGGCCAGCAGGCGCGCCTGGTAGCGCGCCACGAGCGCCTCGTAGGCCGCCTGATGCCCGCGCCGGGTCAGCGCAACGAGGCGCTCGTCGCTCTGGAGGCGCAGCAGGGGCGTCGGGCCGCGAAGGCCGTCGACGTCGGGATGGGTGAGGGCAGATGCTTCCACGCGTGAAGAAAGGGCCGGCTCACGGGAAACACCCGCAAGGCCCACAAGGTTGCGCCTCCCAGGCTAGCGACAAGGTCCGCGTGGTTCGTGAGAGTGCCGTGAGACACTGCGTCCCGGCCCGGGTGGCGGAACTGGTGTACGCGGTCGGCTTAAACCCGACTGTCCCTCGTGGGCATGTGGGTTCGAATCCCACCCCGGGCATGCGGCCACGGGGCCTCTGCGCTCAAGTCCGGCGCCCAGGCGCCGACAAGATCCCATACCCATGGACGAGGTGCCCAGTGCTCCGGTGGAAGCGAGCGAGTCCACTCCCGATCGCCGGAACGTCGCCCGGTCCCTCGGGCTGCTCTTCTTCCTGCAGGGCTCGGTCGTCGAGCTCTGGCTCTACCTGACCGACCCGCCCGGAGCGCGGACCGCGCCACTGGTGGGCGTGGCCCTCCTGGCCCAGGCCGTCGGCGTCTGGTTGCGCGGCGGCGGCCTCGACGAGGGGTCGGCATGGGCCGTGCGGGCCGTCGTCGCGCTCGGGACCCTGCTCGTGGCGTTCGGCAGCATCCTCACGGGCAGCCCGGCGAGCGGATTCGGCGTCTTCTTCGTGTGGGTCGCGCCCTACGCGGTGTACTTCGGACTGCGCCACGCGAAGCTGCAGGCGGTGCTCGCGCTCGGCGCCTTCGCGGTGACCCAGTACGTCCTCGAGGGCGGAGGCACCCTCCGCGAGTACGCGGGCGGCGCGCTGCTCCCGGGCGCGACGATCCTCGTCGTCTGCGCGATCTTCCAGCAGTTGGCCGGCGAGCTCGGCCGCGCCGACGACGATCGCGTGTCCTCCGAGCGCGAGCGCGCCGAGGCCGAGGCCCGGCGCGCCACCTCCGAGCGCGAGCGGGCCCGCCGCGAGGCGGCCATGGCGCGCCTCGGGCGCATGGCGCTGCTGGCCAGCGACCGCGAGCTGCTGCTCAACGAGACCTCGCGGGTGCTCACCGAGACCCTCGACGTCGACTACTGCGCGATCCTCGAGCTGCTCCCCGACGGCAAGCGCATGCGCGCCGTCGCCGGCATCGGCCTCGAGGACGAGGACCTCGGCGAGGACCAGCAGCGCCTGGCCCAGCGCGTCCTCGACGACGAGGAGCCGCTGCTGGTCTGGGAATGGGCGAGCGAGCGGCGCTTCAAGTCCCCGTCGCTGACGGCGGCGGGCATCCGCTCCAGCGCCGCCGCCGCGATCCGCGGGCGCAGCGGCGCCTTCGGGATCCTCGCCGTCCACGACACCCGCGTCGGCACGTTCTCCAGCGAGGAGGGCCAGTGGCTGCAGGCCGTGGCCGACCTGCTCGCCTCGGCGCTGGACCGCGAGCGCTCCGAGGCCGTGATGCGCCACCAGTCGCTGCACGACGCGCTCACCGGCCTGCCGAACCGCGCGCTGCTCTTCGACCGCATCGAACAGGCCTTCGCGCGCGCCGAGCGCTACGACTGCGCCGTCGCGGTGCTGCTGCTGGACGTCGACCAGTTCAAGACGATCAACGACTCCCTCGGCCACCAGGCCGGCGACGAGCTGCTCGTCGAGGTCGGCTCCCGCCTGAACGAGGCCGTGCGCCCGTCGGACACGGTCGCACGGCTGGGCGGCGACGAGTTCGTCGTGCTCGTGGAGGTCGTCGACGACGCCGAGGCGTTCGAGATCGCCGACCGTATCGCCGAGGTCTTCCAGCCTGCCATCCACGCCGCCTCGGGCGACGTCTTCACCTCGGCGTCGATCGGGATCGCCGTCGCGCGCAACCCCACGCAGCCCGCGACGATGCTGCGCGAGGCCGACGCGGCGATGTACCGCGCCAAGGAGCGCGGGCGCGGGCGCTACGAGATCTTCGACGAGGACATGCGCCGCGACGCCTTCGAGCGCCTGCGAACCGAGTCCGACCTGCGCCGCGCGCTGGACCGCCGCGAGTTCCACGTCCTGTATCAGCCGATCTTCGACGTCCGCACGCTGGAGCCGATCGCCGTCGAGGCGCTCGTTCGCTGGCAGCACCCCACGCGTGGGATCGTCGGCCCGATCGAGTTCATCGCGCTGGCCGAGGAGACCGGCCTGATCGCGCCGCTCGGACGCTGGGTGCTCGAGCAGGCCGTGGCCGAGGTGGGGGGCTGGCGCCGCAGCTTCCCGGGTGTTCCGCTGCGCCTGGCCGTCAACGTGTCCGGCCAGCAGCTCGCGCGCCCCGAGTTCCTCGACGAGGTCCAGGAGGCCCTGCGCCGCGGCGACCTGCCGCCCGAGCAGCTCGGCCTGGAGATCACCGAGTCGGTCCTCATGAAGGACGCCTCCTCACCGCGCTCGACGCTCGAGGCGCTGCGCAGCATGGGCGTGCGCGTGCTCATCGACGACTTCGGCACGGGCTACTCGTCGCTCGCTCGCCTGCGCCACTTCCCGGTCGACGTGATCAAGATCGACCGCTCCTTCGTCGACGGCCTCGGCCAGGACAACGACGACACCGCGATCGTGGCCGCCGTGATCGAGATCGCTCGCTCGATGGATCTTCAGGTCATCGCCGAGGGCGTGGAGGTCGGCGCCCAGCTGGAGCGCCTGCGCGAGCTCGGCTGCCACGCGGGGCAGGGCTACCTGTTCTCGGGGCCGATCGAGGGCCAAGCCGTGGCCGCGCTGCTCGCTGATGCAGTTCCGCGTACCGCCGTCGCCGGTCTCTAGCCGCGACACCGCACTGCCGAACGCTGACGTTCGGTGGAACCGGCGCGCCGAGCGGCGATCACCCGAAGAGTGGTTTGCGCCCCAC
>JBDTYI010000272.1:0-1963 GCA_040005775.1 Solirubrobacteraceae bacterium
AGCGTCGCCGGGGTGCGCCACATGATCAGGGCGTCCTCGCCGTTGTCCTGGTAGTAGCGCCGGCGCGACCCGGCGACCCTGAAGCCCAGGCGCTCGTAGAGCTCGATCGCCGCCGTGTTCGACGTGCGCACCTCCAGCGTGTAGCGCGCGTCGGGGTCGCGCACGCGGGCCAGGAGATCGTGCAGCAGCGCGGTGGCGACGCCCGTGCGCCGCCGGACGGGGTCGACGCTGACGTTCATCACGTGCCAGACCGTGTCGTAGCGCGAGCACACCAGGTAGCCGACGAGCTCGCCCGCGCGGCGCGCGGCCAGGCAGATGCCGCCCGGCTTGCTCAGCTCGAGGACGAACATCGCCAGCGACCATGGCGTCGGGAACGAGCGGCGCTCGATCGCGATCACCTGGGGCAGGTCGGCGTAGGCGAGGCGGCTGATGTCGGTCGGCGCGTCGGTCATCGGGGTCGCGGTACCGCGTCGGGGGCGCGGACGTAGTCGGGTACGAGGGCGCTGCGGTCGATCGGCGCCGCCGCCGCGCCCAGGCGGCACACCGCCAGGCCGCTCACCCGGTGGCGGCTGTCGGCGTCGTCCGGCACCTCGGCCGCGTCGGAGAGCGCATCGCGGAACTTTATTGCCCCGTCGCCCACCGCCAGCCACGGGTAGGCGCCCGGAGCCGCGAGCGCGGCGAGCGCCTCCGGGCGTACCGCGGCGGGTCCGAGCAGCGCCTCGTCGCCGTGCCACGCCCCCACGAAGGCCTCGCCGCGGCGCGCGTCGAGCACCGCGAGCACCGGCCCGTCGTGATCGGCAGCGGCCGCCAGGGCGCGCAGCGAGGAGACGGCCGCGAGCTCGGCTCCCGACGCCTGCGCCAGGGCCCGCGCCGTCGCGATGCCGATCCGCAGGCCGGTGAACGTGCCGGGCCCGACGCCGACCGCGATCCGCCGCACGTCGCCGAACCCGGCGCCGGCGGCGGTCAGTTCGGCGCGTGCGAGCGCCAGCAGCTGCGCGGCATGGCCGGGGCGCTCACCCGGGGCCGGGACGTGGCTGCGCTCGCCCCCGGCCACGCCCTGAGCCAGCACCCCGACCGCGGTGGCCGGCGTCGCGGTGTCGAGGCCGAGGATCACCGCTCGATGATGACCCGACGCCGGTCGCCGCCCAGGTGCTCGAGGCGCACGCGAGCGGCGACGCGCCCGGGTTCAAGGCCGGTGCCCCCGTGCTCGGGCCACTCGACGAACGCGACGCGGTCGCTTCCGAGCTCCTCGTCGAGCAGCTCGGGCTCCTCGGCGGCCAGCCCGTCGAGGCGGTACAGGTCGAGGTGGCTCAGGGGCACGCGGCCGTCCTCGTAGCGGCGCGCGAGGGTGAACGTCGGGCTCGTGACCGGTACCCGCACGCCGAGCGCGCGGGCGGCGCCGCGCACGAACGTGGTCTTGCCCGCGCCCAGGTCGCCCGAGACGAGCACGACGTCGCCGGGCCCCAGCGCGGCCGCCAGCGCAGCGGCGAGCGCCTCGGTCTCGGCGGCGGAGGTGGTCTCAGCGACGGGCATGTGCGCCGCGGCGGCGCAGGAGCGCGACGCCCGCGCCGAGCAGCACGACGCCGAGGAGCACGAGCGGCGGCACGTCGGCTCCCGTGCGCGGCAGCTGGGCGCCGGACGAGCTCGCCGACGGTCCGACCGCCGCCGTGGGGGCCGGCGTGGCCTGCGGCGTGGACGGCACCTGCTGATGGGGCGCCGGCTGCACCTGCGTCGGGCTCGACTGCGTCTTGGGCTTGCTCGGCGCGGACTGACCGGAGAACGGATCGGAGTACTGCTCGTCGCCCGCGCCGTTCTGGGCGAGGGCGGTCGCCGGAGTCAGCGCGAGGGCGGTGGTGATAGCGAGGGTGGCGGTACGGCGCGGAGCGGGCACGGCGGCCGATGGTACCTTCGCCACCCGCGTGACGGCCCACCCCCGCCACATCCTGATCCTGACCGACCGAGA
>JBDTYI010000273.1:0-5731 GCA_040005775.1 Solirubrobacteraceae bacterium
ACCTCGCCACGCAGGGCCAGCGCCAGCCGGGCTCGTCGTTCAAGCCCTTCATCCTCGCCTCCGCGCTGAAGGCCGGGATCGGACCGGGCTCGGTGTGGCCGTCGCGCAAGCGCGTGTTCAGCGTGCCGAACTCCCCCGAGAAGTTCACGGTCAACAACTTCGAGAGCACGTACACGGGCGCGCAGACGCTCGCGGGCGGCCTGACCTTCTCCGACAACGCCGTCTACTCGGCGGTCGGGATCAAAGTGGGGACCAAGAAGGTCGCGCGCCTGGCCCGGCGCATGGGCATCCGCACCCCGATATCCACGAACTACGCCATGACGCTCGGCGGCCTGCGCGAGGGCGTCACGCCGCTGGACATGGCCCATGCCTTCGAGACGTTCATCACCCACGGCCGGCGGATCGAGGGCACGCTGGGCTCGGGCAGCGGCCCGGTCGGGATCGACCGGGTCGGCAACGACCGCAACGAGGTCATCTCCAAGCCCGTGCTGCCGCGCGGGATCGCCGACCAGACCGTTGGGATCATGTCCAGCGTCGTGTCTCAGGGCACCGGCGTGCGCGCCGCACTCGGCGACGGCGTCTTCGCCGCCGGCAAGACCGGCACGACGGAGAACTCGGGCGACGCGTGGTTCGTGGGCTTCACCGAACGCATGACCGTCGCTGTCTGGGTCGGCTATCCGAACAAGCTCAAGCCGATGCTGACCGAGTTCCAGGGCGGGCCGGTCGAGGGCGGCACGTTCCCGGCGATCATCTGGCATTCGTTCATGCAGAGCGCGAACAAGATCCTCGACGACCGCACCGCCCGCGAGCGCGTGAAGAAGGGGCTGCCGCCGGTGGACACCACGACGACCACCTCCCCCGTGCCCACGCCGCCGCCAGTCCCCTCCAGCCCGTCGACGGTCCCCGAGGGCGGCGCCGCCGCGCCGGCGCCCACGCCGACCACGAGCACGCCGTCCACCCCACCGAGCACCCCGTCGGCGCCCCCGACGCAGTCGACGCCGGCGACTCCGCCGCCCAGCAGCAGCGGGACCCCAACCGGCGGCGGGACCAGCGCCGGCGGCGGCGCCAGCGCGCCGCCCAGCCCCTAGATCCAAGCGGCGGCCTCGCGCACCCAGGGGCGCGAGACGTGGCGGTTGCCGCGCTCGCAGAAGCGCCACGGCAGCTCGACCGCGCGTGAGATTCCGATGCGCGTGCCGACCGCGAGCTCGGGCGCCGACTCGCGCTCCTCGAGCGCGACCGGCCCGGTCAGCAGCGACGTGGCATTGAGGTCGAGGCCGACGCCGAGGGCCTGGGTCAGCTTGCCCGGCCCGTTGCAGAGATCCTGGTCACGCACGACGCGGCGACGCTCGTGCATGCGGCCGATACCGTCCAGCGGTTCGAGCGCGCGGATGAGCACGGCGGCCCCGACGTCCTCGGTCTCGCAGACGGCGTTGAGCAGGGCGTGGATGCCGTAAGAGCGGTACACGTAGGCCGTGCCCGCGGGCCCGAAGAGCGTCGAGGTGCGCGCGGTCAGGCCGACGTAGGCGTGGCAGGCGGCCTCGGTGTAGTGGTAGGCCTCGGTCTCCACGATGCGCCCGCTCGTCTCGCCGTGGCGCAGCACGCAGCCGACGAGGTCGCGCGCGACGGCCAGAACCGGGCGGTCGAAGAAGGCGGCGTCGGCGATCCGGCTCACAGCACCGCGCGGAGGCGCTCGAGCTGCTCGCGCACGCGGGCCAGCGAGGTGCCGCCCTCGCTCTCTTTGGACTCGAGCCACGACGACTGCTCCAGCACGGCAGCGGCCTCGTCGCCCAGCGCGGGCACGGCCACCTCGGCCAGCGGGACCTTCTGCTCGACCGCGTTGCGCACCAGCCCCGCGATCACGCCGTGGGCCTCGCGGAACGGCGTGCCGCGCTTGACCAGGAGGTCGGCGAGGTCGGTCGCGGCGATCAGGTCGTCGGCCGCCGCGGCGGCCATCGCCTCGCGGTCGAACTGGGCGCCGGCGACCATCCCGGTCGCGGCGGCGAGCGTCAGCTCGAGGGTGTCGACGGCGTCGAAGAGGTGCTCCTTGTCTTCCTGGAGGTCCTTGTTGTAGGTCAGCGGCAGCGCGTGCATGACCCCGTGGAGCGCGGTGAGGTGCCCGACGATCCGGGGCGCCTTGGCCCGCAGCAGCTCGGCGGCGTCGGGGTTCTTCTTCTGGGGCATGATCGACGAGCCGCTCGTCCACGCGTCGGGCAGCTCGACGAAGCCGAACTCCTGCGAGCTCCAGATCACGAGCTCGGAGCCCAGGCGCGAGAGGTGCGTCGCGGTCGTCGACGCCGCATGCAGGTAGTCCAGGACGAAGTCGCGGTTGGCAACGGCGTCGATCGAGTTGGGCGCGACCGCGTCGAAGCCCAGCTCTGCGGCGACGGCGCCGCGGTCGGTGGCGAAGTTCACGCCCGCCAGTGCCCCGGCGCCGAGGGGCATGACGCTCGCGGCCTCCGCGGCGGCGGTGAAGCGCCCGCGGTCGCGTAGCAGCATCCAGGCGTAGGCGAGCAGGTGGTGGCCGAGGTAGACCGGCTGGGCACGCTGGAGGTGGGTGTAGCCCGGCAGCGCCCAGTCGAGGTGACGCTCGGCCGCGTCGATCAGCGCTGCGATCAGCTCGGTCGCCCGGCCGTGGGCGCGCAGGGCCGCCTCGCGGGTGAACAGCGCGACGTCCGTGGCGACCTGGTCGTTGCGCGAGCGCGCGGTGTGCAGTCGCCCGCCGGCCGGGCCGACCAGCTCCGTCAGCCTGCGCTCGACGGCCATGTGGATGTCCTCGTCGCCGGGCGCGAACGGGAACGTGCCGTCGCGCAGCTCGGCCTCGACCGCGTCGAGCCCCGCCAGCAGGGCGTCGCGGTCGCCCTCGCCGATGATCTCCTGGGCGGCGAGCATGCGCGCGTGTGCGCGCGACTGCGCGACGTCGTGGGGCCACAGGCGCCGGTCGAAGCTCAGCGACGTGTTCAGGGCCTGGAAGGCCGGGTCCTGCGGCTCGCGAAAGCGGGACATCGTCCGCGATCCTAAGGCCGGGCGACGCGCCGGCGGAGAACGGGTGCGCTATGCCTGCCCGAGGGCGACGGCCAGCGCGTCGCGGACGCGCTGCACCTGGCCCTCGGTCATCTCGGGGAAGAACGGCAGCGCGAGCGAGCGGGCGGCGACGTCCTCGCAGACGGGGAACTCGCCCTCGCGGTGGCCGAAGCGCTCGCGGTAGAAGCTCATGAGGTGGATCGCGGGCAGGTAGGGCTTGCACTGCACGCCCTGATCGCGCAGCGCGCCGATCACGGTGTCGCGGTCGTGGGCGCGCGGCACCTGCACCACGAAGACGAACCAGCCGCGCACGTCGCCGCCCGCGTCCTCGCAGGGCAGCTCGAGGCCCTCCAGGTCCGCCAGCGCATCGCGGTAGGCCGCCGCGACCCGGGCGCGGCGGGCGAGCATGCCGTCCAGGCGCTGGAGCTGCACGGAGCCGATCGCGCACGCGACGTCGCTCAGGCGGTAGTTGAAGCCCAGGCGGTCGTGGTCGAGCCAGCCCATGTCCGGGGCTCGGCCCTGGTTGCGCTCGGAGTCGATGCGCTTCTTGATCGCGGCGTCGCCGGTCGTGACCATGCCGCCCTCACCCGTGGTGACCTGCTTGTTGGCGTAGAAGCCGAACGCTGCCGGGTTGCCCCGCGCGCCCACCGGGGTGCCGTCGGCGTGGACTGCGCCCAGCGCCTCGCAGGCGTCCTCGACGATCGGCAGGCCGAGGGCCTCGAACGCGGGCAGGTCGGCCGGGAAGCCGAAGATGTGCACGGGCAGGATCGCGGCGGTGCGCTCGGTGAGCGCCGCAGCGGCGGCCCGCGGGTCGAGGTTCAGCGTGCGCGGGTCGATGTCGGCGAAGACCGGCCGCGCGCGCTCGTACAGCGGCGCGTTGGCGCTGGCGACGAACGAGAACGGCGACGTGACGACCTCGTCGCCGTCGCTGACGCCGACGGCGCGCAGCGCGAGGTGCAGCCCGGCGGTGCCGCTCGACACCGCGCTGGCGTGCGCGATCCCCAGACGGGTGGCGAACGCCTCCTCGAAGGCGGGCACGCGTGGGCCGAGCGAGAGCTGGCCCGAGCGCAGGACCTCGACCACGGCCGCCTCCTCCGCCTCGCCCAGCACCGGCCGCGCGAGCGGCACCTCCTCGTGGGTCGGCGAGGCGCTCATGGGCGATCGGTCGGCGCGGGCTGGCGGCTGGGCTGCTCGGCGTACTCCAGCGAGTCCACCAGCGCCTGCCAGGACGCCGCGATGATGTTCTCGTGGACGCCGATCGAGCCCCACACGTCGTGGCCGTCGGTTGCGTCGAGCAGCACACGGGTCGTCGCCCCGGTGCCGTGATCGGAGTCCAGGATGCGCACCTTGTAATCGACGAGCTCGATGTCCTTCAGGTGCGGATGGATCTCGCCGATCGCCAGGCGCAGCGCGGCGTCGAGCGCATGGACCGGGCCGTTTCCCTCCGCGGTGCGCACGTAGCGGCGCTCATCGACCCATATCTTGATCGTCGCCTCGGTGGCGAGCTTGCCGTCGGCGCGCTGCTCGACGATCACGCGCCAGCTCTCCAGGCGGAACAGGGCCTCGTGCGCGCCCGCCTCCTTGCGCAGCAGCAGCTCGAAGGAGCCGTCGGCGGCCTCGAACTGGAACCCGCCGTGCTCGAGTGCCTTGACGCGGTCGATCACGCGGGTGGCCGCGGCGTCGTCGATCTCGATGCCGGCCGCGGCGGCGCGCTCGCTCACGGTGTGGCGGCCGGCGAGCTCGGAGATCAGCAGCGCCCGGGCGTTGCCGACCGCGGCGGGGTCGACGTGCTCGAACGTCGAGGCGTCGGCGCGGATCCCCGCGACGTGCAGGCCCCCCTTGTGCGCGAAGGCGTCGCGGCCCACGTAGGGCTGCGAGCGCTCGGGCGGGCGGTTGAGCAGCTCGTCGACGAGGTGGGCCGTCTCGGTGAGGCGCCCCAGGCGCTCGGGCTCCAGCACCTGCTCGCCCAGCTTCAACTGGAGGTTGGCGATGATCGAGACGAGGTTCGCGTTGCCGGTGCGCTCTCCCACCCCGTTCATCGTGCCCTGGACCTGCGTGGCGCCCGCGCGGACCGCGGCGAGCGTGTTGGCCACGCCGCACTCGGCGTCGTTGTGGCAGTGGATCGCGATGCGCGCCCGCTCGCCGAGCGCCGCGACGACGGCGGCGGTCGCAACGGCGATCTGGTCGGGCAGCGACGAGCCGTTGGTGTCGCACAGGGCCAGGGTGTCAGCGCCGGCGTCCGCCGCCACCTCCAGGCACGCCAGCGCGTAGCTGCTGTCGTCGCGCCAGGCGTCGAAGAAGTGCTCGGCGTCGTAGACGACGCGCTTGCCCGCGGCGGCCAGCAAGGCGACGGACTCGCCGACCATCGCCAGGTTCTCCTCGCGCGAGACGCGGACGACCTTCTCGAGGTGCAGGCCCCAGGTCTTGCCGACGATCGTGGCGACCGGCGCGAACGACGCCGCCAGCGTCTGGAGCCCCTCGTCCTCGGCGGCCTCGACGTCGCGGCGACGGGTCATGCCGAACGCGGCGACCTGCGAGCGCGTGAAAGCCTCCTCGCCGAGCAGCTCGAACAGCTCGAGCTCCTTTGGGTTCGACGCGGGGAAGCCGGCCTCGATCACCCCGACCCCGAGGGCGTCGAGCGCGCGGGCCACGCGGACCTTCTCGGCGGCCGAGAGGTCGATGCCCGCTCCCTGCATCCCATCGCGCAGGG
>JBDTYI010000274.1:0-9635 GCA_040005775.1 Solirubrobacteraceae bacterium
TTGATCGTCGGCGTGGCCTGTGTGCCGGGGTAGTCGGCGGGCGTGTCGCCGATCTGCTGGGCGCCGGCCGGGGCGGCGACCGCCGTGCAGGCGGCGAGCCCGAGCACGAGGGCGCGGATGCGGCGGCGGCGACGGCGACGGCGACGGGACTTCATGGTGACCTCCTCTGGGTGGTCGGTCGAGTCGATGGCGAGGAGGCTGCACCCGGGCGGTAAAGCAGCGGTCGAGGCCGGGTAAGGCGCGGTAAAACGCCGTTGTCCGCGCCGTGTCGCCGGAGTACGGTTGCCTTGTAGCTGTTGCTGGGCGGCGATATGGACATCCGCGTTCTCGGACCCGTTGAGGCAAGTGCCGGCGGCAAGCCGGTGCTCGTCGGCGCTGGGAAGCCACGGGGGCTGCTGGCATTGCTGGCGCTGAGCGCGGGCTCGACGATTTCGACGGACCGGCTCGTGGAGGGGCTGTGGGGTGAGGCGCCGCCGGCGACGGCGGCCAAGATGGTCCAGCTCTACGTCTCGCAGTTGCGCAAGGCGCTCGCCGGCGGCGGCGACGGCGCGGAGATCGTTACGCGCGGGCGCGGGTACGAGCTGCGGCTCGGCGACGGCGAGCTGGACGCGCGGCGCTTCGAGGAGCTCGTCGCGGCGGGCGCGGCGCGCGACGCGCTGAGCCTGTGGCGCGGCGCGCCGCTCGCGGATGTGGCGGACGAACCGTTCGCGGCGGCCCAGATCCGCCGCCTCGACGAGCTTCGCGTCGCGGCGCTCGAGCTGGCGATCAACGGCGACCTGGCGGCCGGCCGGCACCGGGAGGTCGCCGGCGAGCTCGAGACGCTCGTGGCCGAGCATCCGCTGCGGGAGCGGCTGCACGCGCAGCGGATGCTGGCGCTGTATCGCTGCGGTCGGCAGGCGGAGGCGCTGGACGCCTACCGCCAGGCGCGGTCGGTGCTGGTGGAGGAGATCGGGGTGGAGCCGGGCCCGGAGCTGCGGCGCCTGCACGAGGCGATCCTGCGTCAGGACCCCGAGCTCGATCCGCCGGCGGCCGACGCGGTCGAACTCCCGCCCGAGCTGGACGCTGGCACGCCGCTGGCGGGCCGGGAGGCCGAGCTCGATGCCCTGCGCGAGCAGTGGCGGCGCGTGCACGGCGGCGCCGGTCGGCTCGTGCTGGTAGTGGGGGGCCCCGGGATGGGCAAGACGCGGCTGACGGCAGAGCTGGCCGGCGAGGTGCATCGCGACCGCGGCGCCGTGCTCTACGCCTCCGGGGCGGGCGCGCCGGAGACGGCGCTCGCCTCACTGGCGAGCGCGCGGGTCGCGCAGCGGCCGACGCTGCTGGTGCTCGACGACGTCGACCGCGCCGGCGAGGAGGTGTGGGCCGCGCTCGGCGATCTGGGCGGTGGGTTGGCGGCGCTGCCGGTGCTCGTGGTGGCCGCCAGCCAGGAGGCCGGTCTCCCGACCGGGCTGCGGACGGACGCGACGATCGTTTTGGCGCCGCTGGACGCCGACGACGTGCGTGCCGTCGCGCGGCTCTACGCGGGCGCGCGCGAGGACGCGGAGGTGCCGGTCGCGCGGCTCGCTGAGGCGAGCGGCGGCGTGCCGCAGCGCCTGCACCGCGCCGCGGACGAGTGGGCGCGCACACGGGCCCTCCGGCACTTGACCGACACCGCCGGTCGCATCGCGGCCGAGCGCCCCGGGCTGCGCGCGGCGGAGGACGACCTGGTGGGGAACATCGTCGAGCTGCAGGCGGCGCGCGAACGCGCCGAGCCGGGGGCGGTGGCGGCCGAGGGCGTCGTCGCCTGCCCCTTCAAGGGTCTGGCTTCCTTCGACGTCGACGACGTCGAGGTCTTCTTCGGGCGCGAGCGGCTCGTCGCCGAGATGGTGGCGCGGCTGACCGGTGCGCCGCTGATGGGGATCGTGGGGCCGTCGGGGAGCGGCAAGTCATCGGCGCTGCGCGCGGGGCTGCTCGCCGCGCTCGCCGCCGGCGTGCTGCCGGGCAGCGAGCACTGGGCGCTCGCGCTGCTGCGCCCCGGTGAGCACCCGATGCGCGCACTCGAACAGGCGACCGCCGACGCGCCGACGCGCGGCCGGCTCGTGCTCGCGGTCGACCAGTTCGAGGAGGCCTTCACCGCCTGCCGCGAGGAGCGTGAGCGGTCCGCCTTCGTCGACGCACTCGTCGCTTCGGCTCGCGACCCGCGGCGGCGCGCGTTGGTCCTGTTGGCGGTGCGCGCTGATTTCTACGGCCGCTGCGCTGCCTACCCGGAGCTGGCGCGCCTGCTGGGCGCCAACCACGTGCTGGTCGGGTCGATGCGCCGCGACGAGCTGCGCCGCGCGATCGAGCTGCCAGCGCGCCACGCCGGCTTGGGCGTCGAGCCCGAGCTGGTCGACGTGCTGATTGGCGACGTCGAGGGCGAGCCCGGCGCGCTGCCGCTGCTGTCCACCTCGCTGGTGGAGCTGTGGCAGCACCGCGACGGCCGGCGTCTGCGGATCAGCGCCTACGCGCAGGCGGGCGGTGTGCGCGGCGCGGTGGCGCGGCTGGCCGAGAGCGCCTACGAGCGGCTAGACCCCGAGCAGCGCGAGGTCGCGCGGCGGATCCTGCTGCGGCTGGCGGGTGAGGGCGAGGCGGCGGCGGTCGTGCGTCGCCGCGTGCCGCTCGCAGAGCTAGAGGGCGAGCGCGACGAGAGTGTTGCCGAGGTGCTCGCCGTTCTGGCCGACGACCGCCTGGTCACGATCGGCGAGGGGGAGGTCGAGGTCGCGCACGAGGCGCTGCTGCGCGAGTGGCCGCGCCTGCGCGGCTGGCTGGAGGAGGACGCCCAGGGCCGGCGGCTGCGTCACCACCTGGGCGCGACCGCGCGCGAGTGGGACGCCGGCGGCCGCGACCGGGGCGAGCTCTACCGGGGCGCCAGGCTGGCCTCCGCGCTCGACTGGATCGCCGCACACGAGCACGAGCTCAACGAGCTCGAGCGCGAGTTCGTGGCCGAGAGCCGGGCCGTGGCGGAGCTGGAGGCCGAGCGCCAGCAAGAGGCGAACCGCCGCCTGCGAGCGCTGCTCGCGGGCGTCGCGGCGTTGCTGACGCTGGCGGTGGTGGCGGGCGTCGTCGCGCTCTCGCAGCGCGGCGAGGCCCGCGACGCGGCGCTTGTCGCCGACGCGCAGCGCCTCGGCGCCGAGGCGCTGACGAACGATCGGCTCGATCAGGCGCTGCTCCTCGCGCGCGCCGGCGTGGCGCTCCACGACGCCACCCCGACCCGCAGCAGCCTGCTGTCGGTGCTGATGCGCACGCCGGCTGCGCTCGGCGTGCTGAGCGCGACGGGATGGTCGCTGTACACGGTCGCCGTCAGCCCCGACCAGCGCCTCGTGGCGGTCGGTGGCGAGCGCGGCATCGTCAGGATCTTCGACGCCGCCACCCGCAGGCGGCTGAATGTGCCGTACGGGCTGCGCGAGGGCCTCGTCCAGACGCTCACCTTCTCCCCCGACGGGCGCACGCTGGCCGTCACCGGCCAGGAGCCGCAGAACCTCCCGCCCGGCGCGCTGGTCGACCTTGTCGACCCGAGCACCGGCGCACGCAGGCACCGCATCGTGCTCCCGCGCTTCCCCGATCCGTCCAGCTACATCGTCGCCCATCTCGCGTTCCTGCCGAACCGCCGCGACCTGATCGTCCAGCAGCAGCACAACGACTATCCAGACGGACCGGCTTCGGTGCTGTGGCGAGTCAACGGGCATACCGGGACCGTGGACGGACCTCCGCTGCGCGTGGGCACGCGGGCCTCGTCCCCTCCGTCGCTGACCGCGGACGGCCGGCGGCTGTTCGTCTCCAGCGTCAACGACGACGCGACGTTCGAGATCGACCCCCAGCGCCTGCGCGTGCTGCACCGGTACCCGGTCGGCGCTGCGGCCGGCGCGGTGAGCCCCGACGGGCGCGCGTTCGCGCTGGGCTCGCAGGCGGGCGGCGTGCGCCTGCTCGATCTGCGCTCCGGCGCCGTGGGGAGGTTTGCGGGGCGTCACCAGGGCGCGATCGAGCGCATGCGGTTCACGCCCGACGGACGGACGCTGGTGACCTCGGCCGCGGACGGCAACGTGATCGCCTGGGACGTGGCGCGCGGCGAGATCCGCGAGACCTTCCCCGGCCACAGCGGCGACGTCTACGGCCTCGCCGTTTCGACGGACGGCCGGACGGTCTACAGCGCGGCGAACGACGGTCGCGCGATCGTGTGGGACCTGGTCGGCGACCGGCGGCTCGACCGGCCGTTCGCCGCCGGCAGGCCGTTCGTCGCCGACGACGGCGACCAGTACCCGATCGAGCTCGCGCTCAGTGCGGACGGCCGGACGCTCGCGCTCACGCAGGACGACGGCACCGTCAACTTCGTCGACACCCACACGCTCCGGCGGCGCGGCAGCCTGCGGGCCATGCCCGGCTTTACCGCGGCGGTCGAGTACAGCACCGACGGGCGTCTTCTTGCGGTCACCGGCAAGGGCGGTCCGATCACGCTGTGGGACGCGCGCACGCTGCGCCCGGCGGGAACGCTGCGGGGGCTGCGGAGCACCTCGCAGGCACTGGCCTTCTCGCCCGACGGCAGGATGCTCGCCGCCGCCGAGCTGGGCCAGTACGTGAAGCAGAGATATGAGGGTTCGAGCGTGCGGGTCTGGGATCTCCGCCGACGCGTCCTGACGCCAGTGCACTTCCTCGCTAGACACGGAGCAGCGAATTTCTTCCCTGCGCTGGCGTTCTCACCCGACGGCAGGCTGCTCGCCGCGGCTGCGGCTGGCGATGGCACGGAGATCCGCGACGCGCACACCGGGCGGCTCGTCGTGCGCCTGCACACGGATGACCTCGCACGGTCGGTCGCCTTCTCGCCCGACGGCAAGCTCATCGCCACGGGCCAGTACGACGGCAGGCTGCTGCTGTGGTCCACCCGCAACTGGAGACCGGTCGGGCGGCCGGTGGAGGCGCACGAGGGCCGGGTCATCACGCTGAGCTTCTCCCGCGACGGCCGCACGCTCGCCAGCGCGAGCGAGGACGGGACCATGCGGCTGTGGGACGTGGGCAGCGAGAAGCCGGTCGGTTCGCCGCTGGTCGTCGGCCACGGAGCCTGGGTCTCCGCGGCCCTCACGCCCGATGGGTCGCATCTGCTTGCCGTCTCCGACCAGGGTCGCGGCGTCCGCTGGGACATCTCGCCGGCGGCGTGGAAGCGGCACGCCTGCCGTGTCGCCGGACGCGAGCTGACCGCGCGCGAGTGGCAGGACGCGCTGCCCGGGCGGCCGTACCGCTCGATCTGCCAGGGCGGCTGACCCCGGCCCGCCACGAGGCGGCGGCCCGCGCTCACCGGAACAGCGGCGACGACCCTCATTCCGCCGATTCATCGCCGACAGATCGCGATCCGCCCCACGCGCCTGGTCGCGGGAGTCCGAGTCGGCGGCCGAGCGCTGCGATCGCCGCGACGCACCCGTAGGCACGGTCGATGCCGATGCCGAGAGGATCCGCCTGACCACGCGCAGGGTCAGACGAACCACCTTCGGAGACAACGAGGGGGTGGCCGGGAGTGCGCGCGCGAGGAGGCCCGCTGCCGCGTTTCGACGAAGGGAGCGGTCTGCGGCGCCTCGATCGAAGCGCCGCTCGCTACCGGGTCGGACGAATCGCAGCAGTCGCCCGGCGCCAGGCGCGCGAACGTGCTGACTGCTCCTTCCACAGATGCGGGCGTCTCCGTCCCTATCCAGCTCACGCTCCGTCGGGACGACCTCCGATCGTCTGCGATGCCGGCGCCAGGCTCTCGCTACGCCCGGGGCGAAGCGGAAGCCCGCGGCCCACCAGCCGAGGCTGCTGAGGCTCGTCCATGGCGAGGGTCTTGGATGTGTGCAAGGCCGACGCGCTGGGATCCGCAGGCAGGCGCGGCGGCGAGGAGGGCAACGTCGCTTCGCCTCCGCGTTTTTGTGGTGCCGATCGGATAGCAGGTAGTGTCGCGGCGTGGCAGCCGAGCCACAGGCCAGCGAGCGAGTCCGGACCGCCGAGCTGATTGCGGCCCTCTGCCTGGCCACGGACCTCGGCATGGGCTTCCCGTTCGAGCATGGCCTGCAGACGACGCTGATCGCGATGCGAGTAGCCGACCGGCTGGGCGTTGATCGCGAGACCGCCTCGCAGACTTATTACGCCTGCCTGCTCTCTCACGCCGGTTGTACGACCGAGGTGCATGTCGCGGCGGAGGTGTTCGGCGGCTCGATGACCACCCATTTCAGCCCGCTTATGTACGGGTCCGCGCGTGAGGTGCTCACCGGGTTGCTGCGCGCGCTCCCCGACCCAGGCAGGCCCGCTCCCGTGCGCGCACTCCAGACCGCGAGCCGGCTGCCGCGGATGGCCCGGGAGACGCGTCCCGCCCTCACCGCCGCCTGCGAGGTGGCGGGGATGCTGGCCGATCAGACCGGCGCGCCCGTTTCGGTGTCGGGCCTTCTCGCCCACCTGACCGAGCGCTGGGACGGCCACGGCCCACTGCGTCGCGCGACGGGCAAGCAAATCCCGTTGCCGATGCGGATCGTTCACGTGGCCACGGACGCCGCCTTGCAGTGCCACCTCGGAGGCACAGTGCACGCCGTGCGACTCGTGCGCGAGCGGGCCGGTCACGCGTTCGACCCGGAGGTGGCGGCCTGCCTGGCGGACGGGGGCGTCGAGATCCTCGCGCTCGACGAGAGCGCATCGGTCTGGGATGAAGTCCTCGCGCTCGAGCCGCCCCCGACGCTGGCGCTCGCGGGGGAGGCGATCGGGCGCGGGCTGGCTGCGATGGGCCGCTTCGCCGACTTGATCTCGCCCTATCTCGCGGGCCACTCGGCCGGTGTCGCCGAGCTCGCCGGCGCGGCCGCGGGGCGCCGCGGGATCGACGCCGACGGTGCGGCGGCGATCGTGCGAGCAGGTCTTGTCCACGACCTCGGCCGAGTCGCCGTCCACGCGCGGATCTGGCAGAAGCCCGGGCCGCTGACGGCCGACGAGTGGGAGCAGGTGCGACTGCACCCCTACCAGACAGAGCGCGTGCTCTCGCGCTCACGGTTCCTCTCGGCGCTGGCGCCGGCCGCGGCCGCCCACCATGAGCGTCTCGACGCCTCCGGATACCATCGCGCCGCCGTCGGCGCCGACCTCACGGTACCGGCCCGGTTGCTGGCCGCCGCCGACGCCTACCACGCGATGTGCGAGCCGCGGCCGCACCGCGGGCCGCTTGCCCCCGAGCTGGCTGCGCAGGAGCTCGCCGCGGAGGCGAACGCCGGCCGGCTCGACTCGAACGCGGTCACGGCGGTGGTCGAGGCGGCCGGGCAGCCGGCGCCGCGCGTCGAGCGCCCGGCGGGGCTGACCGAGCGCGAGAGCGAGGTGGTTGGGATGCTCGCCCGCGGCCTGCAGACCAAGCAGGTGGCGCTGGCGCTCGGGATCTCGATAAAGACCGCCGACCGCCACATCCAGAACACCTACGGAAAGATCGGCGTCTCGACCCGCGCCGCCGCCACGCTGTTCGCGATGGAGCATGGCCTGGTCGCATGGGGAGAACTCCCCATTTCGCGGCCGCGGCCGCGGTCGTAGCGTCGTCTGCGGCTCGACGACCCGGCCGAGCTGAGCGCAGGCGAAGGAGGACGCCATGGCCAACAGCACCATCGACGAGCAGCGCGAAGCGATGCTCCAGATCGCCGAGGCGATCGCGCTCGGCTGGGAGCGCCGCCGCGCCGACATCGAGGAGGTCGCGACGCCGGTCCGCGAATGGATGCTGCGCGTGCTTCGCCCCCGGGAGGCGGACACGGTTCTCGAGCTCGCGGCCGGGGTCGGCGACACCGGCTTCGAGGCCGCCGCGATCCTCGGCGAGAGCGGCCGCCTGATCACCAGCGACTTCTCGCCAGCGATGCTCGACGCGGCCCGCCGGCGCGGCGCCGAGCTCGGCCTCGACAACGTCGACTACCAGGTGATCGACGCCGAGCGCATCGAACTCGCCGACGACTCGGTCGACGGGGTCCTCTGCCGGTTCGGGTACATGTTGATGCCCGATCCCGCCGCGGCTTTCGCGGAGACCCGCCGGGTCCTGCGCCCGGGAGGCCGGGTAGCGCTCGCCGTCTGGGGCGCGATCGAGCGCAACCCGTGGATCGCGATCGCCGCCATCAGCCTCGACCAGCGGGGCCACATCCCGCCGCCCGCGCCACCGCCCGCACCGGGGCCGTTCAGCATGGCCAACCCCGAGCGCGTCGAGCGCCTGCTGCGCGACGCCGGCTTCTCCCAGGTGCGCACAGAGGAGCTCGAGGGGCGGTTCGCGTTCGCCGACGCGGACGAGTACCTGGGCCTGATCGCCGACACCGCGGGCCCGATCGCGCTGACGCTGCAAGGGCTCGAGGAGGCCGACCGCGCCGCGGTGAGGGCGGACGTCGAGGACTCGCTGCGGCGCTTTGCCACCGACGGCGGCTACGAGCTCTCGTGCATCGCGCTGTGCGCGGTGGCGAGCTGAGGCCCGCAAACGTGGGCGCCGGACCGAGAGAAGGAGCGAGCGAGATGACCAACGTGGATGCGACCGCGCCGACCACGACGGGCGCGCCCCCCGCCCTGCCGGCGGCAGAGCGCTACCGAGCCGCCGAGCGCAAGCTCTGGGACCACTACGACCTCCGGCCGACGGAGCGGTTCGTCGAGCTCCGCTCGCCGGCGGCGAGGCTGCGGGTGGTCGAGGTCGGTTCCGGATCGCCGGTGCTGTTCGTGCCCGGGAGCGCAGGAACCGGGCCCTATTGGGGCGCGCTCGTGCGCGAGCTTCCGGGCTGCCGATGCCTCATGCTCGATCGGCCGGGTTGGGGATTGAGCTCGCCGATCGACTACACGGCCGGCGGCTATGCGCACACCGCCGCCGACGTCCTCTGCCGAGTCCTTGACGCGCTCGAGCTCGAGCGTGTCGCCGTCGTCGGCGCCTCGATCGGCGACGTCTGGGCCCTGCGGCTCGCGGCGCGGCACCCGGAGCGGGTCGCGAGCGTCACCCTCCTCGGCGGCGGGCCGATCATCGCCGAGGCGGGCACCCCAACGATCGTTCGGCTGATCGCATCACCGCTGGGCGCGATCATGGTCCGCCTGCCCGCGAACGCCGGTAGGTTGCGTGGGATCCTGCGCCAGGTCGGCCACGGTGAAAGCCTTGACGCCGGGCGGATCCCCGACGAGTACATCAACTGGCGGCTGGCGTTCGAGCGCGAGACCGACTCGATGCACAACGAGCGCGACATGGTGCGCGCGATCGTCAGCGCCCGCAGCGGACTCAGGCCCGGGCTGCCGTTCCAGGAGTCCGAGCTGGCCGCAATCGAAGCGTCGACCCTGATGGTCTACGGGACGCGCGATCCGGTCGGCTCGACAGAGATCTGGAGTCGGACCCTCGGCCTGCTGCCCCGCGGCGAGTTGCGGCTCATCGACGACGCCGGCCACATGCCCTGGCTCGACGACCCCAGCGGGGTCGCGGGCCACATCAGCCGCTTCCTCGCGACATAGTCAACACGGGCGACCCACCGCCTGCCGAATCAGGCCGCAACAACACCACCCACTCGGCGTCGCCGGCCACCCAGGGCGGCCGGGACCCTGTTTGCGCAGCAAGCGAGCGTAGGGCCGAACGCCGTTCGGTGGCGTCTCAGAACTGCTGTAAATGGCCCCCGGTGCCGTCAAGGCGACGGCGT
>JBDTYI010000275.1:0-4638 GCA_040005775.1 Solirubrobacteraceae bacterium
TGCTCGGCGATGGGTGCGGCCTCGGCGGCCGCCGGCGTGGAATCAGCCATGCCCTAGCGATCGTTTGCGAATGAGGGTCGCGGCGCGCGACAGTGCCTGCTTACTGCAGGCGCCCCCGGTCCTACGGGGTCAAACTGGTGAGGGCCCTCCCTGGACTGTCCGACCCCTCGCCGCGAGTAGAGAACCATGGTACCGCAACCACCCGCGGGTCCGCGACCCGCCATCTGGCACTCTGTGTGGTGATGCGTCGCCGCCTGCCCTGGATCCTCGCCGCCGTGGCGATCGCGGTCGTCGTCGCGATCGGCCTGGCGCAGGCGCCCGAGTCCTCCGCGCCGTCGGCGCCCAAGCCCGAGCGCCTGACGACCGCCCAGATCAACGACCGGCTGAAGGGCGCGCCGCCGGCGCTCGCCTCGCTGCACCGGCAGTCCAACCAGGTCCTCGACGGCGGGCGCAAGGCCTTCCGCAAGCGCCTCGCCGCGCTGAAGGGCCACCCGGTCGTCGTGAACTTCTGGGCGGCCTGGTGCGGGCCGTGCCGCGTCGAGTTCCCGGTGATGCAGAAGGCGTCGCTCGACCACGGCACGCGCGTGGCCTTCGTCGGCATCGACCTCAAGGACAACCGCGCGGACGCGAAGAAGCTGCTCGGGCAGATCCCGCTCGCGTTCCCCAGCTACGAGGACCCCGACGGGCGGCTGTTCCAGAGCTACGGGCTGCAGGGCACGCCGAGCACGATCTACTACGACGCGAGCGGCAAGCGCACCTATGTCCATCAGGGCCCCTACACGGACAAGGCCCAGATCGACGAGGACATCCAGCGCTACGCGACCGCGTGATCGAGGTCCGCGCCGCCGCCGGGACGGCTGAGGTCTGGGCGGCCCTGGACCTCCGTCGCGAGGTCTTCGTCGACGAGCAGGGCGTCGCGATCGAGGAGGACCGCGACGGGCGCGACGACGCGGCGCTGCACCTCGTGGCCCTCGACGGCGGCGAGCTCGTCGGCACCTGCCGGCTGCTGCTCGACGGCGATTGGGTGAAGCTCGGGCGGATGGTCGTGAAGGCCACCGCGCGCAGCCGCGGCATCGCGGGCCTGCTGCTGGCCGACGCCGACGCCCGCGCCCGCGACCTCGGCGCGACGACGATCGTGCTCGGGGCCCAGCTCACCGCCACCGGCGTCTACGAGCGAGGCGGCTACGAGCGCTACGGCGACGTCTTCGACGACGCGGGCATCGACCACGTGATGATGCGCAAGTCGGTCTAGGCTCAGCGGTGATGCCCGAGGTCCGCATCGACCCGCTCAGCGGGCTCCACACGATCGTCGCGGGTGACCGCGCCACCCGTCCCGGCGGCGGGCTGAGCACGACGCCGCCCGAGCCCATCGATCCCGAGAAGGACCCGTTCCTCGAGGGCCACGAGGACCGCACCCCGCCCGAGACCTACGCGGTGCGCCCGGGGGGCGGTCCGCCCGACACGCCGGGTTGGCTCGTGCGCGTGGTGGCGAACCTGTATCCGGCGCTCGACCCCGACAGCCCGGAGCCGCCGCGCTTCGCCAAGCCCGACCTGCTGCACGCCCACGCGGCGACCGGTCGCCACGAGGTGGTGATCAACGCACCGGCCCCCGTGAGCTCGCTGGCCGACCTCGACGTCGAGCAGGTCGCCGTCGCGGTCGACGTGTGGCGGGCGCGCATGCGCGAGCACTACGCCGCCGGCGCCGCCTACGTGCACGTGATCGTCAACGAGCGCCGCGAGGGCGGCGCGTCGCTGCCCCACACCCATGCCCAGGTCTACGCGCTGGACTTCGTGCCCGCGGCGATCGCCCGCGAGCGCGAGCGCTGGGGCGCCTACGCGACGCGCACGATGGGCTCCGACCTGCTCGGCGACCTCGTGCAGGAGGAGGTCAAGCTCGGCGACCGGATCGTCGCCATCGACGACGAGGCCGTGCTGATGGCCCCCTACGGCGGGCGCCTGCCCTTCCAGCTGATGCTCGCGCCGCGCACGCCGCGCGCCCGGTTCGAGGACGACGGTCCCACTGGCGCGGCGCTGCTGCACGACGCGCTGCGGCGTCTCGGGCGCCGGCTGGGCCACCAGCCGCCGCTCAACCTGTGGGTGCGCAGCGCGCCGGCGGGCGCCGACCGCTTCTGCTGGCGCATCGACATCGTGCCGCGCCTGACGCACCTGGCCGGGCTGGAGCTCGGCGCCGGGGTGCACCTGAACGTCGTCGCGCCCGAGCAGGCTGCGGCGGAGTTGCGCGACGCCTGATGGCAGCGGGGCACCGATGAGGGCGCTCGTGCAGCGCGTCAGCCGCGCGGCCGTGCGCGTCGACGGCGAGAGCGTCGGGGCGATCGGGCCCGGGCTGCTGGTGCTCCTCGGCGTCACCCACGACGACACGTCGGCGATGGGCGACCGCCTGGCCGACAAGGTCCGCGCGCTGCGCGTCTTCGCCGGCGCCGACGGGCGGATGAACGATGCGCTCGGCGAGCGCGAGGTACTCGTCGTCAGCCAGTTCACGCTCTACGCCGACGCGCGGCGCGGCAACCGCCCGTCCTACACGGACGCCGCGCGGCCCGAGCACGCCGAGCCGCTCTATGAGCGGTTCGCCGACCGCCTGTGCGCACAGCGGGGCGTCTTCGGAGCGATGATGGAAATCGAGCTCGTCAACGACGGGCCGGTGACGCTGATGCTCGAAGCGCCCTCCGCATAAGGTTCGCCGACATGCCCGTGGAAGACCGCTTCGTTCCCCGCTTCGCCGCCGAGCCGCCGCAGGACCTCCTGCCCTACGGCCGCTGGGCGCAGGCCCTCCAAGAGGAGTTCCTCGCCGCCTGCCTGCGGATCGACGACGACGGCGAGGACCTCGGCGAAGCCGGCGACATCCTCTGGTTCCCCGACCGCACGTGGCACGGGCGCACGTTCGTTCCCGGCGTCGCGCGCACCGCCAACGGCTACGAGCTCTACGGCTACGTCAGCTACGCGCCCGGCGGCGACGGCGAGGAGCCCGCCGACTTCCACGGGGTCGCCGACTTCACCGCCGACACCGCCGAGGCGAACCCCGACTGGGCCATCGACCTCTGCGACGAGGTCATCGGCACCTGGCGGGGGGAGCAGGGCAAGGCCGCCGCGATGACGCTCGTCTGGGGCCGGCCGATCGTCGACGGTGGCGCGGTGGCGACCGCCGAGCTGGCCGATCTCGCGGTCGACCAGTGCATCCTCGTCGAGGGGCGCTTCACGCTCATCGCCCCCGACGACTACCGCGGCGACACGCTCGACGTGAAGCTGTTCGGCCGCCGCGGCGAGGAGCTCGCCGCCGAGTCGCTCTACGACGAGGAGGACTGACGCACGTGGACGTGGAGGACGCGATCCGCACGCGCCGGACGCACAAGGCCTACGGCAGCGAGGCGGTCGACCGCGCGACGCTCGAGCGCCTCTTCGACCTCGCGCGCTGGGCGCCCAACCACCACCTGACAAACCCATGGCGCTTCCGCGTCCTCGGGCCCGCGGCGCTCGCCACACTGAAGGACGCCGCCGGCCCGGAGGCCGCGGGCAAGCTCGACCGCGCCCCCACGCTCGTGGCTGTGTCCGTCGCGCAGACCGGCGATCCGGTGAGCGACGAGGAGGACCTGTGCGCCGCGGCGTGCGCGGCGTACATCGTGCTGCTCGGCGCCCACGCGCAGGGCTACGCCGGGTACTGGCGCACGCCTGAGGTGCTGCGCACCGCCGCGGGGCGCGCCGCGCTGAGCATCCACGACGGGGAGCACCCGATCGGCCTGCTGCACCTCGGCCCGGCCCGCCAGGACCCGCCCGTCCCGGGCCGCGCGGGAACGGCCGACGTCGTCAGCTGGCTGGACTAGGCGCCCCAGGCTCGAGCGGGCGATCGTGTCCGCTCGGCGGACATCAAAGCCCGCTCGGCCACTTAGGCCGCGGCGGTCGGCACGCGGCTGGCGATCTCCTCGTCGGTGAGCGGGAAGTGGCAGGCGGCCACGTTGCCGCCCTCCTTGGGCTCGAGGAGCGGCTCGTCGACGTTGCAGACGCCGTCCTTGACCTTCGGGCAGCGCGTGTGGAAGCGGCAGGCCTTCGGCGGGTTGCTGGGTGAGGGCACGTCGCCGCCGAGCACCTGACGGTGCTTATTGGAGGCCATCCGCGGATCGGGTACCGGCACCGCGGACAGCAGCGCGCCGGTGTAGGGATGGCGCGGGTGGCCAAAGAGGTCGTCCCCGTCGGCGATCTCGACGATCTTGCCCAGGTACATCACGGCCACGCGGTTGCACACGTGGCGCACGACGGACAGGTCGTGGGCGATGAAGACGATCGTCAGGCCGAGGTCGCGCTGCAGCTGGCCGAGCAGGTTGATAATCTGCGCCTGGATCGACACGTCCAGCGCGGAGACCGGCTCGTCGGCCACGATCAGCTTCGGCTTGAGCGCGATCGCTCGCGCGACGCCGATGCGCTGACGCTGGCCACCGGAGAACTCGTGCGGCAAGCGATTGTAGTGCTCGGGGTTGAGCCCGACCGTGTCCATCAGCTCCTGGACGAGCTTCTTGCGCGCGTCGTCGTCGCGCTCGATCCGGTGGATGATGAACGGCTCGCCGATGATCGATCCGACCGTCTTGCGCGGGTTCAGCGACGAGTAGGGATCCTGGAAGATCATCTGCA
>JBDTYI010000276.1:0-5380 GCA_040005775.1 Solirubrobacteraceae bacterium
GCCCTGCGCGAAGCCGAGCGCGACGGGCACTGCCACCTCCCCCGAGCAGAGCTCGAGCACCGCGCCGGGCGACTGCTGGGCGAGGACGCCTCGCACCGCGTCGACGCCCTCGCCACCGCCGGGCGGCTCGTGGTCGACGGCGACCGCGTCCTGCATCCCGCGATGGCGCGCGCCGAGGGCAACCTCGCGCGCCACGTGCGCGAGCTGCTCGAGGGACAGCCCACGCTGCGCCTGGGCGAGGTCGAGCGGCCCACGGGCGACCTGGCGCCGTCCGACGACCAGTGGTCGGTGGTCGAGACCGTGCTGGCGCGGCGCCTGGCGATCCTGACCGGCGGCCCGGGCACCGGCAAGACGCAGACGATGCGCGCGCTCGTCGACCTCCTGAGGGACCACAAGCGCACGGTTCGCCTGTGCGCCCCGACCGGCAAGGCCGCGCGGCGGCTGTCGGAGACGACGGGCGCGCCGGCCACGACGATCCACCGCCTGCTCGAGTATCAGCCCTACGAGGGCTTCGGCCGCGACGCCGACGACCCCATCCCCGGCACCGACCTGCTCGTGGTCGACGAGGCGTCGATGCTCGACGTGCGCCTGGCCGCCGCGCTGCTGGCGGCCGTCAGCCCGACGACGCACGTGCTCCTCGTCGGCGACCCCGACCAGCTCGCGTCGGTCGGCCCGGGCCGCGTGCTCGACGACCTCATCGAGAGCGGCGCGGTCCCCACAGTCCGCCTCACCGAGATCTTCCGCCAGGCCGCGCGCTCGCTCATCGTCCGCGCCGCACACGCGATCGACGCCGGCGAGCCGCCGCCCACCGAGGCCGGGCCCGGCGACGTGCGCGACTTCTTCCTCATCACGCGCCAGGGCGCCGACGCTATCCGCGAGGAGGTCGTCGCGCTGGCCAGCGGCCGGCTCGCCGGGCATCTCGGGGTCGATGCGCGGTCAGGCGTGCTCGTGCTCGCCCCCATGCACCGCGGCCCCGCGGGGATCGACGTGCTCAACGACCGCCTGCGCGCGCTGCTGAACCCCGACGGCGCGGGCATCGGCGGCACGGGGCTGCGTGTCGGCGACCGCGTCATCCAGACCGTCAACGACCACGAGCACGAGCTGATGAACGGCGAGCTGGGCGTGCTCGAGCACCACGACCGCGACCGCGACCGGGTGCTGCTGGCCTGCGACGACGGCCGCCGTCTCACGCTCCCCGCGCGCGTGCTCGGCACGCTGCGCCTCGCGCACGCGATCTCGATCCACAAGGCCCAGGGCTCGCAGGCGCCGGGGATCGTCGTGGTGCTGCACCGCGGGCACAGCGTGATGCTCACGCGCAACCTGCTCTACACCGCGGTCACCCGCGCCGAGCGGGCGTGCGTCGTCGTCGGCGAGCCTGCCGCGTTGCAGGCGGCGCTCGGGCGGCGCGACAGCCACGCCCGCCACACGCGCCTGCGCGAGCTGATCGCCTGAGTGCGAGAGGATGGCGGGCATGAGCACCGCCTTCCTGTTCACCACGCTCGTGATCGTGGCCACGCCGGGCACCGGCGTCCTCTACACGCTCTCGGCCGGCCTGTCCCGCGGAACACGCGCCGCGGTCGTCGCCGCGGCCGGCTGCACGCTGGGGATCGTCCCGCACATGGCCGCCGCGATCACCGGCCTCGCCGCGGTGCTGCACGCCAGCGGCGTCGCCTACAACGCCCTGAAGTACCTCGGCGTCGCCTACCTGCTCTACATGGCCATCAGCACCCTCCGCGACAAGCGCGCGCTGACCGTGGACGACACCGCCCCGCGCTCGGCCGCGCGCGTCGTCTCCTCCGGCGTGCTGATCAACCTGCTGAACCCGAAGCTGACGATCTTCTTCTTCGCGTTCCTGCCGCAGTTCGTCGGCGGCGACGCACATCCGACGCTGCACATGCTCGAGCTGAGCGCGGTCTTCATGACCGCGACGTTCGTCGTCTTCGCCGCCTACGGTGCGTTCGCGGCGGCCGCCCGCGACCACGTGATCGCGCGTCCGCGGGTGACGCTGTGGATGCGGCGGGCCTTCGGCGGTGCATTCGCCGCGCTGGCCGGCCGGCTCGCGCTCACGGAGCGTTAGCGCGGCGGGGTCGTCTGCAGGAACGAGAGGACCGTGTCGACCGCGCCGCGGCGTGGGCGCGGCGGCGGCCGTCGCACCGGGGCGCGCGGGGCGGCGGCGCGCACCTCGACGTGCGCCACGGGGCAGTCGGTCAGCCTGCTCACGCGCTGGGGCAGCCCGATCTGCAGCCAGCGCGATGTGCCCTCTGCGAGCGTCGACACGACGATCTCGTCGAAGCGCCCGGGGTTCCACGCCTCCTGCACGGCGACGATCGGGTCGGCGTCGCCCAGCTCTCCGGCGGCGGGGATCCCGGCGCTCTCGAGGGCCGCGAGCGCCGACGTCAACCGCGCCCGCGCGGCCTCGCGCTGCGACCATGCCGCGGGCACGAGGAGCGTCACGTGGATCGGGCCGCGAGCCGCGCGGCCGGTGAGCGCGACGTGCAGCGGAGCGGCGCCGACCGTCTGGTTGGCGACGACGAGCACGTGGGTCACGACGGCCATCTGCGCCTCCTCGAATCGTGTGGCCGATGCCTCCCTCGAACGTAGCTCAGCGCCGGCGCTCGCGCAACGCGTCCGTCCACTCCCGATCGACCTTCGGCGGCGCCACGCCGCCGGGCCGCTCCCAGAGCGTGATGACGACGACCTCGTGGCGCTCCTGGCGGCAGATGAAGACGAGCGAGCGGTCGGTGAGGTCGCGCACGTAGACCGACCCGCGCGCGGCGCTCGCGCCCGGCGGCGGTTCGTCGGAGACGCGCCCGGCCTCCCACGCCGTCGCGACGCGGCGGATGATCTCTGCGCGGGCGTCCAAGGTTCCGCCGATGCGCTGACGGAAGCGCTCCACGGCGTGGTCGGTGACCGCCACCAGCACGCTCACAGCGACCACCGCCGGGAGATCGACGAAGTCGATCTCCCAATGGCCGGCGAAGCCGGGCACACGCTCACAGCGCCCGCTCGTAGCGCAGCGCGTCGCCGACCCAGCGCTCGGCGCGGTAGGGCTCGCCCACCGCGTGCCAGCCGCGCCGCTCGTAGAAGGCGCGCCCCTGCGCGTTGGCGACGAACACCCACAGCCACGCCTGCTTGCTCCCGCCGGCGCGCAGGCGCTCTTCGGCGTCGGCGAGCAGGAGCCCTCCAACGCCGGCGCCCTGTGCGGACGGTTCGACGTAGAGGCTCGTGAGCTGGTCGCCGTGCACCGAGGCGTATCCGACGACGGTGCCGTCCTGATCGAACACGCGCAGGCGCCCGTGGGCGACGTTGTCGCGCCAGCGCTCCAGGCGCTCGGCGGCGACGGGCATGTCGTCGTGATCGACGAAGTCGCTGTAGGCCCAGCGCCACGCGCGGGCCTGGATCTCGGCGAGCGCCGGGGCGTCGGCCTCCGTGGCCGCGCGGATCACAACAGGTGCTCGAGCCCGATCACGGGCGAGTCCGGCAGATCTGCGACGCGGCGCACGGCGAGCAGCACGCCGGCCATGAATGACGTGCGGTCGGTGGAGTCGTGGCGGATCGTCAGCGTCTGGCCCACGTCGCCGAGGATGACCTCCTGGTGGGCGACCAGGCCCGGCAGGCGAACGGAGTGGATGGGCACGTCGCCGTCCATCAGTTCGGCCGTGCGCGCGGCGGTGCCGCTGGGCGCGTCGAGCTTGCGGTCGTGGTGGCGCTCGATGATCTCGGCCTTGGCCATGTACCGCGAGGCGTCGGCGGCGAAGCGCATCATCAGCACGGCGCCGATCGCGAAGTTCGGGGCGACGAAGGCGTTGGCGGGGTAGTCCCCGCGCAGCTGGTCGACGTCGAAGCCGGTCGTCCCGATGACCACGTGCACGCCCGCCCGCAGGCACGTCAGCGCGTTGTCGAGCGCCGTGTCGGGCCTCGTGAAGTCGACGACGACGTCGCAGTCGCCCAGCGCGTCGGCGAGCGCCAGCCCCAGCGCGGGATCGATCCGCGCCGTCAGCTCCATGTCGTCGGCGCCCTCGACGGCCTCGCAGACCGCCTGCCCCATGCGCCCGGCGGCGCCCGCCACCCCGACGCGGATCACGCGGCGAGGGCTCCGGCGATCGGCTCGAGCGCGGTGCGGAAGACGTCCTCGTCCGCGCCCACGCCCGCGGCGCTCAGGCGCGACGGGTCGAGCAGCTCGGCGGACAGCGCGCGGAGGTCCTCGACGCTCACCGCGTCGATGCGCTCCTCGACCTCGTCGACGCTCAGCAGCGGCATCTCGGCGAGCACCGAGGAGCCCAGGCGGTTCATGCGCGCGGTGGTCGACTCGAGCGCGAGCAGGACGCGGCCCTTGACGTTCTCCTTGGCCCGGTCGAGCTCGTCGGGCGTGGCCGGGTCGGAGCGGAAGCGGTCGAGCTCGTCGCCGACGACGCCCAGCGCGGTCTTGACGTTGTCCGGGCGCGTGCCGAGGTACAGGCCGATCTGGCCCGTCCCGGCGAACAGCGACTGGAAGCTGTAGACGGAGTAGGCCAGGCCGCGCTTCTCGCGCACCTCCTGGAACAGGCGCGACGACGACGTGCCGCCCAGGACGTTGTCGAGCACCCGCAGCGCGAACCGCCGGTCGTCGTCGCGGGCGAGGCCCGGGGCGCCGAGGCACACGTGGTACTGCTCGGTCTCCTTGGTGACGAAGCGCACGGTGCCCGCCTGGGGCGACGGCGCGGCGGGTGCGAGCGGGGCGGTCGCGCCGCTGCGCTCGGCGCCGGCGCGGCGGACCATGTCGACGAGCTCGTCGTGGTCGACGGAGCCCGCGGCGGACACCACGACGTTGGAGGGCACGTAGCGCTCGGCGTGGAATGCGTGCAGGGCGCCGGCGTTGACGCTGCCGACGACATCGGCGGTGCCGATGATGGCCCGGCCCAGCGGGTGGGTGCCGAAGACGGCCTCGCCGAGCACGTCGAAGACCTTGTCCTGCGGGTCGTCGTCGTACATCGCGATCTCCTCGATGACGATCTCGCGCTCGGCGTCGAGGTCGGCGGGATCGAACTTGGGGCGCCAGACCATGTCGGCCATGACGTCCAGGGCGCGGTCGAGGTGGCGGTCCAGCACGCGGGCGAAGACCGATGTGGTCTCCTTGCCGGTGCCGGCGTTCAGCTCGGCGCCCATCGCGTCGAAGAGCTGGTCGATCTCCAGGGACGCGTAGCGGTCGGTGCCGCGGAAGAGCATGTGCTCGACCAGATGGCTGAGGCCCGCCTCGGGCTCCGCCTCGCCGACCGAGCCGGTCCCGATCCAGACGCCGAGGGCGACCGAGCGGACCGAGTCCATGCGCTCGGTGACGACCCGCAGGCCGCCGTCGAGCGTGGTGAGCCGGTGGCCCTCCCCGGGCGCCACGGGATCCGTG
>JBDTYI010000277.1:0-3190 GCA_040005775.1 Solirubrobacteraceae bacterium
CTGCTGCTGACCGGCGGGGCGAAGGGCAAGCGCTTCTCGCTGCCCAACAGCCGGATCCTCATCCACCAGCCCTCAGCGGGGTTCGAGGGCCAGTCGACCGACATCGAGATCCACGCGCGCGAGATCCTCAAGACCCGCGCGAACATCGACCGCATCTACGCCCACCACACCGGGCAGCCGCTCGAGCAGGTCCACAACGACATGGAGCGCGACCGCTTCTTCATCCCCGAGGACGCCGTGACCTACGGGCTGATCGACAAGGTCATCGACAAACACTGAGCCTGCGCTAGCCGCGTAGAACTGTCTCGAACGCCTTCGGGCGGGCGGTCATCACGCCGTCGACGTCCCACGAGATGAGCTTGCGCCAGGTCGCCGGCGCGTCGGGGTCGTCGTCGCCGAACCACACCTGCCAGGCGTAGCCGTCCCGGTGGGCCTGCGCGACACGCTCGGCGTTGGTGATGTCGAGCTTCGAGCCGTTGAGCACGTAGGTGATCGGCAGTTGAAAGGCGACGACGCCGGCGCCGGGTGACTTGCCGCCCAGCAGGTAGTCGGCGCTGCCGCCGATGCCCGGGGCGACGGAGATGTTCGGACGCAGCTGGTGGAAGCGGTCGACGGCCTCCTGCTTGAAGGAGACGACGATGAGGTCCTTGCGCGTGACGCCCCTGAGCGTGCGCGCGAGTGCGTCGGCGTTCTGGATGTACTCAGCGACGGCCTCGGCCTTCGTGCGGCCCTTGATCTCGACGTTGATCGGCACGCGCGGGAAGGCCTTCAGGACCTCGCGCAGCGTGGGCACGCGGAAGTCCGAGCGCTTGAAGCCCGCCGGGGGACGCCGCTTGCCGGTGGCGACGCCGCGCAGGCGGTAGGCGCTCTTGGCGCGGCCGTGGTCGTAGGCGCGGGCGCCGCCGCCGAACCAGTAGGCGCCGTCGAGGCGGCGGATCTGCGCCAGCGTGTGCGACGCGATCGTGCCGCGGCCGTTCGTCGTGCGGTCCAGCGTCGTGTCGTGCATGACGACGACCTGGCCGTCCTTGGTCACACCGACGTCGAGCTCGAGCATGTCGGAGCCGACAGCGAGCGCTCGGCCGAACGCGTACATCGTGTTGGACGGGAACTCGTCCTCGCCGCCCTGGTGGGCGATGTTCAGCGGCGTCGTCTTCAGCCACGGGTTCGGGGCGGCCGAGGCGGCGGCGGGAACGGTGACGACGGCCACGACGGCGAGTAGGGCGAGCGTGATGCGAGACATCGCCGCAACCTATGTGATGCGGTGCTCGATCGCCCCCAGCGTCTCGACCTCGATGCGCACGACGTCACCGGACGCGAGGAACTGCGGCGGGTCCATCGCCATGCCGACGCCTGCAGGCGTTCCGGTGAGGATCAGGTCGCCGGGGGCAAGCGTGATCGCCTCACCGATGAACGCCACGAGCTCGTCGATCGAGAAGATGAGGTCTGCGGTGCTGCCGTCCTGGCGCGGCTCGCCGTTGACCCACGAGCGGACTGCGAGCGCACCCGGATGGGGCACCTCGTCGGCGGTGGTGACCCAGGGGCCGAACGGGCACGATCCGTCGAAGCCCTTGGCCCGCGTCCACTGCGGCTCGCGGCCCTGAAGGTCGCGCGCGCTGAGGTCGTTCGCCGTCGCGTAACCCGCCACGGTCCCGCCGGGGCCGAGCACGACCGCCAGCTCGGCCTCGTAGTCCAGACGGCGGATCACGGGCGGCACGCGGACGTCGGCGCCGGGCGCCGCGACCGAGCTCGGCAGCTTCATGAAGACGATCGGCGCCGCGGGCGGCTCCTTGCCTGTCTCGGCGGCATGGTCGCGGTAGTTCAACCCGATGCCGAAGATCGCGCGCGGCAGGTGGGGAGCGAGCAGCTCGACGTCCGCCACCGGGTGCTCGGCACCCGCCGCGGGCGCGCGGTCGCCGGAGGCGAGCCGGTCGAGCACGGTACTGCCGTCGTCGAAGGCGACAACGGCGTCGCCGCGCACCTCCCCGGCCTGCTCCGCGCCGTCCGCGGCGCGGAACGTGGCGAGCCTCACTCGTGCTGCTCCGCCAGCTCGGTCAGCGCCGCTCGGATCGCGCTGTCACGCTCGCGCGCCTCGAGCTCGCACCAGCGCCACTTCACCGGCGACTCGATCTCGAAGCGCGGCTGCGTGTGGTCCTGGATGTCCTCGACGTCGAGGCACACGGCCGCGACCTTGTCGGAGACCTCCATCGGGTCCTGCAGGATCGACGCGGTGGCGTGGGCGGTGAGGGCGACGTTGCCCGCTCCCATGATCGTCAGCGCGCACCGCGGCTCCTCGCGCAGGCGCGCAAGGGACTCGCGGCGCAGGGCCAGCGCGATCAGCACCCGCTGCGGGCCGGCGCGCACGCCGGTGGAGACGGGAATCGCGTGGGGCCGGCCGCCGCCCGTGGACAGCACCGCGACGGTGCCGTCGTCCCATTCAGGCAGCTCGGTCAGCTCGCTCACGACACCGCCCGCAGCACCGTCGCGGCGCGCCGGCGCGGCCGCGCCCGCGCGGCCTGGACCTCGATGAACTCGTCGAGCTGCTGCGGGCGCTCACGCTGGGGGTGGTGGCCCATGCCGCGCCACACCTCGACGTGCGCCTGGGGCAGCGCGCGGCGCAACGCCTCGAGATGGCTGGGCGAGACGAGGGCGTCGTGCTCTCCCCACAGCGCCGCCACCGGGCCGTCGTAGTCGACGCGGCGGTGGGCGAAGCCGTGCGAGGAGCGGCCCGCCGCGGCGATTGCCTGCACGGCGGCGCGCACACCTGGGCCGCTGCGAAACGCGCGGCGGCGCAGGCGGGTGGTGAGGTCCTTCGAGGGCATCTGCCCGTGGGCGACGAACGTCGCATACGCCGCTGTCACCGTGAGCGGGCTGACGAGCGCGAAGGGCAGCGCCAACTCGGCCACGTCGATCACGCCAGGAAGCGCGAACGCCTCGGCCAGGCGGATGCGGCCGAAGCCGGCGGGCGTCAGCAGCGCCAGCCCGCACACGAGGTCCTCCGAGCGCTCGGCCACGGCCGTCGCGACCGCACCGCCGAGCGAGTGCCCGACGAGGAGGCAGGAGTCGACGCGCAGCTGGGCCAGCCCGGCGATCACGTCGTCGGCGTAGGAGCTGATGCGCGGGCGGCCCGGGATGTCCGAGCCGCCGAAGCCGGGCAGGTCGATCGCGACGCACGGGCGGGTGCTGTCGCGCG
>JBDTYI010000278.1:0-3782 GCA_040005775.1 Solirubrobacteraceae bacterium
GGTCGCTGTTCAACTACACGCCGGTCGTGACCGGCGGCGTCTTCCTCGCGGTCGGCCTGTGGTGGCTGGTGAGCGCGCGCAAGTGGTTCAAGGGCCCCAAGCGCACGGTCGAGGAGATCGACCGCGAGATCGCCGTCTGAGTTGGCGACGCTCTCGGTCCTCGAGCCGGCGACCGAGCAGGTCCTCCGGGAGATCCCGCGCGCGACGGCGGGCGACGTCGACGCGGCGGTCGCGCGCGCCAAGGCGGCGTTCCCGGCGTGGCGCGCGGTCACGCCGGGCGACCGCTCGCGACTGTTGCACGGGCTCGCCGACCTGCTCGACGAGCGCAACGAGGAGCTCGCCCAGCTCGAGGCGCGCAACGCGGGCAAGCCGATCGGCGACGCGCGCGGCGAGATGGGCATGGTCGCCGACACGTTCCGCTACTACGCGGGCGCGCCGGAGCGGCTGCTGGGCGACACGATCCCCGTCCCCGGTGGCCTCGGGTTCACCGTCCGCGAGCCGCTGGGCGTCGTCGGGCTGATCACGCCCTGGAACTTCCCGCTGACGATCGCGGCCTGGAAGATGGGGCCCGCGCTGGCGAGCGGCAACACGGTCGTGCTCAAACCCGCCGAGCTCACGCCGCTGACGGCCCTTCGCTTCGCCGAGCTGGCGCTCGAGGCGGGGCTGCCCGAGGGCGTCGTCGAGGTCGTGGCCGGCCCCGGCCGCGAGTGCGGCCGGCGGCTCGTCGAGCACCCCGACGTGGCGAAGATCGCCTTCACCGGCTCGACGGAGGTCGGGCGCTCGATCGCCGCGGGCGCCGCGCAGACGATCAAGCGCGTCACGCTCGAGCTGGGCGGCAAGAGCGCGAACGTCGTCTTCGCCGACGCCGACCTCGAGCGCGCCGCGGCTACAGCGCCGCTGGCCGTGTTCGGCAACGCCGGGCAGGACTGCTGCGCACGCTCGCGGATCCTCGTCGAGTCCAGCGCCCTGGACCGCTTCATGGATGCCCTCGAGGCCGCCGTCGCCGGCGTGCGCGTCGGCGACCCGCTCGACGAGGCCACGCAGATGGGCCCGCTGATCAGCGCCGCGCACCGCGAGGACGTCGCCTCGTTCGTGCCCGACGACGCACCGGTGGCGATCCGCGGCGAGGCCCCCGACGGCCCCGGGTTCTGGTTCCCGCCGACCGTCCTGTGCCCGGTCGATCCGGCCGACCGAGCCGCCCGCGAGGAGATCTTCGGCCCGGTGGCCGTCGTGATCCCGTTCCGCGACGAGGCCGAGGCGGTCGCGCTGGCCAACGACACGATCTACGGGCTGTCGGGATCGGTGTGGACGCGCGACGGCGCGAAGGCGCTGCGCGTCGTGCGGGCCATCGACAGCGGCGTGCTCAGCATCAACTCGAACACCTCGGTACGGGTGTCGACGCCGTTCGGGGGCTTCAAGCAGTCCGGCTACGGGCGCGAGCTCGGCCCCCACGCGACCGACGCCTACACCGAGGTCAAGACCGTGTACTACGCGACGGTGGAATAGCCGTGGGTCGGCTCGATGGCAAGGTCTGCGTCGTCACCGGCGCGGCGGGCGGGATCGGCAGCGCGACGGTGGACGCCTTCGCGCGCGAGGGGGCGAAGGTCGTCGGCGTCGACCTGCACGACGGATCGCCGGGCGACCTGGCGCTGGCATGCGACGTCACCGAGGAGCACGCGGTCCAGACGATGTACGCGCGCGTCAGGGACGAGTTCGGGCGCATCGACGTGCTCTTCAACAACGCGGGCATCGCCCCCGACGACGACGTGTCGGTGCTCGACACGACCGTGGAGGCCTGGCAGCGCGTGCAGGACGTCAACCTCAAGTCGGTCTTCCTGTGCTGCAAGCACGGCATCCCCCACCTGCTCGACGGCGGCGGTGGCTCGGTCGTCAACACCGCGTCGTTCGTCGCCGTCATGGGCGCAGCCACGTCGCAGATCTCCTACACGGCCAGCAAGGGCGGCGTGCTCGCTCTGACGCGCGAGCTCGGCGTCGAGTTCGCTCGGCGCAACATCCGTGTCAACGCCCTGTGCCCGGGCCCCGTGGACACGCCGCTGCTGCAGGAGCTCTACGCCAACGACCCCGCCCGGAGCGCCCGCCGCCTGGTACATGTGCCGATGGGGCGCTTCGCGCATGCCGAGGAGATGGCCAGCGCGGTCGTGTTCCTGGCCAGCGAGGAGGCGTCGTTCGTGACCGCCACGCAGTTCATGGTCGACGGCGGACTCAGCGCGGCCTACGTCACACCCGAGTAGCGGCCGTCACAGCAGCAGGTGCGCGAAGGTGGCAGCGGACCCGAGCACGCCCGGCGGCACGCGGTCGAGCACGCGGGCGCCGATGCCGTCCGAGCCCACCGACACACCGGCGGCCTCCCGACCGCTCACCGTCGTTCTCCATGACGGGTCATCCTGCTAGAGCGCCGGCGGTGCGAGCCTTGCGCTCGCGGCTGAACTCCCACCACGGGCGGTCGTCGCCCTCGTTGACGTAGGCGACCGCGGCGACGAACGTGTCGAGCAGGCACGGGTCATGGCCGCGGCCATCCTGCGCGCACAGCTCGGCGAAGAGCTGCGCGCCGTCGCGGCCGCGGAGATCCTCCGGGCGTGAGATCCCAAGGCGCTCGAGCTTCCGCGCGACGGCGGGCCCGACGTTCGGCATCTGGGTCAGCTCGGTGTGCATCGGGCCATCATCACCCGATCGGACCATCCCTGTCTTGTACGAAAAGGACGTCCGGCGCGACGCGGGCGGCGATCCGCTCGTAGTTGAGCCGCATCAGGGCGATGACGTCGGCGACGTCGGCATCGGTCTCGATGCCACGCGCCGCAGGGCCGCGTTTGCCCGGGAACACCGGATGCTCCGTGATGCGCCCCGCGGCGTGCAGCTCGTCCCAGACCGCGTTGGGGAACGCGAAGTGGGCGGCGTGATCGCCGTGCAGGTGCCCGAGCTCGCTGCGGCCCAGGCGGATCGACCACTCCCCCCGGCTGCCCCACTCGGCGCCGACGCCCGGCCATGAGCACGCCTCCCCGGTGATCCGCGCGCCTGCTGATGGAATTTCGGTCATGGCGCCATAGTCGCCGCCCGGCGCAGAAGCCCGCCATCGGCAATTGGTCCTAGGACCGTTCGGCGCCGCGGCTCAGCATTCGCGGACTCGGCGCCGATGAGTCCTCTGATGGGCTCGCCCTTCGCCATCACCGATCCGCTGAGCGCCGGCCGAGCCGACGGCCGCTCGGTCGCGCGCGACCGCCTGCGCCGCACCGGTGCGGCGCTGTACGCCGCGGCCGCGTTGACCCAGCTCGGCGTGCTGTTCGCGCCCGACCCCGATCACTCCGACCACTTCGGACTCGCCGTGATCGCCCTGGCGTGCTCGCTCGTCGCGCTGGGGCTCGTCGTCTGGCGACGCCCGCCGGTGGTGGTCCTGCACGCCGTCTGCCCGGTGGGCATCGCGATCGCCACGGCCGGGGTCGCCGTCGCGCACCCGGTGGCGCTGACGTCGATGTTCTACCTGCTGCCCATGACCCTGGCCGCTTACTTCCTCAACCGCCGGGCGGTGCTCGCGAACATCGTCCTCGTGGCGCTGGGGTACGGCCTCGCACTGGCGGTCTTCGTCGACCCGGTGCTCCGCGTCGCCTCGTTCGTCGCCGTCCTGTCGATCGTCGCCGTGGTCAGCGGGGTGATCCTGGCGCTGACCGAGCGCGTCAGCGGCCTCGTGCAACGGCTTCAGGACCTGGCGATCTACGACCCGCTCACCGGCGCGCTGAACCGCCAGCCGTTCAACGAGCGCCTCGATG
>JBDTYI010000279.1:0-4275 GCA_040005775.1 Solirubrobacteraceae bacterium
GTCGAGAAGGGCTGGGACCCGTCGATGGGCGCCCGCCCGCTGCGCCGGGCCATCCAGCGCTACATCGAGGACCCGCTGGCCGACTTCGTCCTGCGCGCCGAGCTCATGCCCGGCGGGACGGTCGTCGTCGACCGCGCTCCCGAGGGCTCGGACCCCGAGGTGACGCTGGACGTCGTCGCGCCGAAGGTGCCCGCGGGCGTCGGAGCTCGCGAGGAGACGCAGGCCGAGGACGACGCACCCGAGGCGCCGGAGGCGGCAGCGCCGCCGGCGGAGCCCGCAGAGTCCTAGCGCTCGCGCGACAGAACGGATGTGCCGAAGGGCCCGCCACCAGGCGGGCCCTTCGTCGTTCTTCTCCCGCCGAGGGGGGCGGGCTTGACAAAAGAACACTATCGATATATCGTGATGTCTCGTAAGTACTACTACCAAAGGAGACATCGATGAGATCGATGGCATACGGAACATGCGGCCCACGGGGCTTCTCCCGTGAGACCGCTGGCTGGGACTTCGTCTCGGCCATGACCGGCCCGCGCCGACATCACCGCGGAGGCCCCGGCCGCCACGGTGGCGGATGGGGCGGACCCGGGGGTCCCCGCGGACCCCGTGCCGCGCGCGGCGACGTGCGCGCCGCCGCCCTGGTCCTGCTCGCCGAGGAGCCGCGCAACGGCTACCAGCTGATGCAGGAGATCGAGGAGCGCAGCGGCGGGATCTGGCGCCCGAGCCCGGGCGCGATCTACCCGGCGCTGGCCCAGCTCGAGGACGAGGGCCTGGTGAGCGCTCTCAAGGAGGGCTCCGGGCGCACGTTCGAGCTGACCGACGCGGGCCGCGCCCACGTCGAGGAGCGCAAGGACGAGCTCGGCGAGCCGTGGAGCGCCGTCACCGGCGGCGTGCCCAAGGAGGCCGTCGAGCTGCGAGGCCTGATCACCCAGGTCGCCGCTGCCGCCTGGCAGGTCCTGCAGGCCGGCGACGCCAAGCAGGCGCAGGAGGCCGCGACGCTGCTGGCCGACACGCGCAAGGCGCTCTACCGCATCCTCGCGGGAGAGCAGTAGGAGATACGGGACCCCACCCAGGCGGCGCCGGGGCTCAGGCCTCGGCGCCGTCCTGCGCCAGCTTGGCTCGCAGCACCTTCTTGTCGAACTTGCCGACCGAGGTCTTCGGGACCTCGTCGATGAGCTCGATGCGTTCGGGCACCCACCACTTCGCGACGCGGCCCTCGAGGAACGATTTCACGCTCTCCGCGTCGACCTCCGCCCCCTCGCGCGGCACGACGCACGCGCACGGACGCTCGCCCCAGCGCTCGTCGGGGACCGCCACCACGGCGGCCTCCACGACGTCGGGGTGGGCCATTATCTCGTTCTCGAGCTCGACGGACGAGATCCACTCCCCACCGGACTTGACGAGGTCCTTGGTGCGGTCGACGAGCTTGATCACCGCGCCGTCCTCCACCTCGGCGACGTCGCCGGTCTTCAACCAGACGCCGTCCTCGGTGAACTTCTCGCGCGACGTGTCGTCGTCGTAGTAGTCGCGGGCGATCCACGGCCCCTTGACCTGGAGCTCGCCGCCGGCCTCCTCGTCGATGCGGAACTCGACGAGCGGCACGACGCGGCCCTGCATCGCGCGCAGCTTGTAGCGGTCGTCCTCGGACTTCTCGGCGGCGGACTGCGGCACGCGGGCGATCGAGGCGATCGGGCTCGTCTCGGTCATGCCCCACGCCTGGATGATCGGGACGCCGAAGCGATCGTCGAAGGCGCGGATCAGCGACTCCGGGACGGCCGAGCCGCCGCACACGATCTCCCTCAGCGGCTCGAGGCTGTCGACGTCGTCGAGGCCGAGGACGCCCTGCCAGATCGTCGGCACGCCCGCGGTGAAGGTGACGCCGTGCTCGACGATGGTCTGTGCGATGTCGGCGGGCGTCATCCGCGGTCCGGGGAACACCTGGCGCGCGCCGGCGAACGTGGCCGCGTACGGGAGGCCCCAGGCGTTGGCGTGGAACATCGGCACGACCGCCATGACCGAGTCACGCTCGCGCACGCCCAGGGAGTCGGCCAGCCCGGCGACGATCGAATGCAGGACGGCGGAGCGGTGCGAGTAGACGACGCCCTTGGGCCGCCCCGTGGTGCCGCTCGTGTAACACATGGCCGCGGCGCAGTTCTCGTCGACGCGGACGAACTCGAAGCCCGGGTCCCCGTCGGCGATGAGCTGCTCGTAGTCCAGGGCGCCGTCGCGCTGCGCGTCGGCGTCGGGCATCAGCACCTCGTGCTCGACACCCTCGAAGCTCGGCATCGTGCCCGCCAGCGAGGCGTCGAGGAAGATGACCTTGTCCTCGGCGTGGCCGACGATGTAGTGCAGGTCGTCCTCGAACAGGCGGATGTTCACCGTGTGCAGCACCGCGCCCATGCTCGGCACCGCCAGGTACAGCTCCAGGTGACGGCGCGAGTTCCACCCGAAGGTGGCGACCCGGTCGCCCTCCTTGACGCCGAGCTTCTGCAGCGACGACGCGAGGCGCCGCGCGCGTTCCACGAGCTCCCCGTAGGTCGAGCGCTCGACCCCGTCGGCGGTCAGGCTCACCAGTTCGCGGGGACCGAAGAGCTGCTCGGCACGCTCGGCGACGTGCGCGAGGCTCAGCGGGACGTCCATCATGAGTCCGTCCATGGCGCGGACCTTACCCTGCGATAGGCTCGCGCCCGCCACCAATCCAGTCCGAGGAGCAACGCACCCGTGGACGCTGCGCGCCTGAAGAAGATCCCGGTCTTCGCCGATGTCGACGACGAAGAGCTGCGCCACATCGCCAACCTCATGGCGGAGGTCTCAGTGCCCGACGGCAAGGAGCTCGTGCGCGAGGGCGACTACTCCTATGACCTCCTCGTCATCGAGGAGGGCACCGCCAAGGTCGAGAAGAGCGGCGACACGGTCGCCGAGCTCGGCGCCGGCGACGTCGTCGGCGAGATGGGCGTCCTCGAGCGGGCCCAGCGCAACGCCACCGTGATCGCCACGTCGCCGATGCGCCTGTTCACCCTGACCGGATGGGACATCCGCCGGCTGCGGAAGTCCGCTCCCGACGCGGTGGACCACCTGTGCACGGTCGTCGCGGAGCGCAAGGATCACGCCTAAGAGACCATTCAAGAACCCCGCGACGGCCCAGAGGACCGTCTCGCGGCGCCTGCCGCCACCGCTGATCCTCATCGATACAACCAGTATCGACGTCGGATATCCGCGACGCCAGGCATCCACGATCCGGCCCTCTGGCCACGCCGCGGAGCTCTTGAATGGTCTCTGATCGCGTCGTCATCAAGGTTCGCGACCACGGGCCCTACAAGGTCACCGGGCCGGTGACCGTGGTCGATGCCGAGGGCAACGAGTTCGCGCTGCCCGAGGGCCCGGTCGCCCTGTGCCGCTGCGGGCGCAGCGCGACCAAGCCGTTCTGCGACGCCGCGCACCGCGAGACCGGCTTCGACAGCTGCGAGCGCGCATGAGTGAGCACGACCCCGACACGCGCGTCGTGCACGCGGGTCTGCCGCGGGCCCAGGACGGCGCGCCGTTCCTGCCCGGCCCGACCTTCGCCGCGCCGTTCCATCTCGCCGGTCCGGCCGACGCCTCGCCCTACGGCTACGGCCGCTACGCCAACCCGACGTGGACGGCCTACGAGGAGGCGATCGGCGAGCTCGAGGGCGGCCATGCGGTCGCATTCGCCTCGGGCATGGCCGCCGTGAGCGCGGTGACGATCCCGGCGCTGCGCGCCGGCGACGTGCTGGTCGCGCCCGGCGACGCCTACCCGGGGATCCGCTCCGTCGCCGCGCAGGCGCTCGAGCCCAACGGCGTGGAGGTGCGCCTGGTCCCGTCGCGCGACGACGCGTTCCGCGAGGCGCTCGACGGCGCGACGATGGTCTGGATCGAGTCCCCGTCGAACCCCGGGCTCGACGTGCTGGCCGTCCGCGAGCTGGCCGACGCCGCGCACGCGGGCGGGGCAACGGTCGTCGTCGACAACACGCTCGCCTCGCCGCTGCGCCAGCGCCCGCTCGAGCTCGGCGCCGACGTGTCGGTCACCAGCGCCTCCAAGCACCTCTCCGGGCACTCCGACGTGGTGCTCGGCGTCGTCGCCGTGCGCGACGCCGCGCGGGCCGAGGCGCTGCGCACGTGGCGCGGGACGACGGGCGCGATCCCCGGCCCGTTCGAGACCTGGCTGGCGCACCGCTCGCTCGCGACGCTGGCGGTGCGCCTGGAACGCCAGGAGGCCAACGCACGCGCGATCACCGGGGCGCTGCGGACCCGCGACGACGT
>JBDTYI010000280.1:0-3498 GCA_040005775.1 Solirubrobacteraceae bacterium
GACCTCGAACGTGCCGCCGATCGACTCGTTCGCCTTCCGCTGCACGTTGATGTGCTGGACCATCGCCAGGCTGGTCTCGGCGTCCAGGGCACGGACCGGGTCGTCGTCGACGCCGTCGAAGTCCGCCAGGCCGAGCGCCGACTCGCGCTCGGGCACCGCCACGGTCCCGATCCGCACGACGTGGCTGCGGATCTCTACGCCCAGCGAACGCAGGAGCGCCTTGCACAGCGCACCGCCGGCCACGCGCGCCGCGGTCTCGCGGGCGCTGGCCCGCTCGAGCACGTTGCGCACGTCGGTGAAGCGGTACTTCCACACGCCGACGAGGTCGGCGTGGCCGGGGCGCGGCAGGTGGACCTCGGGGATCGGGTCCTCCACCGGCCACGGGCTCATCCGGTCGGCCCAGTTGGCGTAGTCGCGGTTGGCGACCTGCAGGGCGACGGGCCCGCCCAGCGTGCGCCCGTGGCGCACTCCGGCGGTCACGTCTGCGCTGTCGCGCTCGATCTTCATGCGCCCGCCGCGGCCGTGGCCGAGCTGGCGGCGCGCCATGTCGGCGTCGATCGCCTCGCGATCGAGCTCGAGGCCGGCGGGCAGGCCCTCGACCACACAGGTGAGGCCCGGGCCGTGCGACTCGCCTGCGGTGGTCAGCTTCAACGACGCCATGAGGCGCCGGAGTGTATGGAAGCGAAACCCGCCCCCTCCCCCCGCCCGCGAGCGCTCAGACGGTGAGCTCGGCGTGCCACACGGGCAGGCCGGGCAGCGCCTTGCGCGCGGCGGCGGCAGCGCCGGTGGTGCTCGACGCCTTCGCGCCGGCCGGGACGCGGGCGAGCACGCCGCGGTCGGGCAGCCAGCGGTAGCCGTTCATGCCCTCGTAGTCCTGCTTGGCGTCGGCGTGCGCGTCGCGCAGCATCGCGGCGCCGGCCTTGGAGTGCCGGCTGGCGGCGGCGCGCGCGGCGGCGGTGACCTGCTTGTCGGAATCCGTCGTGCGGTCGAGGTGGAGGATGTCCATCTCATATTGCACGGTCGTGCCGTCGTTCTGGAGGTCGAAGAACTCGGTGTCGCCCTCCTTGATCTCGATCGTCTGGCAGTCGGCGGCGCTCGGGCGGCACTTGCCGTCGCCGGTCGCCGTGACGTCGGAGGACACCAGGAACACCGCGGTCTTGGCGTCCTTGAGCACGCCGAGGTACACGAAGAAGGGGCTGTCGGCCGAAGGCAGCGGCGAGAGGCGCGCTAGGTCGCGGATCGTGCGCAGGTTGCCCGCCGAGCCGAAGCGCAGCGTCAGGCGGAACGTGTCCAGGCTGTCGGGACGGGTCGTGGAGCCCGAACCAGGGGTCGTGCCGCCGCTGCCGGGGGTCGTCCCGGGCGGGAAGGTCGGATCGGAGCCGCCGCCGGGGGGCGTCGTTGCGTCGGACTTGCCGGCGGCGTCGCCGGCCGGATTCGTCCCGGGGGCGGTGGGGGTCGGGGTCGCCGCGCCCTTGGGCTGCTTGAAGGGGTTGCGGACCTTCCCGCTGCGCTCGTACGCGCGCTCCTGGCCGGCCGCGGTGTCCAGCGAGACGGCCGACTGGCCGCCCGTGCCGGTGCCGCCGGCGACGGCGGCCGAGTCGCTCGCCGGCGCCGCGGCGGAGCCGCCGCCGAGCAGGACGGGCACGGCGATCAGCGCGACCACGAGGAGCAGGGCCACCGGCCACAGACGCTTCTCGATCAGGTCGTGGACGATGTTCTTGAGGAACGGCGGCATCACTTCACCCCTGTGGCGGCGGCGGTGGGCGGGGCCGGCGCGGAGCCGGCGGTGGAGGCGGTCGAGGCTGCGGGTGCAGCCCCGCCGGCCGCCGCGGGAGCCGCGGGGCTGGCGCCCGCGGTCAGGCCCTGGTCGGCGGGCAGGAGGTAAGCCGTCGCGGTCATCGTCGCGGTCACAGCCGGGAAGCCGGCCGGCGACGCCTCGAGCGCGAACCCGTCGATGGCGAGCAGGCGACCGCGAACGCTCACGGCCTTGCCCTTGACGGAGATGAAGCGGTTGACGTCGCGGAGCATGTGCTCCATGTCGAAGAAGGAGCCGTCGAAGATGAACGTGAACGGCATCGTCGGGAAGCCGGCGGCGCCCACGGTCGCTCCCGGGGGCAGCGCGGCGGAGGCCAGCTGGGTGGCCGGCGCGGGCGTCGCGGGCGGGGTGGAGGACGAGGACTTCGACGAGCCCGAGTCGGCCGGGGTCGCCGGCTTGGCCGCCGCGGTCACGGCCGGAGCCACCGAGGGGGCCGGCGCCGCGCCCCCTGCGCTGTTGAGCTTCAGCGTGCGGAAGTCGACCTTGGCGTTCCGAGCCGCGCTCTGCAGCTGGTAGATCAGCGACGGGACGTTGTCGTCCAGCGGGACGGCCTTGCCCAGGCGGGCGACCGCCGCATAGTCGGTGTCGTACTCGAGCTTGGCCTGCTGGGCGTCGGCGACGCTCGCACGGGCTGCGCCGAGCCGCTTCTGGGCGGCCGCGATCTTGACGTCGACGGCCTTCACCTCGGCCCGCTTGGGCGAGACGGCCATGAACCAGAAGCCGACCAGGAGGACCACGGCGCCAACCACCATGACCACGATGCGGTCACGTCCGGTCACTTGGTTTCTCCAGTCGTGCTTGCGGGGGCGGTCGTGCTGGCCGGGGCGGCGGTGCTCGTGGCACCGGCCGCCGGTGCGCCCGGCGCGGTGGTGCTCCCCGGGGTCGCCGGGGCGTCGTAGAAGATGGTGAGCGAGAACGCGGCGCGCTTGGAGGAGCCGACGCGGCAGTCGGTCGCGCCCGACGACGAGCCGCCCGTGGTGCCGCCGGGGCCCGTCTTGGGGTTGCGCTCGGAGGAGGAGAGGCTCACGCGCTGCACGCCGTCGATGCGTCGCATCGCCGCGATCACCTCGGCCACTCCGGCCTGGCTGGTCGCGCAGCCGGCCATCTCGATGGCGGGCACGACGAGGGCCGCGCGCAGCGGATCGGTGATGCCGGGGACGGTCACCGTCGGCGAGACGGTGGCGCGCAGGCCCGTCAGCGATGTGCCGACGGGGACGGTGCGGGCCAGCTCGTGGAGGGCGTGCGCCCAGTCGAAGCGGCTGGAGGCCAGGCTCGCGACGGTCTGCTGACGCGTCTCGCGCAGCGAAGCGAACTGGGTGTAGGCCTGCAGCGACCCGGCCTGGGTCTCCGCGGCCTGCGCCTGGCGATCGACCGCTGCCAGCTGGTCTTCCTTGACCTTGACCGAGTGCGACAGCGTGACGAGGACGGCGACGAAGGCGAGGATCAGGCCGAGCCCGCCGAGCAGGCCGTACACGGCGCCGCCGCTGCGGCCGGGTGCGCCCGCGCCACGACGATCTTCGACCGGGATGAGGTTGACGGCCCTCATGCCGGCGACTCCTCGATGGCGAGGCCCGCGGCGATCGTCAGGCGAGCGCCCTCGAGACCGACCGGCGCACCGTCGACGAGACCGGCCTCGACGGGCATGCCCAGGTCGGAGGACAGCGCGGCGGCGAAGCCGGGCA
>JBDTYI010000281.1:0-3328 GCA_040005775.1 Solirubrobacteraceae bacterium
ACGCCTAGCCGGGCCGCTGGTGGCGGGCGTCGTCGGCGCGGCCGTCAGCGGCGTGCCCTCGACGACCCACGCTCTCCTGACGGGAGGCTCGCCGCTGGAGGGGGCGCGGGCGGCGGGCTCGATTCTGCTCCCGCGAGAGTCGCGCACGGCGCGCCTGGTGGCGGCGGCCGGCGTCGTGCACCTCTCGCTGTCGCTGGGGTGGGCCGTGGCATTGGCGCGGATGCTCCCGGCGGGTCGCCGGGTGCGGTGGGCGCCCGCGGCGGGCCTGGCGATTGCGGCGCTCGACCTCGGGGTCGTCGGGCGTCACCTGCCCGCCATCCGCGCGCTCGCGCCCGGGCCTCGCGTCGATGTGAACCGGACGTTTTCCCCCGACATGGGGGAGAAGGTCAGGTTCGATGCTTCGCGCCCACGAGCGCGGATGACCGCCGGCGCCACGCCTCGCCGCCCACGCTCACCCCGCTCGATGCCCGACCCCCAACAACGTTCCCGATCTCGACGACTAGGAGCGGGCGTCGCGGCGGCGCTTCAGCGCCAGGGCGCCGACGGCGAGCGCCACGAACCCGCCGACCCACGTCGCGATCCGCGCGTCGGAGCTCGGCTGCATGTGCTCGGGCAGGTCCACCCGGATTAGGCTACCCGCGACTGGGCGTGGCCGTGCTGTCTGCGGGCAGCTTCAGCGTGCCCTTGCCGTAGTCGACCTTCGCCGGCGCGGCGTCCCGCGGCTGGTGCCAGGAGACCATCAGCGGCGCCGTACGGCCCGGGCGCAGGAGGATCTGCTGGCCGATGCGCCGCTGCTCCACGAGGGGCTGCTCGTCGCGCCGCTTGAGGTCGGGAAAGATGATCCCGTGGGCGTACGCGCGGATGAACGCTGCGCTGGCCCGCACCTGCCTGCCCTGCCCGTCGACGACGCGCAGGTCGGGGACCTTCACGTTGATCGGCTTGCTCCCCGTGTTCTTCACGGTGGCCATCAGGATCCGGTCGCCCGGCAACGCGGCCGGTATGAACAGCCGCGGCTGCCCCTGCCAGCTGAGCTTCTGCGACCCACCGCAGCCGGCCAGCGGACCAGCGACGGCGAGCGCGAGAAGACTCAGGAGCGCGCTCCGACGACCCACTGGCTAGGGCTTATTGGGCTGGGTGAACCAGTCGCAGCCGGCTGGGAATGGGTTGCTCTTCGGGTCCCAGGTCGCGCAGCTCGCCTGGCTGGCGGTCATCGAGAAGTCGCCCGGCGAGCGGACCTGCAGGCCGGGGCAGCTCGGGAAGATCGGCGACTTGTGGGTCACCGCGCCGCCGCCGGCGCCCGTGTTCCCGTCGAAGCACGTGCCGCTGCCCTCGCCGTCCCACCAGAAGTCGTTGCCGTTGGGCGACGTGGCGCCGCCCGGGGCGGTCCCCATCTTGTTGTTGAGGAACTTGTGGTCGTAGGAGGTGTCCTCGGCCTTGGCCGGATCGTTCTCCCCACGGAACTGCGCCGGCACCCACAGCAGCTTGATGCCGTCACGCCAGTTGTCGTAGATCTGGTTGTTCTGGACGATGTCCTTGTTGCCGCCGGCGATGATCGCGCCGGTGCCGACCGGGGTCTGGAACGTCGGGCAGGTCGTCGACAGGTCGCGCTTCTCGTACGGCGTGTCGTTGCAGTACTTGATGCGCTCGGCGTTGAACAGGTCGGCGTTGTTGGCGAAAATCCGATTGTTCTCCCACTTCGCGCAGTGCTGGGGCATGCCCGGGTGGCCGGAGGCGAAGGAGTCGGTCGCCAGGCCCGTCGAGTTGTGGTGGAACTTCGAGTCGTGCACCCAGACGTTGTCGCCGGCGGTGCCCGAGTAGCCCAGCGTGTTGTCGTGGGAGTCGATGTTGCGCAGCTCGATGCCGTAGCGCTCGCAGTTGGTGCCACCCGGCGAACCGGAGCCCGGGTACACGCCCGAGTCGCCGTTGCCGTAGGCGTTGATCGAGTCGTAAAGGCCGTGGTCGGAGGTGAAGCTCAGGATCCCGTAGCGGCGCGCCTGGGCGACGACCAGCTTGGTCAGGGCGAAACCGTCGGTCTCCATGACGTACACCGAGTTGATGTCGCCGTAGAGGACCCTCATGTTCGTCAGGTAGAACCCGTCGGCGCGGTCGGCGCGGATGACGTTCTGCTTGGCCTTGTCGCCGATGATGGTCACCTTCGACGGCGTCGAGCCGGTGCCCTCGATCTGCAGGTTGCACAGCGTGTCGCACTTGCGGTCGCCGTTGCGGTCGCCGGCGATGGTGATGAGGTTCTTCGAGCGCGGGCAGCTGAGTTGATACTGGTAGGAGGGCACCGGGTCGCCGTCGGACGCCAGCTCGTGGTCGTTCTTGCACTTCGGGTCCTCGACGGGAACCGCCCGGCTGTGGCTCTCCTCGTAGCGGCCGGGCATGACGAGGATCCGGTAGCCGCTGCGCGCCTTCTGCACGGCGTCCATGATCTGGCTGTAGCGGCAGCGCTTGAGCAGCGCCTGGTTGCGCGACTTGACCTTGCCGGCGCGCATGCGGCGCACGTGGGTGCCCGTCGCCTTCGTGCAGACGACGAGCGCCTTGCCGCTGGTGCGGTACTTGGGCACCGTCTGGCCGGCGATCCCCGGCGGGTACTGCGCGGGGCGCTCCTCGTGGGCGAGGGCGGGAGCGAACATCACCGCCGCGAGCACAAGGGCGAGGCTGACGACGGCGAGGAGGCGGCGCATATGCGCCGCACCCTAGATAGGAGCCTGCTCGCGCGCCAAGTCCGTACCGGTCAGCGCGGCGATCGCGGCGTCGTGTCCCGCGCCCATGCCCTCTGCGATGGCCTCGAAGTCTGATTCGAGGCGCCCGACGCGCGGCGAGGAGTCGGGGGCACGGATCGAGAGCACCGACGGCGCGCAGTCGTGGTCGTCCGCGTAGCGATCGAGCTCGAGGTCGGCCGCGGCGAGGCGGTCCGAGCGCGAGCGGTAGGCGTCGCGGATCGGCTCCCCGTGGCGCTTGAGCCACCACGACGTGACGGCGAAGGTCAACGCGCCGGGGCGGTCGGCGTCGACGGATCGACGCGAGCGCAGCACGAGCACGTGCGTCGCGCCGCCGGCCAGCGCGGCGCGGAACGGAATCGACTCGGCCAGGCCGGCGTCGAAGTACCGGCCCTCGCCCAGCGCGACCGGCCGGCCGCCGAGCAGCGGGATCGTGCACGTCGCGCGCAGCGCCAGCTGCAGCGAGCGCTTGTCCGTGATGAGCCCCGCGAGGTCGACGGCGTCGCCGGTCGCCACGTCGGTCGCAAGTGGGTGCAGCGTCACCGGATGGTCGAGCACGGCCTGCCAGTCCAGCGGCGCGCGCGTCTCGTAGAGCTCCTCGA
>JBDTYI010000282.1:0-7853 GCA_040005775.1 Solirubrobacteraceae bacterium
CGAGGACGACGTCACGGCAATCCGCATGATCGACATCAACCTGCACGGCGTGATCCTCGGGATGAAGATCGGGCTGAACCGCATGCAGCCCCGCAACCGCGGCCACATCGTGAACATCGCCTCACAGGCCGGCAAGTACGGTGCGCCCGGCGGCGCCACGTACTCCGCGACCAAGCACGCGGTCGTCGGACTCACGGAGGCCGTGCGCGGGGAGCTTCGCCTCGAGGGCGCCGACGTCGACCTCAGCTACGTCATGCCCTACGTCGTCAACACCGAGCTCGGCGGCGGCACGAAGCAGGCCCGCGGCTTCAAGAACCTCGAGCCCGCGGAGGTCGCCGACGCGATCGTGGATGCGCTCAAGCACCGCGTCGTCGAGGTCTGGGTGCCCAAGCAGTCGCGCCACACCCACCGCCTGACCGCTGTCCTGCCGCGGCGCGCCAGCGAGGGCATCGCGCACATGCTCAAGGCCGACCAGGTTCTCGCCCACGCCGACCCGAACGCCCGCAAGGACTACGAGCTGCGTGCCGCTCGCTCGGAGCCCGGGCTCGAGGGCGGCGACGAGGATCCGAAGCAGCTCAGCGCGCTGAACTAGCTGCGCAGCCAGGAGACGATGCGGGCGCCGATCTGGGCGCCCGCATCCTCCTGGAGGAAGTGCCCGGCGTTCGCGATCGGCTCCGGTGCGTCCGCGCCGATGGCGGCCGCGAAGCGCTCGCCGGTGCTCAGCGGGATCACCGGGTCGCTGTCGCCCCACAGCACGAGCTTGGGCCGCGGGTCGTCGCGCAGCGCGTCGAGCGTGCGCTGACCGGCCTCGGCGCCGTCCATCGATGGATCGGTCGGCAGGATCAGCGGGAAGGCGCGGGCGCCCGCCTTCGACGCCGGCGTGGGGAAGGGCGCGTCGTAGGCGGCGGCGACGTCGTCGCCGGGGTCGGTCGCGCATCCACGGCGCACCAGCAGCGACACCGGCAGGTCCTCGGTTCGCGCCACGAAGTCGCGGAAGGTCTTCCACGCGTCGGTCATCGGCTGGCGGCCGGTGAACAGGCCGGTGTCGAGCACGACGATCCGCCCGCAGCGCTCGGGATGCTCGACCGCGAGGCGCAGGCCGATCGGCCCGCCCCAGTCGTGCACGACGAACGTCGCGTCGCGCACGTCGAGCTCGGCGAGCAGGAACGCCATCGCCGACGTGTGGCGGTCATAGGAGTACCAGCCGATGTCCTCGGGCTTGTCCGAGCGCCCGAAGCCCGGGAGGTCCGGGGCGATGCAGCGGTGCCCGGCCTCCAGCAGCGGCGGCATGACGGTGCGCCACAGGTAGGACCAAGTCGGCTCGCCGTGGAAGAGGACGACCGGGGCTCCCTCGCCCTCGTCGACGCGGGCGAGGCGCAGGCCCTCCCAATCGCTGTGCTTGGAGGCCCACGGGAAGCCCGGCAGCAGATCCCCGGGGTGATCGACCGATTTAGCCAAGGGCCAGCGTGATACTAAGGGGCTATGGCAACAGACATCGACCGCCTCAGCATCGACACCATCCGCACGCTCTCCATGGACGGCGTGCAGAAGGCGAACTCCGGCCACCCCGGCATGCCGATGGCGATGGCGCCTGCCGCCTACCTGCTCTTCACGCGCTACATGAACCACGACCCGGCCGACCCGCACTGGCCCGACCGCGATCGTTTCCTGCTCAGCGCAGGGCACGGCTCGATGCTCCTGTACGCCGCGCTGCACCTCTCCGGCTACGAGCTCTCGCTCGACGATCTCAAGAACTTCCGCCAGTGGGAGTCGCTGACCCCAGGCCACCCTGAGCGCGACAAGGTGCACGTGACCCCGGGCGTCGAGATGACCACCGGGCCGCTGGGCCAGGGCTTCGCCAACGGCGTCGGCATGGCCATGGCCGAGCGCTTCCTGCGTGAGCACTACGGCGCCGCGGTCCAGGACCACCACGTGTTCGCGATCGTCTCCGACGGCGACCTGATGGAGGGCATCGCCTCCGAGGCCGCGTCGCTGGCGGGCATGCTCGGCCTGGGCAAGCTCGTCTACCTCTACGACGACAACGACATCTCGCTCGACGGTCCGACGTCGCTGAGCTTCAGCTCCGAGGACGTCTCGAAGCGTTTCGAGGCTTACCAGTGGCACGTCCAGCAGGTCGACGACGTCAACGACCTCGAGGCGCTGGGCAAGGCCATCGAGGCCGGCGTGGCCGAGACCGACCGACCCTCGCTCATCCGCGTCAAGACGATCATCGGGTGGCCCTCGCCCCACAAGCAGGGCACGAGCAAGGCGCACGGCTCGCCGCTGGGCGAGGACGAGGTCCGCGAGACCAAGGAGGCGTTGGGCTGGGATCCCGACAAGACGTTCTTCGTGCCCGACGAGGTGCGCGCGCACTTCGACCAGCGCCAGCGCGGCGCCAAGGCCCACGACGACTGGAACGGGCGCTTTGCGACCTTCAAGGACGCCGACGCCGACCGGGCGAAGGAGTGGGACGCCGCTTGGAAGGTCACCCCGCTGCCGGGCCTGGCGGAGAAGCTGTCGTCGATCGACTGGGAGAAGGACGAGCTCTCCACGCGCGCCGCGGGCCAGAAGGCGATGGCCGCCTTCGACGAGTTCGTGCCGACGATGATCGGCGGCGCCGCCGACCTCAGCGAGTCGACCAAGACCGAGTTCCCCGGCGGCGAGGACGACCGCTTCACCCACGACAAGTCCGGGCGCAACGTCTTCTTCGGCGTGCGCGAGCACGGCATGGGCGGCGCCGTGAACGGTATGTCCGGCCACGGCGGCGTGGTGCGCCCCTACGGCTCGACCTTCCTGCAGTTCGCCGACTACATGCGCGGCTCGATCCGGCTCTCGGCGCTGATGGGCCTCGAGGTCGCGTGGGTCTATACCCACGACTCCGTCGGCCTGGGGGAGGACGGCCCCACCCATCAGCCCATCGAGCACCTCGCGGCGCTCCGCGCGATCCCCGGCCTCACCGTCATCCGGCCGGGCGACGCCAACGAGACCGCCTTCGCGTGGCGGGCGATCCTCGAGGACGTGGACGGCCCGTGCGTGCTCGTGCTTTCGCGCCAGGACCTGCCGGTCCTCGCGGACGCCAGCGACGAGGGCGTCGCCAAGGGCGCCTACGTGCTGCGCGACGCCGAGGACGGCGAGCCCGACGTGACGCTCGTGGGCACCGGCTCGGAGCTGTCCACCGCGATCGCCGCGGGCGAGTTGCTGGCCGGGGAGGGCGTGAAGGCACGGATCGTGTCGATGCCTTCGTGGGAGCTGTTCGCCGCTCAGGACGACGAGTACCGCACCGCGGTGCTCTCGCCCGAGATCCCATCGGTGTCGATCGAGGCGGCGGTGTCGATGGGCTGGGAGCGCTGGGTGGACCAGTCGGTGTCGATCGACCGCTTCGGCGCCAGCGCCCCGGGGCCCGAGGTGATGGAGAAGCTCGGCATCACCGCCGAGGCGATGGCCGGCGCTGCGCGCGAACTGCTCGCCTTGACCGCGTAGGCCGCGCGACCCCGCCGGGGCCTGTGCCCTCGGTGGCGCGGCGGGTGGCGTCGATCACGTCGACGATGGCCATGGGTGTGATGTACATGGGAGTCATGGTGCGCCTGGGCACCCATCAATGCAAATCATGGATTGCGCTGGTGCATAATCCAAACTTATGCACGATCCCCGCCGCCTGCTCACCCTGCGCGCTGTCGTCGCCGAGGGCTCCTTCTCCGCGGCGGCCCGGGCGCTCTCACTGACCCAGCCCGCGGTGTCCCAGCAGGTGGCCGCCCTGGAGCGCGAGGTCGGCGCGCGGCTGCTGGATCGCGGCGTCGGCGGGCCGACCCCGACCGAGGCGGGCGCGCTGCTGCTCGCCCACGCCGATGCGCTGGCCGATCGCCTGGCCCTGGCCGACGCGCAGATGGCCGAGCTGGGTACCCGCGAGGAGCCGCTGCGCATCGGCGCCTACCCGAGTGCCATGGCCGTCCTAGTGCCGCGCGCCATCGCGGCGCTCGGCGGCCCCGCGGTCCAGGCGACGGAGGGCCGCCTTGGCGACCTCTGGGATGCCGTCGCGGCCGGTGCGCTGCATCTCGCCGTCGCGTTCGAGGATGCAGACGCCGTGGCGCGGGAGGCGCCCGGCGTGGCCCGGCACGAGCTGGGGGAGGAGGACTTCGTCGCGATGGTCGGCCCGCACCACCGGCTCGCGCGGCGGCGGACGATCCGCGTCGCGGAGCTCGCTGGCGACGTGTGGACGGCCCCGTCGACGACCGGCCTCGTGACGCGGGCCGCGCGGCGGGCCGGGTTCGAGCCCCGAGTCGCCTTCCTGACCTTCGACCCGCTCACGGTCCGCGCGCTGGTCATCGCCGGCCTGGCCGTGACGCTTTCCCCCCGGCTCGTTGCGGAGTCGGTCCCCGGCGCACCGCTGCTCGACCTGCGCGGGGAGGCGCCGCGCCGGCGCGTGTTCGCGCTGCTGCCCGCAACGGGCGCGCGGCCCGAGGCGCGCGCGTTCGCCGACGCGCTGCGCGCTAGCTGGCCGGCCCGAGCGCGGCGCTGAACGCGTCGAGCGCGCGTTGGTCGAAGAGGCAGAAGCGCACCAGCTCGACGCGGGTCTCACCCGCGCGGAGGGCCCCGATCGCCACGGCTGCCGCCGCGTCGACGGGATAGCCGTAGATCCCGGTGGAGATCGCGGGAAAGGCCACCGACCGGCACCCGAGCTCGTCGGCCACCTCGAGCGACCGCCGGTGGCAGGAGGCGAGCAGCTCGGGCTCGCCCTGGGCGCCGCCGTGCCAGACGGGCCCGACGGTGTGGATGATGTGCCGGGCCGCCATGCGCCCACCGCTCGTCGCCTTCGCGTCGCCCGTCTTGCAGCCGCCCAGGCGCCGGCACTCCTCGAGGATCTCCGGGCCCGCCGCGCGGTGGATCGCGCCGTCGACGCCCCCACCGCCCAGGAGGCTGCTGTTCGCGGCGTTCACGACGGCGTCGACGTCCTGCCGGGTGATGTCGCCGAGGTGCAGCTCGATGCGGGCCATCGCGCTATTGGACCCGTCCACTACCGGGTCGCGACCGTGACGTGGATCGCACGCGGTTCGCGAACCCAGGCGATCAGCCCGAGCGCGGCGAGGCGGTCGAGCATGAACTGCAGGGCGTGGGACTGCGCGGAGCTGCGGTAGACGCGAGCGAGGTCGAACGCCCACCCGGTCGTGTGCAGCGAGAACGCCTGCGTCGCCTCGGCGTCGGTCGCGGCCAGCACCTCCTGGTACTTGCGGTCGCGCACGGTGCTGGTGAGGATCAATGAGCCCCGCTCGCGCGAGATCCGCTGCACGCCGTGGCCGATCGCCTCCAGCACCGACAGCGCCCGCGGGCGAAGAGCGCGGTAGCGGTCGCGCTTGCTGTCGATGCGGGGCGCCAGCGCCCCCATGCGCGCGTCGATGCCGATGCCCGCCCGGCGGAGCGCGGCCGCCGGAAGCGCAACGAGCTTGCCGGCTCGGAGCGCGTCGTCGATGGTGCCGCCGTCGTCGTAGGGCGGGCTGCTCGCCTCGGGGTGCAGGACCTCCTCGGAGGACGCCTTGTGGGACTGCAGCTCGGCGACGTCGGTCAGCGCCTTGCGATCGTCGCGGTACAGGCGCAGGATCTCCTTGGCCGCCACCACGCGCCAGTAGTACGTGGAGGAGTCGTCGCCGAGCGCGGCGAGCTTGCGCCAGGCGGTGAAGTTGCGCACCGGGCTGGAGTCGAAGTACAGCTGCGCGTAGGGCACGTTCCCCTTGCCGTAGCGGCTCAGCGCCTGCTGGAGGTTGCCGACGCCCATGTGGTAGCTCTCCACGGCCAGGTCGGTCCGGCCGCCGAGCTTGGACTTCGCGAAGACCAGGTAGCGGGCGGTGGCCTCCACGGCCTTGGCGGGGTCAAAGCGCTCGTCGATTCCCATCCGCTTGCGCGTGCGCTCCGCCACGCGGCTGCGGCGAGCGATCCCGCGGGTCAGGCGCTCGGACTGCTTCACGTCGATGCTCAGGCCCAGCAGGCTCTGCCCGGTCTCGGCGAGGATCTGGGTCAGGCCGACGGCCGAGCTCAGGTCGCTCGAGGCCTGCGCGTCGGGACGCCCGGCCGACTCGAGCAGTGCGATCGCGGCCAGCGTGTCCGGGTCGAAGCCGTGGCGCATGGCGACGCGGGCGTAGATGGGGCGGAAGCGCTCGGTCCGCTGCGCGCCCGCGAGCACGCCATCCGGCGTCTTGGCGTAGATGACGTGGCTGAGCCCGAGCGCCGCGTGGCGCTCGTAGTCGGCACGCCGCGACGCGTCGTACCGCAGCGGGTCGACGGGTTCAAGGACGCGGGTCGCCTTCGGGGGAAGGGGGCCGCGCGATCCCCTGCCGCCGCTCCTGTAGGCGAGCGCGATCACCAGCGCTCCGGCGGCGATGACCACAAGGGACAGTGCGACCAGCCTGCGCCGCGCATACGCGGTGCCGGGGGTCATGCGGCCCAAAGCGTGCCACATCCGCTCCCGTCCCTAACGTCTCGCGCTGTGAACGTGCTGGCGCCCGCCGACCTTCTCCCTGGGCGCCTGCCGCCCGGCGACACGGTCGTGCACGGCGACAACCTCGCGGTGCTCGAGCGCCTGCCCGCTCGCGCGTTCGACCTCGTCTACGCCGACCCGCCGTTCAACACCGGGCGCACCCGCAGCCACGCGCCGATACGCGTCGTGGCCGACGACGAGGGCACCCGCACGGGGTTCGGCGGGCGCCGCTACCGCGAGATCGCGGACCCCCCCGCCCCGGCGACATCCTACCCCGACGCCTTCGAGGACTACATCGGCTTCCTCGCGCCGCGCTTGGCCGAGATGCACCGCGTGCTGGCCGACCACGGCACCCTCTACCTGCACCTCGACCCGCGCGAGTCGCACTACGTGAAGGTCCACCTCGACGGCCTCTTCGGGCGTGAGTGCTTCCTCAACGAGATCGTCTGGGCCTACGACTTCGGCGGCCGCGCGCGGCGCCGCTGGCCGGCTAAGCACGACACGATCCTCGTGTACGTCAAGGACCCGGAGCGCTACCACTTCGACTCCTCCGCGGTCGATCGCGAGCCCTACATGGCGCCCGGGCTCGTCGGCCCCGAGAAGGCCGCGCGCGGAAAGCTGCCCACCGACGTGTGGTGGCATACCATCGTGGCCACCAACGGGCGCGAGCGCACCGGCTACCCGACGCAGAAACCCGAGGGCGTCGTCCGCCGGATCGTCACGGCGTCGTCGCGGCCCGGGGGCTGGTGCCTGGACCCGTTCGCGGGGTCGGGCACACTGGGCGCGGTCGCCCGCGACCTCGGGCGGCGCTTCGTGCTCGCCGACGAGAGCGCGGAGGCGATCGCGGTCATCCGGCAGCGCCTCGGCGGGGTGGGCGCGATCAATACGTTGCCTGCATGAAGCTCTACGTCTGTTACTCGACGACGGCGGTCGCGGGGCACCCCTGTGGCGTCGCGGCCGAGGCGGTCCGGGCGGCCGGCCACGATCCGGACGTCGGCTACGCCTTCGGCTGGCACCGGCTCCCTGACATCCCGTTCAACCTCACCCCGGGCCGCCGCCGCGCGAAGCAGCTGACCGGCTCGACCGCCGTCCCGGTCCTCGAGCTCGACGACGGCAGCGCCATCGGCGGCACGAAGGCGATCGTCGCCTGGGCAAAGGCGAACCCCGCCTAGGCGTAGTTCCTGAGGAGGTTGTCGAGGTCCGGTGGTCGTTTGCGCCCGGGCGCTTCGTAGCTCGTGAGGAGGGTCGGGGGCCGTCCGCCGCGTGCCTGGCGCTCAGGGCGTCCACGGCGGACCGCCCGCGCCCACCCCTCGATGCCCGACCCCCAACGACGTGCTCGGTTTCTACGCCCAGGCCGGCCCTTGCTCCGGCCCTGCCGTCGTGAGAC
>JBDTYI010000283.1:0-4694 GCA_040005775.1 Solirubrobacteraceae bacterium
CCGAGGCGAGGTCGACGTCGTCGAAGACCACGACCGGCGCCTTGCCGCCGAGCTCGAGGTGGACCTTCTTGAGCGTCTTCGCCGCGTGCTCGGCGATCCACTTGCCGGTCTCGACAGAGCCGGTCAGCGACACCATGTCGACGTCCTCGTGCTCGACGAGCGCAGCGCCGGGGTCGTTGCCGCCGGCGACGACGTTCAGCACTCCCTTGGGCAGGAACTCGGCGGCGATCTCGGCCATGCGGATCGTGCTCACCGGGGTCGTGGGCGCGGGCTTGAGGACGATCGTGTTGCCCGCGGCGAGCGCCGGGGCGATCTTCCAGATCGCCATCATCAGCGGGTAGTTCCACGGGGCGATCTGGCCGACGACGCCGATCGGCTCGCGGCGGATCCACGAGGTGTAGCCCTCGACGTACTCGCCGGCGGCCTTGCCCTCGAGGTTGCGCGCCGCGCCCGCGAAGAAGCGCAGATTGTCGACCATGAACGGGATCTCGTCGTCGCGGAAGGCGCTGATCGGCTTGCCGGCGTTGGCCGACTCGAGCTGCGCGATCTCCTCGGCGTTGGCCTCGAGCGCGTCGGCGATGCGGATCAGCGCGAGCGCCCGCTCGCCAGGGGTCGTGTTGCCCCACGTCTCGAACGCGGTCCGGGCGGCCTTGACGGCGCGGTCGACATCGGCCTTGGTCGACGACGGAGCCTGAGCGATCTCCTCGCCGGTGGCCGGGTTCAGCACAGCGTCGGTGCGTCCCTCGGCGGCCTCGACGGACTCGCCGTCGATGAAGTTCTTCAGCGCTTGCGTGGCAGTGGCCATCGCGTGGGTCTCCTCTCCCTGGTGCAGTGGGGCGCAACGTAGCACCGCGTGGCGTGCCGATCGGGCGCAGGTGCGGGGCCTGTCGTTGCCTTCGCGTCGCCGATCACCAACCGCTACGGTCGGCATTCGATACGGTGTGCGCGTCAACTACGTATTAGGGGACCCTAACTCGATGCGCCCAGCAGTTCTCACCGCCGGTCTCGCCGTCTCGTTCGCGCTCGCCGCCTGCGGCAGCGATGACAAGAGCGCCGCGCCGGCCACGTCCACGAGCGACGCGCGCGCCCAGGCGGCCGCCACCCGGCAGGCCCTGCGGACGGCGCTCACCCAGGTGAAGTCCGGCGACCGCAAGGCCGCCGACGACGCGGTCTCCGAGGGTTACCTCCAGCACTTCGAGGACGTTGAGGGCCCGCTCGACAAGGTCGACCCCGAGCTCAACGAGAAGCTCGAGGACACGATCAAGGGCGACCTGCGCGAGAAGATCAAGTCCGGCGCATCGGTGGCCGAGATCGCGCGGCTGATCGCGGCCGTGGACGCCGACCTGGCCACCGCGGAGCGCAAGCTCAAGTGATGCTCCGCCGGTCGCTGGCCCTCCTGCTGACCGTCATCGCGGTGCTTGCCGTGGCCCCTGGCGCGATGGCGGCGCAGGACGATGTGCAACGCGGCCGTGCGGAGATCGAGAGGGCCTCCGTGCTCGTCGACCAGGCGGTCGACGCCGTCCGCGCCGGGGACCGCGCCAAGGCCTACGACCTCGCGCGCAGCGCCTACCTCGACCACTACGAGTTCGTCGAGATCCCGCTGCGCCTGCGCGATCCGAACATCGTGCTCGACACCGAGTTCAAGTTCGCCGCGCTGCGCAACGCGATCCGCGACGGGCAGTCGCTGGGCCAGATGCGCGACACCCTTGCCGCCGTCCGCAGCGGGCTGCTGGACTCCGAGCGCTCGCTGTCGCAGAAGGGCGTCGCCGCGCCCGCGATCGCCTTCGGCTTCTCGTTCGCGATCCTGTTCCGGGAGGGCGTCGAGGTTGTGCTGCTCATAGCGATCCTGCTCGGCTCGCTGGCCGCCGGCAGCGCCTCGAACTACAAGCGCCCGCTCGGCTTCGGCGTCGGCGCGGCGCTCGTCGCGACGGTGCTCATGTGGCTGCTGACGACGCTCGTGCTGGACATCGCGCCGGTCAATCGCGAGCTGCTGGAGGCGATCACCGCCGTGGTGGCTGTCGTCGTGCTCGTCGCGGTGAGCTTCTGGCTCGTGTCGCGCCTGGAGCACAAGCGGCGCATGGAGTTCATGCGGGCGCGGATCGCGGGGGCCATGGCGGCGGGGACGACGGCAGCGTTCGTGGGCCTCGGATTCACCGCGGTGTTCCGCGAGGGCTTCGAGACAGTGCTCTTCTACCAGGCGCTCGCGCTGTTCGCCCAGGGCCTCGGGCTCTACGTGTGGCTCGGCGCGATCACCGCCGCGATCGCGCTCGGCGGCGTGGGCTACGCGATCATCGGGCTCGGCCGCAAGCTGCCGCTCAAGCCGCTGCTCATCGGCGGGGCCTCGGTGCTGCTGGCGCTGTCCGTTGCCTTCGTCGGCAACGCGATCCGCTCGCTGCAGTCGGCCGCGCTGCTGGGCGCGACGCCGGTCGACCACCCGCGCCTGCCGGTCTTTGCCGCCGAGCTCACCGGCATCCACCCGACGCAGGAGGGCCTGGTCGTGCAGGCCGCGCTGCTCGCGGTCTACGTCCTCGGGGCGGTGTGGGTGTTCGCCTGGCAGCCCGCGCGCCGGCGTCGCACGCAGGCGGCCGCAGCTTGAGCAGAAGCATCCGCGTCGGCGTCGATGTCGGCGGGACCTTCACGAAGGCCGTCGCGCTGGAGGCGCACCCGCTCGCGCTACTACACCACGAGGTCGTGCCGACGAGCCACGGCGCCTCGGGCGGGGTGAGCGAGGGCGTGGCCGCGGCGCTGCGCGCACTGCTCGACCACCTCGGCGACCGCCGCGGCGAGGTCGAGCTCGTCGCGTACTCGACGACGCAGGCGATGAACGCGCTGCTGGAGGGCGACGTCGCCCGCGTCGGCGTGGTGGGCATCGGCGCCGAGCCCGAGGTGCGGCGCGCGCGCAAGCGCACGCGCGTGGGCGACCTGAAGCTCGCTCCGGGGCGGGTGCTGCGCACCGAGCACGCGTTCCTCGACGCGACGGGTGGGCTCGACGCCGGCGCGGTGGCCGCCGCCCTGGATGGGCTGAAGGCGGCGGGCTGCACCGCGGTCGCGGTCAGCGGCGCCTTCGCCGTGGACGTGCCCGATCAGGAGCGCATGGTCGCCGAGGCCGCGCGCGAGCGCGGGCTGCCCGTGTGCGCCGGGCACGAGCTGAGCGGCGCCTACGGGCTGGAGACCCGGACGATCAGCGCGGCGATCAACGCCTCGATCCTGCCGCTGGTCGAGCGCACGGCCCAGATCGTCGAGGGCGTCCTGCACGACGCGGGCGTCGACGTGCCGCTGCTCGTCCTGCGCGGTGACGGAGGGGCGATGTCGCTCGACGGCTTCCGCCAGGGCCCGTCGTTCACGATCGGCTCGGGCCCGGCGGCGGGCGTGGCCGCCGCGCTGCACCAGCTCTCGCTCACCGACGGCATCGTGCTGGAGTGCGGCGGCACCAGCTCGAACGTGTCGGTCGTCAAGCACGGGCGCACCGTGCTGCGCACGCTGCGCGTGATGGGCCGCCCGACATCGCTGCGCTCGGTCGACTCGTGGGTCGTCGGCGCGGCCGGCGGCTCGATGGCGCGCATCGGGCGCCGGCGGGTGGAGGAGACCGGCCCGCGCAGCGCCCACGTCGCCGGACTGCCCTACGCGTGCTTCGCTGCTGTCGCGGACCTCGACGGCGCCGAGCTCGCGCTTCAGTCGCCCCGCCCCGGCGACCCCGAGTACGCGGTGCTGCGGACCGGCTCGGGCCAGACCGTCGCGCTGACCGCGACGTGCGCGGCGCACGCGCTCGGCGTCGTCGCCGGCGACGACAGCCGCCACGAGGCGGCGCTCGCCGCGTTCGCTGGGCTGGCCGCGCGGCTGCGGTGCACGCCCGAGCAGGCCGCCCGCGGCGTGATGGACGCGGCCGTCGCGAAGATCGCCGGCGCCGTGGCCGAGGCAGCGCGCGCGCACGACTTCGGGCCCGACGTGCCGGTCGTCGCCCTCGGCGGCGCGGGCCCCGCCCTGGCGGGCGAGGTGGCGCGCGCCCTGGGGCGCCCGCTGCTGGCGCCCGAGCATCCCGAGATCCTCTCGTCGATCGGCGCGGCCCTGTCGCTCGTGCGCGCCGAGATCGCCCGGCACTGCTCGGGCCCCGGCGCGACGCTCGCGCTGGCCCACGACGCGCAGCGGGCATGCGTCGACGCTGGGGCGGCGCCGCAGACGGTCCGCGTCGAGACCCATTACGAGGTCCGTGGCGGCCTGCTGCGCGCCGTGGCCACGGGCGCGGTCGCGCTCGAGTCCGGCGCGGCGGACCGCGAGCCCGCCGACGCCGCGGCCCAGCTGCGGGCGGCAGCAGCGGCGCTGGGCATCGACGCCGGGCGCCTGCACGAGATCGCGGCCAACGACTACTACCGGGTGTTCTCGGAGGACGGCGCGGGCGGGGTCGCCGTCGTCGACGGCATGGGCTCGGTGGCGCTGGCCGAGCAGGCGAAGCGGATCGTCACCGGCCCGGCGGCGGAGATGCTGAGCCCGCTGCGTGCGGCGCTCGACGACGGCGTCGTGAACCTCGGGGTCGCGACCCTCCTGCCGCGAGTCGCGGTCATGTGCGGCGCGCACGTCGTCGACCTGTCACAGGCGCGCGCGGCCGAGGAGATCATCGCCGGGGCGGAGGGCGTGCTGGCGGGCGAGGACGGGCCGGCCGTCGCGGTCGTGTGGTCATAGGCGAAGCCTCGCGCTAG
>JBDTYI010000284.1:0-15462 GCA_040005775.1 Solirubrobacteraceae bacterium
CCGCACCGACGTCGTCATGGAGGGCATCGGCATGCGCTGGCTGACCGTCGGCACGCCGGGCCAGCCCGAGCTGGAGATCAACCTCATGAACCCCGACGACGTGCCGACCGACCCGGAGACCATCGCCGACGTCAAGCGCCTCACCGCCACGGGGGCAATGAGCACGCTGATCTTCTCGATCCCCGACTGCCAGGCGACGTTCGACCACGTCAAGGCCGCCGGCACTGAGGTCACCCAGGAGCCGGTCAAGCAGCCCTACGGCGTCATCGACTGCGGCTTCCGCGACCCCAACGGCAACCACGTGCGCTTCAGCCAGATTCTCTGAGCGCAGGCGCGGGGTAGTGTCGATGGCATGAGCGCTACAGCAGAGAAGTCGATCCTCGATGCGGTCAAGACCCAGCTGTTCATCGCCGGCGAATGGCGCGACGCCGGCGAGGGCTCGACCCTCGAGGTCGAGGACCCGTCGACCGGCGAGCCGCTCGTCGAGGTCGCCGACGCGACGGTCGACGACGCCAAGGCCGCGCTCACCGCCGCGCACGAGACCTTCGGAGAGTGGCGCGACGTCGCCCCGCGCGAGCGCGGCGACGTCCTGCGCCGCGCCTACGACATGATCGTCGAGCGCGCCGACGACCTCGCCCTGCTCATGACGCTCGAGATGGGCAAGCCGATCGCGGAGTCCAAGGCGGAGATCACCTACGCCGCGAACTTCTTCCGCTGGTACTCCGAGGAGGCCGTGCGCATCGACGGCCGCTTCACCACCAACGAGGCCGGGGCCGGGCGCGTGCTGACGATGCGCCAGCCCGTCGGGCCGTGCGTGTTCATCACCCCGTGGAACTTCCCGCTGGCGATGGGCACCCGCAAGATCGGCCCGGCGATCGCGGCCGGCTGCACGATGGTCGTCAAGCCGGCGAAGCAGACCCCGCTGTCGATGATCATGCTCGCCCAGATCCTCGAGGAGGCGGGCCTGCCCGGCGGCGTGCTCAACGTGATCACGGCGCAGTCCTCCGGCGCCACGATGGAGCCATTGATCAAGGACCCGCGCACGCGCAAGCTGTCGTTCACGGGCTCCACCGAGGTCGGCAAGACGCTCATCGCGCAGTCCGCCGACCAGGTCCTGCGCGTCTCGATGGAGCTGGGCGGCAACGCGCCGTTCCTCGTGTTCGAGGACGCCGACGTCGACAACGCGATCGAGGGCGCGCTGATCGCGAAGATGCGCAACGGCGGCGAGGCGTGCACGAGCGCGAACCGCTTCCACGTGCACGAGGCGGTGGCCACCGAGTTCGCCGAGAAGCTGGCCCAGGCGATCGGTGACATGAAGGTCGGGCGCGGTACCGACGACGGCGTCCAGGTCGGTCCCCTGATCGACGACGCGCAGCGCTCGAAGGTCGCCGAGCTCGTCGACGACGCGCGCGAGCGCGGGGCGAAGGTGATGACCGGCGGCAGCGCCATCGACGGCGCCGGCTACTTCTACGAGCCGACCGTCATCTCCGACGTGCCCGACGACGCGCGGCTGCTCGGCGAGGAGATCTTCGGCCCGGTCGCGCCGGTCAAGGGCTTCTCGACCGACGACGAGGCGATCGCCGCCGCCAACGACACCGAGTACGGCCTGGTCGCCTACGTCTACACGCAGGACATCAACCGCGGCTTCAAGGTCATCGAGCAGCTCGAGACCGGCATGATCGGCTTCAACCAGGGCATGGTCTCCAACGCCGGCGCGCCGTTCGGCGGCGTCAAGCAGTCGGGCTACGGCCGCGAGGGCGGCCCGGAGGGGATCGGCGAGTACCTCGAGACGAAGTACGTCGCGCTGAACGTCCCGTAGGGTCTCTGCGTCGCTACGACTTGAGCCGCTGAAGCAGCTCGCCGGTGATCTTGTCGGGAGGCCGGTCGCCGTCGACTTCGATCAGCACCCCGCGGTCGTGATAGTGCCCGATCAGCGGGCGGGTCTCCGCGGCGTATTCCCGCAAGCGCTGCTGGATCACCGCCTCGGAGTCGTCCGCGCGCCCGCGGTCGAGCAGCCGCTGCGTGAGCACGTCGTCGGGCACGTCGAGGTAGACGACCGCGTCGAAGTCGCGCCGCTCGGCCTGCGTGAGGTTGCGCGGGAACCCGTCGAGGACGTAGCCGCCGCTGCGCGCCTCGAGCACCGGCTCGACGGCTGCCGTCACAAGCGCGTCCGGTACCAGGCTGCCCTTCGCCATGTGCTTGGCCACCTCGCGACCGAGCGGCGTACCCTCCGCGACGGCGGCGCGCAGGAGATCTCCCGAGGAGATGTGCTCGATGCCGAACTCCTCGGCGATGCAAGCTCCCTGCGTTCCCTTGCCCCCGCCGGGCGGGGCGAGCATCAGCAGCTTCATCGGGCCCACATGGCCCAGATCTTTCCGCAGGCCGCCGGGTGACGCAATGGCACTGGAGCCAGATCGGCCTTCCGGCACGCCTGCCGCGACTACAAACCTCCGACGTCGCTTACGCTTCCGGCCATGGCCGAGTCCAGGCAGGAGCGCATCGCCCGCAACGAGGCGGGCTTCAGGAGCCTCAACGAGTCGCTGGGAGGGCAGGTCCACGATCCGACCACGAACTTCGCCGGGTTCGTCTGCGAGTGCGGGGACATGGAGTGTGCCGCGATCGTGCGAGTCGACGTGGCGCGCTACGAGGAGGTCCGCAGCGACCCGCATCTCTTCATCGTCGAGCCCGGCCACGAGATCCCCGACGTCGAGGATGTCGTGGGCCGCGCGGACGGGTTCCTCGTCGTCCGCAAGCACGACAACGTCAGCGACGTCGTGCGCGAGACGAACCCGCGGGAGTAGCCCACCGCCTCCGCCGGCTCCTTCTAGGGTGGTGCGATGACCTTGCCGGGGGGCATCCCATCGGCCGTGCTGAGGCACCGGAGGCCTCCGCCGGCGGTTGGCGGGCTCGTCGGCGTGGTGGCCACGGCGGCCGTCACCGGCCTGCTGTTCCCGCTGAAGGCGGTCGCGCCGGTCACGTCGCTGGCGGTGCTGTACCTGCTGGCGGTGCTCGTCGTCTCGACGTTCTGGGGCGCGCTTCTTGGCGTGGCCACGGCGCTGCTGGCCGCCGCCGCGTTCAACTTCTTCCACCTCCCGCCGACCGGGCGGTTCACGATCGCCGACGATCGCAACTGGGCGGCACTGGCGATCTTCCTCGTCGTCGCGTTGACGGTGAGCACGGTGGCCGAGGCGGCGCGGGCGGGGGAGGCCGAGGCGCAGGAGCGCCGGCGCGAGGCCGACCTCGCAGCGGAGATGGCACGCCTGCTCCTGGGCGGCGAGGCGCTCGACGCCGCGCTGGCCACCATGGCCCGCCGCGTGGCGGAGGTCCTCGACGCGCCGTCGGCGGCCATCGAGCTGGGTGCCGTCGGCGACGACGAGCGCCGGCGCGGCCTCCCGCTGCGCGACGCGGGCACGCAGGTCGGCACCTTGGTGCTGCCCGCCGCCCTGAGCGCCGAGCAGGTCGAGCGCGCCGAGCGCCGCGTGGTACCGGCGCTGGAGTCGAACCTCGCGGCGGCGCTTGCGCGCGAGCGCCTGCAGTCGGAGGTGGTCGAGACGGCGGCGCTGCGTCGCAGCGACGAGATGAAGACGGCGGTGCTGCGTTCGGTGTCCCACGACCTGCGCACCCCGGTGACCTCGATGCTCGCCGGGGTGGAAGCGCTGCGTTCGGCGTCGCTCTCGGCGGCCGAGCGCGAGCAGCTCGAGCAGGACCTCGTCGACGCGGGCGGGCGCCTCTCGCGCCTGATCGACAAGCTCCTCGACCTCGCCCGCCTGCAGGCGGGCACGGCGGACCCTCACCGTGCCTGGTGCTCGATCGACGAGGTGCTCCGCGAGGCGATGGACAGCGTCGACCCCGCGGGGACGGTGTTCACCAGCTCCATCGACTCGGGCCTGCCGCTGGTGCGCGCCGACGCCGCCCAGCTCGAGCGCGCGCTCGCGAACCTGCTCGAGAACGCGGCGCGCTATGGGGCGGGCAAGCCGGTCGCGGTGCGCGCGCGTGCCGTCCGCCAGAAGCTCATCATCCGCGTCGTGGACCAGGGCCCTGGGATTCCCCGCGGCGAGCAGGAGCGCGTGTTCGCACCGTTCTACCGCGGGCTGCAGGCGCAGCCGCCCGGCGGCTCGGGCCTCGGGCTCGCGATCGCGCGCGGCTTCGTGGAGGCCAACGGCGGGCGCCTGCGGATCGAGTCGCTCCCCGGGCAGGGCGCGACCTTCGTCCTCGAGCTCCCCGTGGAGCCCGTCGCGGAGCCCGCGCCGGCGTGAGCGCCGCCACGCGGGTCCTGGTGTGCGACGACGACCCGCAGATCCTGCGGGCGCTGCGTGTCGTCCTGCGCGACGCGGGCTACGAGGTGATCCCGACCGAGAGCGGGGAGGAGGCGCTGGACCGTGCCGCGGTGCGCCCGCCCCAGGCCGCGATCCTCGACCTCATGCTGCCGGGGATCGACGGCGTGGAGGTGTGCCGGCGCCTGCGCGAGTGGAGCGACATGCCGATCCTCGTGCTCTCGGCGCTCGACGAGGAGTCCGAGAAGATCCGCGCGCTGCAGACCGGCGCCGACGACTACGTGACCAAGCCGTTCGCGCCCGGCGAGCTCGTCGCGCGCGTGCAGGCAGCGCTGCGCCGTTCGGCGCCGAACTCCGACGAGCCGGTGCTCGCCGCCGGCGACCTCGCGCTCGACCGTGCCGCACGGCGGGTCATGGTCGCGGGTGAGGAGGTCCACCTGACGCCGATCGAGTACGACCTGCTCTCTGCGCTCATGCGCAACCGCGGGCGCCTGCTCACCCACCGCGCGCTGCTCGTCGAGGTCTGGGGACCGGAGTACGCCGACGCCACCAGCGTGCTGCGCACCCACATCGCCAACCTGCGCGCCAAGATCGAAGGGCCCGGACGCGAGCGGCGCTTCATCCGCACCGATTCAGGTGTCGGATATCGCTTCACCGGCTGACCCAGACGAAATCTTTGTAGGGCCGCGGCGGATCTCCACACGGAGCTGACGGCGGTGGCCCCACGATCGGGGCATGGATGTTCTCGCCATCGCTCTCGCCCTCGGGGTCTTCGCGTTCCTGCTGCTCCTGATCGAAGGACTGGACCGGGTATGAGCGCCGCGGATGCCATCGGCCTTGGTGCCGCGGCCCTCATAACCCTCTACCTCGTGTTCGCGCTGCTGCGCGGCGAGCGGCTCTAGGGACCATGGCCCAGGGGTTTCTCCAGATCGCGATCTTCTTCGCGCTCGTCGCCGCCGTCGTGCCGCTGCTGGGCGGCCACATGGCGCGGGTCTTCATGGGCGAGCGCACGTTCCTCGACCGCGTGGTCGGTCCGCTGGAACGCGGCACCTACCGCCTGCTGCGCATCGACGCGGGCCGCGGTCAGGACTGGAAGGGCTACGCGAAGAGCCTCGTCGTCTTCTCGATGGTTGGGTGGCTCGCGCTCTTCCTGATCCTGCGCACCCAGACGCTGCACCCGTTCTACACCGAGGGCTACCACTCGGGCACCTGGGATCTGAGCTTCAACACGGCGTCGTCGTTCGTCACGAACACCAACTGGCAGTACTACGGGGGCGAGACCACGCTCACGTACTTCAGCCAGATGGCCGGCCTGGCGGTGCAGAACTTCCTCTCGGCGGCGGTCGGTATGACCGTCGCGATCGCGCTGATCCGCGGCATCGTCGCGCGGCGCCGGGACGGTGGAGCCGTCCTCGGCAACTTCTGGCAGGACCTCGTGCGAGCGACGTTCTACGTGCTCCTGCCGCTGTCGGTGATCGGCGCGCTGGTGCTCGTTTCCCAGGGCGTCGTGCAGACGCTCGGCGGGGTCACGAGCGGACTGTTCCGCGGCCCGGTCGCCTCCCAAGAGGTCATCAAGGAGCTCGGGACCAACGGCGGCGGCTTCTTCAACGTCAACTCCTCCTACCCGTTCGAGAACCCGTCGGCCTTCTCGAACCTCTTCGAGATGTTCCTGATCCTCTGCGTCCCTGCGTCGCTGACCTACACCTACGGGCGCATGGTGGGCAGCCGCCGGCAGGGCTGGGCCATCTTCGGTGCGATGTCGGTGCTGTTCGTGGCCGGCGTCGTCGTGGTCTACCTGGCCGAGCTGCACGGGACGCCCGCCCAGCACCTGGCCGGCGTGCACACGAGTGCCGTCGACGGCTCGACGGGCGGAAACCTGGAGGGCAAGGAGCAGCGCTTCGGAGTCGCGAACTCCGCGTTGTGGACGGCGGTGACGACCGTCACGTCCTGCGGCGCGGTCAACGCCGCCTTTGAGTCGCTGACCGGCATCGGTGGCCTCGTGCCCTTCGCGAATCTCGCCTACGGCGAGTCGGTCTTCGGCGGCGTCGGCACGGGCCTCTACACGATGCTGCTCTACGTCCTGCTCGCGGTCTTCATCGGCGGGCTGATGGTCGGGCGCACCCCGGAGTTCCTGGGCAAGAAGATCGAGGCGCGGGAGATCAAGCTCGTGTCCCTCGGCGTCCTGGTGACTCCGTTGGCGGTGCTCGTCTCGAGCACCCTCGCGCTGGCGACCAAATACGGCAAGCCGTCCATCTACGCGTCCGGTCCGCAGGGCTCCAGCGAGACGCTCTACGCCTATCTCTCGCAAGCGAACAACAACGGCTCGGCCTTCGCCGGCTACACCGGCTACGTCGCGCCCAACGCGGGCAACCTGGGCGCCCACGGGGTCACCTTCGCCGACCTCCTCGGCGGCGTCACGATGCTCGGCGCACGCTTCGCTCCGATCCTGCTCGTGTTGGCGATCGCCGGCACCCTGGCCGGCAAGCGCGTCGCTCCGAGCGGGCTCGGCACGCTGCGCACCGACACGCCCACGTTCGTCGGACTGCTCATCGGGACCGTCGTGTTGATCGGCGCGCTGACTTTCTTCCCCGCTCTCCTGCTCGGTCCGGTCGTGCAAGGGCTGACCGACCGCCTCTTCTAAGGAGCCCTCAGAAATGCAACTCGGAAAAGACCTGAGGACCGCGGCGATCGCGATCGTGTTCCTGACCGTCGTGCTCGGGATCGTCTACCCGCTGGTGATCACCGGCGTGTCGCAGGTCGCCTTCAACGACAAGGCGAACGGCTCGCAGATCAAGGTGAACGGCAAGGTCGTCGGTTCGCGCCTGATCGCCACCGCATTCGTGATCGACACCGGCAGGAAGGACGCCGACGGCGCGCCGATCACGGTTCCCGATCCCAAGTTCTTCCAGCCGCGTCCCTCGGCCACCGACTACAGCGCGACGGCGACGTTCTTCTCGAACCGCGGTCCGAACAGCGCGGCCGCTCGATTCTTCTACCGCGACCAGCTGAGCGCGTACCTGCAGCTGAACTCCAAGTACGACCCCGGACTCACGCGCGCCGGCGTCCCGGTCGACGCCGTCACGACGTCGGCGTCGGGCGTTGACCCACACATCTCCCAGGCCAACGCCGGGATCCAGAGCCGGCGGATCGCCGCCGTGCGCAAGCTACCGCTGGACCGGGTGCAGCAGCTGGTGAAGGACAACACCGATGGCCGGTTCGTCGGCCTGATCGGCGAGCCCGGCGTGAACGTCCTCGAGCTGAACCTCGCCCTCGACCAGGAAGCACCCGTGCGATGACCCCCAAGCCATCCCAGTCGCTGTTGACCCCGGCGCTCCTGCGCCCGGCCGTCGTCGAGTCCTTCAAGAAGCTCGACCCCCGGGTTCAGCTGCGCAACCCCGTGATGTTCGTCGTCGAGGTCGGGGCGCTGCTGACCACGATCGCGCTGATCTCGCAGATCATCAGCGGCGACACGTTCGGCGGCGGCGACGAGACAGTCGGGTTCACCGTCACCGTCACCGTCTGGTTGTGGCTGACGGTGGTCTTCGCCAACCTGGCGGAGTCACTCGCGGAGGGGCGTGGGCGTGCGCAGGCCGACGCGCTGCGAGCGATGCGAACCGAGACGGTCGCCACGATGCGCGACGGCTCGACGCGGCCGGCGGCCGAACTGCATCGCGGCGACGCGGTCGTGGTCGAGGCGGGCGAGGTGATCCCCGGCGACGGCACCGTCGTCGAGGGCATCGCTTCGGTCGACGAGTCGGCGATCACGGGCGAGTCCGCGCCGGTCATCCGCGAGTCGGGCGGCGACCGCAGCGCGGTCACGGGCGGCACCCGCGTGCTGTCTGATCGTCTCGTCGTCGAGATCACCCAGGAGCCGGGGCAGTCGTTCCTGGACCGCATGATCGCCTTGGTCGAGGGCGCCGAGCGGCGCAAGACTCCCAACGAGATCGCGCTGGGGATCCTGCTCTCGGGCCTGACGCTCATCTTCGTGGTCGTCATCGTCTCGCTGAAGCCCTACGCGAACTTCGCGAACACGGACATCTCGATCACCACCCTCATCGCGCTGCTCGTCGCGCTCATCCCCACGACGATCGGTGCGCTGCTGAGCGCGATCGGCATCGCGGGAATGGATCGCCTCGTGCGACGCAACGTGCTCGCGCTCTCCGGTCGCGCGGTCGAGGCCTCGGGGGACGTTGACGTGCTGCTGCTCGACAAGACGGGGACGATCACGCTGGGCAACCGGCAGGCCTCGGAGTTCATCGCGATGCCGGGCGTCGACGAGGGCCGTCTCGCCGAGGCCGCGCAGATGTCGTCGCTCGCCGACGAGACGCCCGAGGGGCGCTCGATCGTCGTGCTGGCCAAGCAGTACGGCATCCGCGAGCACGACATGACGGCGGCGAATGCCCGGTTCGTGCCGTTCACCGCCCAGACGCGCATGAGCGGCGTCGACTTCGACGGCACGATGCTGCGCAAGGGCGCCGCCGACGCCGTCGCGGAGTGGGTTCGCGGCGAGGGCGGAGCGCCTCCCAGCGAGCTCGCGGGGACCGTCGACCGCGTCGCGCGAGAGGGCGGCACCCCGCTCGTGGTCGCGCGCGACAGCAACGTCCTGGGCGTCGTGTATCTCAAGGACACCGTCAAGGAAGGCATGGCCGCCCGCTTCGATCGACTGCGGGCAATGGGCATCCGGACGGTGATGGTGACCGGCGACAACCGCCTGACGGCGGCGAAGATCGCGCAGGAGGCGGGCGTCGACGACTTCCTCGCCGAAGCGACCCCGGAGCGCAAGCTCGAGCTCATCCGTTCCGAGCAGGCCGAGGGCCGGCTGGTCGCGATGACAGGCGACGGCACCAACGACGCCCCCGCGCTCGCGCAGGCAGATGTGGGCGTGGCGATGAACACGGGAACTCAGGCAGCGCGCGAGGCCGGGAACATGGTCGACCTGGACTCCAACCCGACGAAGCTCATCGAGATCGTCGAGGTCGGCAAGCAGCTGCTGATCACCCGAGGCGCGCTGACGACGTTCTCGATCGCCAACGATGTGGCGAAGTACTTCGCCATCCTGCCGGCGATCTTCGCCTTCACCTACGCAGCGAAGGGCGCCGGCCGGGGACCATTGGACGCCCTGAACATCATGGCCCTGGGCACGCCGTCGTCGGCGATCATCTCGGCGATCGTCTTCAACGCGCTGATCATCCCGGCCCTTGTGCCGCTCGCTCTGCGTGGCGTCAACTACAAGCCGGTGGGCGCCACCGTGCTGCTGCGGCGCAACCTGGTGATCTACGGCCTCGGCGGCCTGATCGCGCCGTTCATCGGGATCAAGCTCATCGACCTCGTCGTCCACAACCTGCTGGGCGCCTGAAACGGAGACCTGTGCCGGCGCCACCTGACGACATCGGGGCTGTGGCCCGACGGGGGCACTACACCATCTTCCTCGGGATGGCGGCCGGCGTCGGCAAGACCTACCGCATGCTTCAGGAGGGGCACGCGGAGCTCGAGGCGGGCCGCGACGTGGTGGTCGGCCTGCTCGAGACCCACGGCCGGGAGGGGACCGCCGCCGTCGCGGAGGGCCTGCCGGTCGTGCCGCGCCGGCGTGTCGCCTACCGCGACAACCTCCTCGAGGAGATGGACCTTCCGGGTGTCCTCGTCCGTGCGCCCGAGGTCTGCCTCGTCGACGAGCTCGCCCACACCAATGCTCCCGGAGTCGAGCACGTCAAGCGCTACGAGGACATCGAGGACCTCCGGGCGGCGGGCATCGACGTGCTCTCGACCGTCAACGTGCAGCACCTGGAGTCGCTCAACGACCAGGTGGCCGAGCTGAGCGGGGTGCGTGTGCGCGAGACGGTGCCCGACTCCATACTCAACTGGGCCGACGAAGTCGTGCTCATCGACCTCAGCCCCGAAACGCTGCTCGACCGGCTGCGCGCCGGCAAGATCTACCCGCCGCAGCGCATCGAGGCATCGCTCAACGGCTTCTTTCGCATCGAGAACCTGGCCGCTCTGCGAGAGGTGGCCCTGCGCCAGGTGGCCGCCGAGGTCGAAGCCAAGCGCCTGACCACCGAGTTCGTCGGCACGCGCGAGGAAAGCATGGCGTCGGAGACCGGGCAGGCCGTGGGCGAGCGCCTGCTTGCGCTCGTCGAGCCCTACGCCGGCTCCCAGCGACTGGTCCGCCGGGCGTGGCGGTCCTCGCAACGGCTCGGCGCCGAGCTCGACCTGCTGTGGGTCGCGCCGCCCGGGCGCGCGCCCAGCGAGGAGCAGGAGCGCGCGCTCGGCGCGCTGCGCCAGCTCGCCTCGGCGCTCGGGTCCACGCTGCTGGTCGAGTCCGGCGACGACGTCGCCACCACCGTCGCCGAGGTCGCCCGGAGGCGCGGCACGACCTACATCCAGCTCGGCCGCTCGCGCCCGGCCCGCGGCCCGGCCCGCCTCCGGATACCGCTCCCTCAGCGTCTGATGGAGGCACTGCCCGGCGTCGACGTGCGCATCGTCGCCGACCGCTCCAACCGCCACGAGAGGACCCCATGAGCACCTTGATCGCCGCCGCGCTCGTCGTCATCGCGATCGTCGCGGGGGCGGCCGGGGGCTGGCAGGCCCGCGGCCACCGCCGGCGGCCCGCGGCGCTGCCGAGCCGCGAGGGTGGGCGGCGGATCCTGCTGCCCTTCGCGGGCATGTCGATCTCCCGCCGCGCGCTCGAGGCCGCCGTGCGCCTGGCGATCGCCGAAGACGCGACGATCATGCCTGCCTACCTCGCGCGCGTACCCCGCACGCTGCCGCTCGACGTGGCGTTGCCCCAGCAGTGCCTGCGCGCGATGCCCCTGCTGGAGGCCATCGAGCAACGGGCCGCCAACAAGGGCGTGCGGGTCGACTCGCGCATTGGGCGCGGGCGCACCTATCGCGACGCCCTGCGCAGTGTGCTCGATGCCGAGCACGTCGACCGCGTCATCGTGTCGGCGACGTCCGATTCGCGCACCGGGCTCGACGCCGGCGACCTGCATTGGCTGTTGGAGAAGGTGCCCGCAGAGGTGCTGATCCTGCGGCCCGACCCTGACGACCGGCGTGCCGTCACCGCGGGGTCGGTCAGCGGGCACTTCTGATCGCCCGCCAGGGACGGGGGCGGCGTCCGTGCCGCCCCCGCGATGCTGGCTCTAGCGGCGGGTGCCCTCGTCGCCGTCGGTCTCGATGCGCTCCTTGCGCACCTCGTCCTGCACCGTCGCGTCCTCGGTGTGCGTGTCCTTCTGCAGGCTCACGCGCTCCTGAGGGACGACGCGCTTCTCGACCACGGGCTCCTCGGCGTGCAGCGTGACCTCGTGCTCCTCCTCGGAGATCTCGGGGCCGTCGAGGGCGTCGCCGGCGTTGGCGTCGGTGATCGGCTCGCGCTCGATACGGACCTCCTCACGCTGCACGGGCACGGTCGTCTGGACGTTCTCAGTCACGACGTGCTTGCGCAGCCGGGCGCGCCCGGTCTCGCGGCGGGTGGTGCCGACCGCGAGCTCCTCCTCGGAGCGGGTCATCGCCTTGTCGGTGTCGGGGCCCGAGGTGTCGCCGACGTCGCCCGTGACGTTCACGTCGCGCTCGCGGTCGGTGTCTGTGGTCCCCTCGGCCAGACCACTGTCGGAGCGGTCCTCGCCGTACTCCAGGCCGTAGTGGCGGTACAGGCGCGCCTCCTCCTCCTGGGACAGGGCGCCGTCGGCCTCCGCGTTGGGCGCGTCCTTGACCTGGTCCTTGCTGTAGGGCACGTGGATGTGGCCGTCGTGCTCATCGGCTTCAGCGGTCGGCACGAAGCTCACGTTCGTCCCGAACATGCCGGTCGTCACGGCCAGCCACTCGGGCCGATCGGTGTCGGCGTCGAGGTAGACGTCGCTGATCTTGCCGATCTTGCCGCCGTCGCTGTCGACGACGTCCTGCCCGCGCCAGCGGGTGACTTCTTCGGTCGTAGGCACTGCGCCTCCTTTGTGTGAAGTGGTGGTCTCCCCGCGGCCGACGGGATCTGGAACAGCAGCTGCTCTGCTTAAACCTTCTCCAGCGGGGTGGCCGCGATAAACGAGACAGTCAGTCCTCGGACCTCGCGGGCAAAGTGAGACAGCGTGTGCTGTTCCGCGTCAGGCCATCGACGCGTGATCCCGTCCGCCGGCGGGAACACGATTCCCAACCACCCCCAACAGAAGAGGTTCACTTGCCGCTCCTGCTTGCTGCACCCCCGACGGCCGCCCTCGGTCTCGGCATCGTCGGCCTGATCATCGTCATCGTGATCGTGGTCATCATCGTGACGAGGGTCCTCTAGCGCTCGCCGTTTCGCGGTCGTCCGGAGTAGCGTCCGGACGATCGTCAGGTTGTCTGTCTGTTGTGTCTCGGTCCAGTCGCACTGCGCTTCGAAACCGACGTCGTCGTCGTCGGCAAGGCCCCGTTCGGAGGCGGTCGAGCGAATGCGGTCGCGCGCCCACCCCCGAGCGTCAGCGGCGGGCAGCCGTTCGGCGGGTTTCCCTGACTAACATGACCCGCCCGCCGCCGTGCCTCGCTTCATCGACCTCTCAGCCCCGATCGTCCAGAGCCCTGATGGGCTCCCCGATCCCCTGCGTACCGACATCGAGTTCGCCGATCACGCCACCGGCGCGCAGGCCATCGACGCGATGTTCGGCGTGGGCCCGGAGCTGCTGCGCAACGGCGAGGGCTGGGCCGTGGAGACCTTCACGCGGTTCGGCACGCACAACTCGACGCACGTCGACGCGCCCTGGCACTACAACTCGGCCGTGGGCGGCGAGCGCGCCGCGACGATCGACGAGCTGCCGCTGGAGTGGTTCCACGCACCGGGGGTGTGCCTGGACTTCACGGCGAAGGCCGACGGCGAGGCGGTCACCGCGGAGGACGTGGAGACCGCGCTTTACCGGCTCGGACGCGAGCTGGCCCCGCTCGACATCGTCCTGATCCACACGGGCCGCGACGCCTACCTGGACGACCTCGACTACATGGTCCGCGGCCCTGGGGTGACGGCTGAGGCGACGCACTGGCTCTACGACCGCGGCGTCCGCGTGATGGGCATCGACGCGTGGGGCTGGGACCGTCCGCTGAACCAGCAGGCCGAGGAGGCGAAGTCCGGAGGGCCGGGAATCTTCTGGGCCGCGCACCAGGCCGACCTCGGCTACTCGCAGATCGAGCGGCTCTGCAACCTGGGCGCGCTGCCCGCCGTTGGGTTCACCGTGAGCTGCTTCCCCCTGCGCATCGTCGGCGCGAGCGCCGGGCCCGCCCGTGTCGTCGCGATGCTCGGCGCGTGATGCGCCACGTCCTGCGCGCGGTACCGGTCGTGCTGGCCGCAGTCGCCCTCGTCGCCGCGCTCGCCGTGGTAGCTGGTGGGAAGAGCGGCGCCTCGCTGCCCACGACCACGGGGCCGGCCGGGGCACGAACGCTCGTCGGGCCGTGGGTGCTGCGCGGCGATCGCGCCGGTCGCGGCGAGCCGCTGGGCTGGGCCCAGGGCGGCTTCAGCGGGCGCACCGTTCAGCTGCCGTTCTCGCCGAACGCGCGCCACGTCACCGGGCCCGACGGGGCGAGCTCGTTCCAGGGCTCCGTCGCCTGGTACCGCACGACGATCACGGTCGCGCGCGCCGGCGACTACGCGGTCGCCTTCGAGTCGGTCAACCACCGCGCGACGGTCTGGATCGACGCACGGCGGGTCGCCCGTCACACCGGCACCTACCTGCCCTTCGAGGCCCGTGCCCGCCTCTCGGCCGGCCGCCACCGCCTCGTCGTCCGCGCCGACTGGCGCGATCCCGCGGCGATGACGGCAGACGCGTGGCACCGCACATGGTTCAACTTCGGCGGGATCAACGGCCCGGTGCACCTGCGCGCGCTCGGCGCCAGCGAGCTCGACGCCCCCTTGGTGGTCACCCGGCTGCGGGCCGACGGCGCCGCCGCGGTCGACGTCACCGTCCGCGTCACCAATCGCCGCGCCGACCGTGCCCTGCTCGTCCGCGGGACGCTGGGCGCCGAGCGCCTGCGCTTCGCGGCCGTGACCCTCGGCCGGGGCGAGCACGGCACTGTCCGCGCTCGCGCCGTCGTCCGCCGCCCGGCCCTCTGGGCGCCCGGGCACCCGGCGCTCACGGCCCTGCGCCTCGCCGTCGGGTCTGAGAGCGCGTACACGGCGCGCGTCGGGCTGCGCGAGCTGCGCTGGAGCGGGGGTCGCCTGCAGATCAACGCCAGGCCGCTGCGCCTGCGCGGGGCGTCGCTGCAGGAGGACGCGCCGGGACGCGGCGACGCGCTGCTGCCCGGCGACATGAACGCGATCGTCCGTCGCCTCCAGGCGCTCGGAGCCAACGCGACGCGCGCGCAGCACCCGCTCGCCCCCGCGCTGCTCGATCGCCTCGACGCCGCGGGCATCCTCGTGTGGCAGGGCGTCGGCCCCGTCGACGCCCCCGGCGCGTGGACGTCGCGCACGCCCGAGCAGCGCCGCCGTGCGCTGCGCCGCGCGCGGATCAACGTCGTTCAGGGCCGCCTGCATCCGAGTGTGCTCGCGTGGAACCTCGCCAACGAGGTCGCCGGCAACGGGCACTACGGCGGCCAGCCCGCCTACATCGAGCGCGCGGCGAAGCTCGTCAAGCGCCTCGACCCGGGGCGGCCGGTCGCGCTGGACGTCTGGGGCACCCACATGCCCGACGTCGCCGGGCGCATGTACCGGGACATCGACGCCATCGGGGCGACCAACTACGTCGGCTGGTACCAGGGCACCCACGACCCGCCCGCTGTCCTGGACGCGAGGATCGCCACGTTCCTCACCGAGCTGCGCCGCGTCTTCGGTGGTCGCGTGCTGGTCGTCAGCGAGTTCGGCGCCGAGGCAAACGAGCTCAACGCGCCGGGACAGCCCGGGTCGCTGGGCTTCCAGGCGCAGCTGCTCACCCGCCACATCGGCGCCTACCGGGCGACCCCGTGGCTCGACGGGGCGCTGGTGTGGAACCTCCAGGACTTCGCGCTCACGCCGTCCTTCGCCGGCGGCTCGATCCGCCGCGAGGTCCCCGACATCAAGCTCGAGGGCGGGATCAACCAGAAGGGCCTGTTCACCTACGACGGCCGGCCCAAGCCGGCCGTCGCAGCGGTGCGCCGCGCCTTCGCGGCCGACCGCTAGAGCTCGTCGGCGCGGTTGCCGGCGGCGATCTTGCGCAGGTCGATGACGCGGTCGTAGAGCTCGGCGTCCACGCCCTCCTCGAGAGCG
>JBDTYI010000285.1:0-5388 GCA_040005775.1 Solirubrobacteraceae bacterium
TCTCGTCGAACATCGCGTTGCTGCCGTCCTTGAACAGCGACATGTGCGTGTGCATCCCCGAGCCGTTCTCGCCGAACAGCGGCTTGGGCATGAACGTGGCATGCCAGCCGTACTTCATCGCGTACTCCTTGACCGTGATGCGGTAGGTCATGCAGTCGTCGGCCATCTTCATCGCCGGCGCGTAGCGCATGTCGATCTCGTGCTGGGACGGGCCTACCTCGTGGTGGGTGTACTCGACGTGGATGCCGAGCTGCTCGAGCGCGAGCACCGTCTCGCGCCGCACGTCGGAGCCGGCGTCGAGCGTGGTGAGGTCGAAGTAGCCGCCCTCGTCGAGGACCTCGGTGCCCTTCTTGTCCTTGAACAGGAAGTACTCGAGCTCGGGGCCGACGTTGAACGTGTCGAAGCCCATCGACTCGGCGCGCTGCAGGGCGCGGCGCAGGACGTGGCGCGGGTCGCCCTCGTAGGGCGTGCGCTCGGGCGTGAGGATGTCGCAGAACATCCGCGCCACCCCGTCCGCCTCGGGCCGCCACGGCAGCGAGGCGAACGTGGCCGGGTCGGGCATCGCGACCATGTCGGATTCCTCGATGGCGTTGAAGCCGGTGATCGAGGAGCCGTCGAAGCCCATCCCGCGCTCGAACGCGTCGTCGAGCTCGGCCGAGTTGATCGAGAAGGACTTCAGGTGGCCGAGGATGTCGGTGAACCAGAAGCGGATGAAGCGGATGTCGCGCTCGGCGACCAGCGCCTTGACGTCGTCGGCGGTCTTGGGCTCGTCCATGGACGCGCACGATGCCACATCGCCGCTGGACCGGAGGGTGGCGCGCGATGGACAATCGGGACATGAGCGCGCTCTCCTATGCCAGCGGCCCGTCGACCACTCCCCTTCTGGGCGAGACGATCGGGTCCAACCTGCGCCGGACGGCCGCGCGCTACGCCGAGCACGACGCCGTGGTGAGCGTGCACCAGGCCCAGCGCCTCTCCTACGCGGAGCTCGACGCGGTGGTCGACCGCGTCGCCACCGGGCTCATGCGCGCGGGGATCGAGCATCGGGACCGCGTGGGAATCTGGTCGCCCAACTCGCTCGAGTGGCTGGTCGTTCAGTACGCGACGGCGCGGATCGGGGCGATCCTCGTGAACCTCAACCCCGCCTACCGCACGCACGAGGTCGAGTACGCGCTACGCCAGTCGGGAACGAGGCTGCTGTGCAGCGCCACGACGCACAAGACCAGCGACTACGCGGCCATGGTCGACCAGGTGCGCGGCGGCCTGCAGGCGCTCGAGCGCGTCGTCTACCTCGACGACGCCGAGGACTGGGCGTCGCTGGCCGGCGTCGAGGCCGACGCCGTCGCCCTCGCCGAGCGCGAGGCGTCGCTGGGCTTCGACGACCCGATCAACATCCAGTACACGAGCGGGACCACCGGAGCGCCCAAGGGCGCGACCCTCACCCACCACAACCTGCTCAACAACGGCCACCTCGTCTGCGAGCTGCTCGACTACACCGAGGCCGATCGCGTCTGCCTGCCCGTGCCCTTCTACCACTGCTTCGGCATGGTCATGGGGAACCTCGGGACGCTGTCGCACGGGGCGTGCGTGGTGATCCCGGCGCCCTCGTTCGAGCCCGCCGCAACGCTGCGAGCCGTTGCGCAGGAGCGGGTGACCTCGCTCTACGGCGTGCCGACGATGTTCATCGCGATGCTCGCCGACCCGTCGTTCGCCGAGACCGAGCTGGGTTCGCTGCGCACGGGGATCATGGCCGGCTCGCCGTGCCCGGTGGAGGTCATGAAGCGCGTCGTGCGCGACATGAACATGGAGCAGGTGTCCATCTGCTACGGAATGACCGAGACGTCGCCGGTGTCGACGCAGACGCGGATGGACGACCCGCTCGAGCGCCGCGTGAGCACGGTCGGGCGGGTGCATCCGCACGTCGAGGTGCAGGTGGTCGACCCCGAGACCGAGCGCGTCGTCGAGCGCGGGCAGCCCGGCGAGCTGTGCACGCGCGCCTACAGCGTGATGCTCGGGTACTGGAACGACCCGGAGCGCACCGCCGAGGCCATCGACGGCGCCGGCTGGATGCACACCGGCGACCTCGCGACGATGGACGGCGAGGGCTACCTGAACATCGTCGGGCGCATCAAGGACATGGTCATCCGTGGCGGCGAGAACGTGTATCCGCGCGAGATCGAGGAGTTCCTCTACGGGCACGAGGGCATCGCCGACGTACAGGTCGTCGGCGTGCCCGACCAGCGCTACGGCGAGGAGCTGTGCGCGTGGGTGGTCGCGCGCGACGGGGCCGACCTCGATGACGAGTCCGTGCGCGCGTTCTGCCGCGGGCGCCTCGCGCACTACAAGGTGCCGCGCTACGTCGTGCTGACCGACGCGTTCCCGATGACGGTCACCGGGAAGGTCCAGAAGTACGTGCTGCGCGAGCAGGCGGTCGAGCGCCTCGGGCTGGCCGACGCCGCGGCAATCCCGAACGCCTGACGCCCCGGCGCTCAGCCCAGCCACTGCTGCGCCCAGGAGCGCAGCTGGGTGATCGCGGGCGTGAGCTCGCGGCCCATGGCCGTGACGTCGTAGTGGACGCTGATCGGCGGGCCCGGCTCGACCGTTCGCTCCACGAGTCCGCGCCCCTCGAGCTCCCGCACGCGCTCGGAGAGCAGGCGATCGCTGACGCCGGGAACGGACTGGCGCAGCTCGGAGAAGCGCAGCGGCCCGTGGTCGATCAGCACGGCGACGATCGCACCCGTCCAGCGGCGCCCGATGAGCTCGACCGCCTCGTGGTAGAAGGCGCAGCATCCGGGCGCCGGCGGGGAGCCGGATCCTGGTCGTGGCGCTCGCGGAGCGCGGTCGGGCTCGGTGCTCACGCCGCCCGCAGTGCCGCCGGCAGCTCGGAGGCCCCGTCGGCGGGGACGTCGCCGGCGAGGTTGACCATCGCCGTGTAGGTCTCCATCGCCACCTGGGAGATCGCCTCGAGCAGGTGCTCATCGGTCCAACCGGCCTCGCGCGCCTCCTCGTGCAGGTGCATCGCGGGCTGCGCGGGGCCGTCGATGAGCGGGCGCAGGTAGCGCAGCAGCGTCGCCTCGCGCTCGTCGCGCGAGTCGCCCTCGCGCGCCAGCGCGACCTCGTCGAGCGTCAGGCCGGCGAGGCGCCCGGTACGCGTGTGCAGGGCGATGCCGGCCGCGGACTCGTGGCGCGCGGCGACCGCGAGGGCGATGCGCTCGATCGTCGGCGGCTCGAGCACGCCGTGGCGCAGCTCCGAGCGGGCGCGGACGTAGGCGCGCAGGGCGGCGGGCGAGCCCGCGAGGACGCCGAGGAAGTTCGGCAGGCGCCCGCCCCCGGCGAGCGCTCCGCGCAGCACGGGGATCGCGCTCTCGGGGGCCGTCAGCTCGTCGTGGATGTGGAAGCGGCTCATCGCGGTCTTCATGGCTGGCCTCTCTCAAGGGACTTACGGAAGGTAAGTCTAGGACGCCACACAAGCGCCGCAAGGCCAAGACCGCGTGGGCCCGCTGATGCTAGGCGCCGAGGAGCGCCGCGTGCGAGCTGGTCGCCGCGACGAGGATGAGGAAGAGACCGAGCAGGACGGCCCACATCGCGAGGCGGTCAGGCCGCGGCCCGATGCGCTCGACCGGGCGGCGCGCGGCGCGGCGGCGGTCGATCTCGATCAGGCCCGAGATGCCGGCGCGAGCGCCGGGGTGGCCGGTGATCTGGACCGTGCGGCGCTGCAGCGGGTCGACGAGCGGACGACGCGGAGCGTCGGCGGGCGACGTGGTGACGGACTCCACGTGCGCAGGCGCCGGGGCGGGCGCAGGCGCGCTGCGGGGGCCGGGCGCGCGATCGAAGCGGCCGGAGCGACGGGGCTCGCGATCGAAGCGGCCGGTGCGCTCGCGCGCGGCCATCGCGCGGCGGGCGCGAACGTGCGCCAGCTCGTCGCCCGCGTTCGAGGACGAGGTCTCCGAAGCGTCGCCGGCTCGGCGGCGCTCGATGCTCTCACGGACGTCTGCGACGTCGGCCCACCATGAGCGGGCCTCGTTCTGGGGCATGCCGGTGTCCTCTTTCCTGGGCCTACGGGGTTAGCTGACGGGCTTGCGCTGAAAGAGTCTGCGCTACGCCGCGGACGGCGACTCGCCCCAAGACCAACCTGGGTCCCCCGCTCCCCCGCCGCAAGACCCGTTTCCGGGTCCCCCGCGAGGGATTCGGCACTGCACGAAGCGCGTGATCCTACCAGGGGTCCCGTCACCTTCCAGGCCCTCGGGCGCCGTTCAGCGGAGGATGCGGCTACTTCGGCCCGCCGCGCGGGCTCGCAGGGGTCCGCTAGCCGCGGCCGGCGGAGGCGACGATGTAGGCGGCGACGTCCTGGGCGTCGCCGCCGTCGAGGAGCCCCGCGGGCATCTGACCCTGACCGCGCGCACGGCCGTTCTTGATCGCGTCGAGCACGAGGACCTTCGGCGGGCGCAGGTTGTCGAGGTTCGGCCCCACGCGCCCGACAGCGTTGCTGGCCGAGAGCGTGTGGCAGGTCGAGCACTTCTGGGCGAAGACGCTGCGGCCCTTGACCTCGGCAGCGGTCAGATCGACGCCGCCCGGTGCCTGGTGGGCATCGTGGCTGCTGTTGGAGATCGCGATGGCGACCGGCACGGCCACTCCCATCGCGAGGATCACGAGGGCCACGGCAAGACCGCCGCCGCGCCCACCGCGCCGCCCACGGGACTGCTGCTGCATGCGCTCGCGCGCACCACGCGGTCCCCCGCTGAGCGCGATGAACACCACGCCGATGCCGAGGGCCAGGAACAACACCACGAACAGAAGCGCCGCGATCACGGGCGGGAACCTACCTGACCGTCCCGTCAAACGACGAGCCCGCAGACCTTGGAGAACGGCCGCCACGCCGTTCTCCCAATTCACTGACGAAGGCGATGGACTACCGCCGCCTTCCCTGGGCGAAGCTCATCACCGGTGGGGCGACCGCGCGGAAGTCCTCCGTGCCCGCCCCACCGCCGGCCGGCGCCCGCTCGGCGACCGTCGCCGCCGGGCGCACGTGGGCCGCGGTGGCGCCGCCGGCGACGGCCGCCGCGACCCGCAGCTGATCGGCCTGCCAGCGCGCGAGCTCACGGGCGTCGAGCGGCGAGGAGTCCTTGACCTGGGCGGCGGGGCGCTGGTCGAGCATCCCGCCCGCGTCGAGAGCCACGAGCCGGCGCACGAGGACGTTGACCGCCCCGCCGGCCGACGCGAAGCGCTCGAGCTTGCCCTGAGCGACGACCAGCGGCTCGGTGCGGATGATGAGCCGCTCGCGCTCGTAGACCTTCGGCGGCACGATCAGGTTGACCGTCCCCAGTTCGTCCTCAAGCAGCAGGAAGCAGACCCCCTTGGCGGTGCCCGGGCGCTGGCGGGCCACGACCA
>JBDTYI010000286.1:0-7256 GCA_040005775.1 Solirubrobacteraceae bacterium
CATCCGCGACCAGCCTTCGGCACCGCAGCGATGGATGGCCGCGGTGATGAGTGCGCGCGCGACTCCTGTGCCTCGCTGTGCCGGTACGACGGCCATGTTCTTGAGCCCGATCTCGCCAGACTGCTTCGTCGGCACGAGTTGGAGGTGACCGAGGGTCACGGACCCGCGAGAGGCCACGAGGACCCGTCCCAGTCCGAGGTGGTGGTCCAGTTGGCTCTGGGCGTCCTCGGCGAGCTCGAATAGCGGCCGCAGCCCCGCGCGTGGGCCGACGTGCCAGTCGCGCCGATCAGAGGGCCAGCGCGACATCGGATGTGGGTCGGCTGCAGCAGATCAGCGCGCGCCCGTCCTCGGGCGGCTCGAGCGGATCGGGGTGGTAACTGACCTCGCCGTCGATCAGGCCGGACTCGCAGCGATGGCAGACGCCGGTCCGGCAGGACCACGCGACCGGCACGTCGCAGGCCTCGGCCAGCTCGAGCAGGCTCCCGAATGCCGGGTCCCAGCGGACGGTCAGGCCGGAGGTCGTGAAGGCGACCTCCGGCCCGCGGCCCGGCTCGCCCGGTGGAGCGTGGGGGCTGTGCTCGGCGCCCTCGAGCGGGGCGGACCCGAAGCGCTCGGTGTGGATGCGCTCCGGGACGACGCCCCAGCTCAGGAGGCCCGCGGAGAGGTCGCGCATCCATGCGGCCGGGCCGCAGAGGTAGAAGTGGGCGCTGCGCGGGACGTCGAGGTCGACCAGCGTCTCGACGCCCAGTCGGCCCTCGGCGTCGTAGTCGCGGCCCGGCACGTCTGACGCGTCAGGGCGGCTGTAGCGCACATGCGAGCGCCCGCCGGGCAGGGCGGCGAGGTGACGGCGCGCCTCGGCGGCGAAGGCGTGCGCGGCGCGGTTGCGCGCGCCGTGCAGCCACCAGACCTCGCGCTCGCCGCCCGCGGCGGACAGGCTCGCCAGCATCGCGAGGACCGGCGTCGCGCCGACGCCGGCGCTGAGGAGCACGACCGCCCCGTCGTCGTCCGCTGGATCGAGCGTGAAGAGGCCGCGCGGCGCGCCGATCTCGATCGCGTCGCCGATCGCGACCCGGTCGTGCAGGTGCCCGCTCACGATGCCCTCGCGCTTGATGCTCAGGCGGTAGCGGCGCGCGTCGGGCGCGGCCGAGAGCGAGAAGCTGCGCAACAGCGCGCGCGGCGCGCCGTCCGGCCGCACGCGCACGGTCAGGTACTGGCCGGGGCCGAAGGCGGGAAGCGGCTTGCCGTCGGCCGGCTCGAGCACGAAGGAGGAGATCGACCGGCTCTCACGGATGACAGCGGCGACCCGGAACGGCCGCAGGCCGGCCCACGCCGGCGGCCCGCTGCTCGGCGGCGCGAGGCCGCGATTGCCGCTCGCGCCCTGCGCGGCCTGCTCGAGCAGCGCGGTGAAGGAGCCGCGCCAGCCCTCCGACAGCGCGGGGATCGCGAGGGCGCGCTCCAGCCGGCCGACGGTCGCACCAGGGAGGTAGAGCAGCGTGCTCACCTCGCGCACGGTCATCGCTCCGGGCCCGACGGCGACCCGATCGATCGCGTCGCCCGCACCGACATCGCCCTCCTCGACCACGCGCAGATAGAAGCCCGGCCGGCCGTGCGTGTAGAGCAGCGCCGGCATGTGCGGCTCGTCCATGCGCAGGCCGATCTTGTAACACGTCACCCGCGGCTGGGTGACCTCGAACAGCGCGCCGCCGATCCGGTAGCGATCGCCGACGCAGACCGCGTCATCAGGCAGCCCTTCGACTGTGAAGTTCTCCCCGAACTGGCCGTTGACGAAGTCGTCGCGGCCGAGCTCGCTCTCCCAATGGCGATAGCTGGAGAGGTCGTAGACATAGACCGCCCGGTGCTCACCGCCGTGGCCGACGAGGTCGGCCTGTGCGTCGCCCGCGACGTTGAGCCGGTCGACCCAACGGCGCTCCGTGACCGCGGACTTCCAGATCGACGTCAGGACCGTGCGGCCACGCCAGTCGACCTCGCGGGGCTGACCGACATTGACCGACACCAACCGCATCAACGCGCAGTCTCCCGCTCCTAGACGAGGTCCGGGTCGGTGATCACTTCGACCATCGAGGGGCCGTCGTGGGCGACGGCTTCGGCGAGGGCGGCGTCGAGCGCAGCGGCGTGCGTGACGCGGAGGCCGAGCGCGCCGCAATTGCGCGCGTAGGCGGAGAAGTCCGGGTTGTGCAGCGACGTCTGCCAGACCTCCCACTCACCGGCGCGCTGCTCCTTGCTGATCTTGCCGAGCTGACCGTTGTTGAGCAGGACGTGGGTGATGCTCATGCCGTGCTTGACCGCGGTCGTGAGCTCGGCCATGTACTGGGCGAAGCCGCCGTCGCCGGTGACGGCGACGGTCGGGCGCTCTGGCGCCGCGGCCCAGGCGCCCATCGCCGCCGGGTAGCCGAACCCGATCGAGCCCAGATAGCCCGACATCAGCACGGTGTGCTGCTTGCACTCGAAGTAGCGCCCGAACGAATAGGCGTGGTTGCCCACGTCGACCGCGATCACGGCGTCGTCGGGAATCTGGCGCTCCATCGCCGCGAACACCGCCGCCGAGTTGACCCCCGCGCCGCGATCATCGGCCACGCGGGCGGCCTTCTCCGCACGCCAGATAACCCAGCGCTCGGCGAGCTGGGCCGCCTGGTCCTCGGTCGCGAGCTGCTCTGGCAGCGCGTCGCGCAGGAGGCCGACGACGACCCCGATCTCGCCCCACACCGGGACCTCGACGGAGTGGAACTTCCCGAGCTGCATCTGGTCGAAGTCGACCTGGATGATCGGATGGCCCGGATAGATGCCGGTGTGGTTGGAGAACGACGCGCCGAGCACGAGCAGCAGGTCGGCCTCGTTCATGATCCAGCTCGCCACCGGGGTCCCGCTGCGCCCGAGCACGCCCGCCGCCAGCCCATGGTCGTCCCCGATCTGGCCCTTCGCCTTGAACGTCGTGATCACCGGCGCGCCCAGCTGCTCGGCCAGTGCGATCACCGCCGGCATGTGGAAGCGCGCGCCGTGGCCGACGACGATCACCGGGCGCCTGGCGCCGCGTAGCAGTCGCAGGGCCCGCGCGAGCGACTCCGCGGGCGGCGAGATCTCCAGCGGCGTGATCCGGCCCTCCGGGCCGCCGGCCATCGCCTCCTCCGGCGCCGGCAGCGTCTGCACCTCGTCGGGGAAGATCAGGTGCGCGACATCGCGGCGCAGCAGCGCGTTCTTGCACGCGAGGTTCATCAGCTCGACCGGGTCGGAGTCGCGCAGCACCGGCTGGCTCCAGGCGGCGACCGACCCGAACGCGCCGGCCAGGTCGACCTCCTGGAACGCACCGGGACCGAGCACCTGGGTGTTCACCTGGCCGGTGAGCGCGAGCACCGGCGCGCGGTCGACCTTCGCGTCCCACAGCCCGGTGAGCAGGTTCGTGGCGCCGGGACCTGCGATCGTCAGGCAGGCCGCGGGCCGGCCGGTTAGCTTCCCGTACGCGGACGCCGCGAACGCGGCCGCGCCCTCGTGACGGATCCCGATGTAGGTCAGCCTCCCGGCCTCCTCCTGGCGCCGCAGCGCGTCCGCCAGCCCGAGGTTGGAGTGCCCGACCATGCCGAAGACGTGCTCGACGCCCCAGTTGACCATCGTTTCGGCCATGAGGTCCGTGACGGTCGCGACGTGCGCCTCCGGTTCGACGCCGACGTAGACCTCGCCGTCGCGGATCTCGAGCGCGTAGGTGACTGCCTCGTCGGCGAAGCCGGGCGACGTGCCGTCGAGCGGGCAGTAGTCATAGCCGTGCCAGGGACAGCGCAGCAGCCCGTTCTCGATCGAGCCCTCGCCGAGCGGGCCGCCCTGGTGAGGGCAGTGGTTGTCGAGTGCGGAGAACTTCCCGTCGTAGTGCACGAGCGCCACGCTCTTGTGGCCTGCCGCGACCGTGGTCACGCGCCCTTCCGGCAGCTCTTCGGCGGCCAGCACGCGGTGCCACTCCACGGCAGTCGGCGATCCGTTCTCGCTCATGAGGCGCTCCTCGCGGTCTCGGTCAGTGCGTCGTGTCTGGCGGCGAAGATCGCCAGCGCGGCGGCGCGCGTGTCGGTCGCCGGGGGCAGCTGTGCGTAGGGCAGCTCGGCGCCGAGGTAGCCGCTCGCCGGCCACATGTCGCCCGAGACCTCGGCGGTCCACGGGCCCACGTACGCGTACGGCTCAGCGTGCTGCTCGTCGCCCGGCGTGCCGAAGCCGCCGGGCGTCGTCGTCAGCGCGATCGCTCCGCCGGGCTGCGCGGGCGCGAGTACCTCCTCGGCGACTCGATGCAGCGTCGCGCCGGTGGCCGGGAACGTCGGGGGCGGGGAGTCCAACCTCAGCGGCTGTGTGCTCACGGCGCCTTTGTCCGGTGAGCGCTCGTGGTGTTACAAGCGACGGGCGACGCCGCCGTGGGCCGTGAGCGATCCGTCGTGGCCGACGCGGGAGCGCGCTTCTCGTAGGGCTCCGCCAGCGGCTGCCTCGGACGGCTGCTCGAGGTATCTCGTCGCGGAGCCTGCGGCGTCCCTCGGTCACGGCGAACTTCCCGCGGCCTCGGCGGCGGCCGCTACGATCGACGGTGGTGAGCCGGGAAGCCTGGTCGGCGCCGTTTCGTCGACCCGCCTCTAGGAGACCCACGCTTGGTCGTTTCTCCACTCGCCCTTCTTCCCGGTTGGCATTTCGGCGGTCTGTACCCGCTCCTGTTGGCGGCCGTGGGCACCTGCCTCGTGGTCGGAGCGCTGGTTCTCAAGCGGCCGCACCGGCGGCCGGTCCCGCCGTCGGTGCTCTACGTCTTGCTCGGCGCGCTCGGGGCCGTTTGTCTGGCGCTCCTTGACGTCAACCCACTCGGTCCCGAGAGCGATCACGAGCTGCTGGAGCGGCTCTGCGAACTGGCGCTTGTCGTCGCCGTCTTCTCTGCCGGGCTCACGATCGAGCGCCACGTCGAGCGCCGCTCGCTTGCCTCGATCGCGATTCTGCTCATCGTCGTGATGCCGCTGACGATCCTGGCGATCGCCGCCTTCGGGGTCTGGGCCATGGGCCTCTCCTTCGGCGCGGCGCTCGTGCTCGGCGCGGTCCTCGCCCCGACCGACCCGGTGCTCGCCGGCAACGTCGGGCTGACCGCCCCCGGCGGCGAGGTCCTCGGCGAGCCGCGCCTGTCGCTGCACACCGAAGCCGGCTTCAACGACGGGCTCGCTTCGCCGTTTGTCGTGCTCGGTCTATTCGCGGTGACAGACGGGGGAACCGCCTGGCTCTCGACGTGGGCGCTCGCCGATCTGCTGTACGGGGCCGGCTTCGCGCTCGCGCTCGGCGCGCTCAGCGGATACCTCACAGCGCGCGCTCTGACCATGGCCGAGCGGATGCTGTCGGACGCGCTACAGCCATTCGCGGTCGTGGGCTTCGCCCTGGTGCTCTACGGCGTCACCGAGGTGCTCGGTGCCTACGGCCTGCTCGCGGTATTCGCAGCCGGATTCACGTTCCGCCGCTATGAATTCGACCACCACGTCCACCACGCCGCCCACCGCGGCACCGAGGCGACCGGCAAAACGCTCGAGCTCGTTGTCCTGGTGATGCTCGGCTCGATGCTGACGACCGACGGCCTCGGCGCTCCGGGGCTCGCGGGCTGGCTGCTGGTCCCCGTGTTGCTGGTGCTCATCCGCCCAGGCCTCGTCGTGGCGACCCTCGGCCGCTGGCCCCTGGACCTCCGCGGAGCCATTTTCCTCGGCTTCTTCGGTGTGCGAGGCGTGGCCGCGCTCTTCTACGCCGCGGTGGTCGTCGACTCCGGCGCGCTCTCCACGCGGGAGCAACACGTCGTCGTCTGGACCACGATCGTCTGCGTCGTCAGCTCGATCATCGTCCACGGACTGACAGCGGCGCCGCTCACACGCCGACTCGCCCAGCGCGATGCCGGGGCGAATGATTGACCGCGCATATGGTCCGTACGCCGATCACGTGCTTTGGAAGGGCTAGCGACCGCGCCAGAGGTCGGTCGAGCCGTGTCAAGCCCGAGTCGTTTTGAGCCGACAACGATGGGGTGGATTCCACGGCCGATTTCCAAGCCGCTCCGCGCGCCGGACGCGGCCCGGTGCTTCTGTGCGCGGTGCTGCTCGTGCTGATCACCGGCCTTCGCCTGGCCGTGGACAACCCGATCGAGGCCGTTGGTTTCCTTTACGTCATCCCGATCAGCTTCCTGGCGTCCGAACTGGGCTTGCGCGGCGGGCTGATCGCCGCCACGGGCGCCATCGTGCTGACAATCTTCTGGGTGATCGTCCAGGATGTTCCACTTGGTGTGGTCGGGTACGCGGCCCGGGCCGCGACCTTCGGAGGCATCGGCGTCTTCGTCGGTCTTCAGTCCCAGCGACGGATCAAGCTCCAGCACGAGCGCGAGCGGCTGATCGTCAAGCTCGAGGCGACGGCGATGCGCGATCACCTCACCGGGCTTCCCAACCGCCGGGCATGGGACGACCGCTTGGAGCGGGAACTGAGCCGAGCCGAGCGTTCGCGGAAGCCGCTGCGCGTCGTGGTGATCGATCTCGACAAGCTCAAGCACGTCAACGACACGAATGGTCATGAGCAGGGCGACCGCTTGATCCAGCGCTGCGCCCGCGCCTGGTCCGACGAGCTCAGGCAATCGGACTACCTCGCGCGCCTGGGCGGCGACGAGTTCGTCGTGCTCCTCCCGGACTGCACCGCCGACACGGCATCAGAGATCGCGCAGCGACTGCTCCGCAGCGTGCCGCCCAACCAAAGCTGCTCGGCGGGCATCGCGACGTGGAATGGAAACGAGGCCGGCTATGAGCTCGTGCACCGCGCAGACCAGGTCATGTATGCGGTGAAGCGCGGCGGCGGCGGCGACCTCGCGATCGCTCCCACACCGCACGCGATGCCACTCGTCGTCGGGGAGGGTCTCATCGCCACCTGACTCGGCAGCTCGATCGTCGGGGCGGCGCCGTCGGCGAGATTCTGGCTGGTGCGCTCGTTTTCGGCATGGTCGACGTCGTTGGCGCGGAGTCGTATGCGCCCTTGCGTAGGTGCTCGCGCCGCCCATGTGAGCGTCCAAGGTCCCCGAACTGACCTCGCAGGCTCCCCCAGCGAGAAGGAGCACGACAATGCTCGCGGCTTGGCCCCCGGGATCGTGGTGCTCGCGGTGCTCGGATCGACGGAGGAGGCCCCCGCGGCCGTCTACGCTGGCCCATTGGCCGGCTCCAGCGCGTAGAGGCGTCCGTTCTCGGAGCCGATGTAGAGCGTGCCGTCGGGGCCGAAGG
>JBDTYI010000287.1:0-2801 GCA_040005775.1 Solirubrobacteraceae bacterium
CGGTGAGTGTTTACGCGCCAGAAGTCAGACGCTGGTCCGCGACGGTAAAGGCATGGGCGACCGCGGCCGATGAGCACCCCATCGAGTGTTCTGACATGAGCGAGCAAGCCGACAACAACCAGTACGTCCGCCGCGTGGTCCTGCCCTCGGGCAAGACCATCGAGGTCGTGTACTTCGAGGAGCACCCCGCGACGCCGAGCGCGTCGTCTCCAACGGCGCTCGAGCATGGGTCGGACCTGCACGTCTGCGTCGCCTGCGACTCGACCCTGGTCTACCCGATGGAGTGGGAAGAGGCCGGCGCCACGCACTGGGAGGTGGCCCTGCGCTGCCCCAACTGCGAGTGGCACGGCAACGGGGTCTTCGAGCAGGACATCGTCGAGCGCTTCGACGAGGAGCTCGACCGCGGCACCGAGGCGCTCGTTCGCGACCTCAAGCGCCTCATGCACGCGAACATGGAAGACGAGATCGAGCGTTTCGTGACCGCGCTGCACGGCGGGCACATCGTGCCCGACGACTTCTAGGCCTACGCGTACCGCGCGACGACGCCGTCTGCGACGAGCTCCAGCGCTCCCCGCTGGCGTGCCGGCAGCCCCGCGGGCAGCTCCGCCTTCGCGGCGGCGACCATCTCCAGCGCCCGCGCGCGCGCGGCGTCCAGCGCGCCGGTGGCCTCGATGCGGTCGCAGATGTCCTCGGCCTGCTCGGGCGTGGTGATCGCGCGCGGGTCGACGGCGGCCAGCCCGGCATCGAGATCGCGCGCCAGCAGGAGCGGCAGCGTGACGGTGCCGTCGAGCAGGTCGGTGCCTCGATGCTTGCCGGTGCGCTCGGCGGGCCCGGACACGTCCAGGACGTCGTCGAGGAGCTGGAACGCCAGCCCGATCCGCCGCCCGAAGGCCCCGAGCGCGATCTCGACCCCACCGACCCCCGCGCCCTCGGCGGCGCCGAGGCGACAGGCCGCCTCGAACAGGCGCGCGGTCTTCAGCTCACAGCGCTCGAGGTAGCGGCCGACGGAGATGTCCGCGCGCCACGCGTCGGCGCGCTGGAGCAGCTCCCCGCGCGCGAGCGCGCTGGACGCGTCGGAGAGCACGCGCACGGCCTCCGCGCGACCGCCCGCCGCGAGCTCGGCGAACGCGCGGGCGAAGAGCAGGTCGCCCGTGGCGGTGGCCATCGCCCGCCCGCCTACCGCGACCACCGTGGGCACGCCGCGACGCAGCGCTGCGCCGTCGAGGACGTCGTCGTGCACGAGCGTGGCCGAGTGCACGAGCTCGACGGCGACCCCTGCGCGGACCACGCCGTCGCCGTCGCCGTCGCCCGCGGCGATCGCGACGAGCAGCGGGCGCAGGCGCTTGCCTCCGGCGGCGATCGTCGCGCCGCCGTGCTTGGCGAGCTCCGGACCCCGCCCCTCCGCCAGCGCGGCCAGGCGGCGCTCGACGCGAGCCAGCAGCGCCGGGACGTGCGGCCCCGACGCCTGCACGACCTCGGTGACCGGTCCGGGGGGCGCCATGACTCGCTCTACGTACGGGTCCCGACGTGCAGCGCGATGATCCCGCCGGCAGTGAGGATCCAGCGCACGTCGCGAAGGCCCGCTCGGCTCATCGCCGCCGCGAGGCCCTCAGGCCCCGGGAAGCGGCGCACCGAGTTCGGCAGATAGGTGTAGGCCTCGTCCTCGCCCGTCACGCGGCCGATCAGCGGCACGACCCGATCGAACCACACGCGGTAGAAGGTCGACAGCGGCGGCGTGCGCGGGGTCGTGATCTCCAGGACGACGACCCTGCCGCCGGGCTTGACGACGCGGGCCATCTCGGACAGGCCCTGGTCGAGATCTGAGAAGTTCCGGGCGCCGAAGCCGACGGTGGCGGCGTCGAAGCGCGCCGAGGCGTAGGGCAGGTCCAGCGCGTTGCCCCACTCCCAGCGAATCGCGCCCAAGCCGCTCTCGGACGAGCGCGAGGACTTCTTGCGCGCATGCGCCAGCATCTCCTCCGAGAAGTCCGAGCCGATCACCTCGCCGGTGGGCGCCACGCGGCGCGCGAGCTCGAGCGCCAGGTCGCCGGTGCCGCTGGCCACGTCGAGCACGTGGTCGCCGGAGCCAACCTCCGCCAGGTCCACGGCGCGCGAGCGCCAGCGGTGGTGCAGGCCGGCGGTCATCACCGAGTTCATGACGTCGTAGAAGGAGGCGATGCGGTCGAACATGGCCCGCACCTGGGGCTCCGACATCGTCCCCGTCCGGGGCGCGTCATCGCCGCCCGACAAGAGCGCTAGCCGCCGCTCTTGAGCTGCGACAGGTACGTCACCATCGCCTGGAACTTGTCCGGCGAGTTCTTCTGCAGGCCCGAGAAGGACGGCATCGGCGACGTCGGGTTCACGAGCGTCCGCGAGATCGCCTGGGCCGGGACCCGGTCGGCGATATTGGTCAGGTCGGGGCCGAGCTGGCCGCCGTTCTCCGCGATCTTGTGGCAGGCCAGGCAGCCCGATTGCGCCACCACCTGCTTGCCCTTCTCGTACTGGGCGAGCATCTGCGGGCCCATCGCCTTGACGCGCGCGGGCGTCTTGAGGGCGATCTCGGTCGGCGGCCCGGCCGTGGCGCCGAGGTAGGTGAGGTAGCCCATCGCGCAGATCGTGAAGATGCCGGCGATCGTGGCGATCGGGCGCCGCTCGGGCCTGCGCTCCGGGCCGCGGTCGTAGAACGGCAGCAGGAACAGCAGGATCATGCAGATCGTCGGCACGCCGATCGTCGCCAGCGGCGTCAGCGCGGCCGGCTTGATCACGCGCAGCAGCTCGAAGAGGAAGAAGAAGTACCACTCGGG
>JBDTYI010000288.1:0-6797 GCA_040005775.1 Solirubrobacteraceae bacterium
GGCGACCAGCGGCGCCCTGCCGGCGCCGGAGATGGCGAAGGGCCTGATGGACCGCGTTGGCATGCGCAGACGATAGGCGCCCGGCAGACCACAGGTTTGTCCTCGCGCGGCCACTCTCGCGACGACTGTCCGAAGGTCCAGCGGCGCCTCAAACGGCCAAGGCGCGCGCCCGATCGGCGACCTGTCCGAGACCGCATTCCTCGCAGGCCCGTGCCGTCGCCTCGAGCTCCGCGGGGGCCAGCGGGATGCCGTGGACGCGGCGCGCCGCCGCCTGCTCGTCCCCGCGCTCCCCGGCGAAGCGCACGCGGTCGAATCCGGCGGCGGGGCGCAGGGCATGCAGGCGGTCGACGAGCTGCTCGACACGCGCGAGCGCGTCGGCGGGATCGGCCAATCGCCAGGGGTCGATGACGGCGAACACGTGACCGACGTTCTGCGGACGGTCGCTGCTGCCGTGCATGGGGACCACCTCGTCGTCGAACCCGGCACCGCCCAGCACCCCGGCCAGCATGCACACCGCGAAGGCCAGACCGCTCCCCTTCGCCCCCCCGAGCGGCAGGACGGCGCCGGCGAGCGCGGCGCGCGCGTCGGTCGTGGGCTGCCCGTCAGCGGCGATCGCCAGGCCCGGTTCGATGGGCGCCGCGAAGGCATCGGCCCTCATGATCCTCCCACGGGCCACGATGCTCGACGACATGTCGAGCACGAACTCGCCGTGGCGCCCGAGCGGCGCGCCGATCGCGATCGCGTTCGTGCCCAGGAACGCCTCCGACGCACCGTGCGGGGCCATGTTGGCCGGGCCATTGGTCGCGGCGACCGCCACCAGTCGGCGGCGGGCGGCACGGCGCACGTAGAAGCCGGCGGCGCCGAAGTGCGTGCTGTCGCCCACACCCACCACCCCGACCCCGTGACGCTCCGCGAGCTCGATCGCGAGGTCCACGCCCTTGACCGCGGCGGCCGGTCCCAGCGCACGCCCGCCGTCCAGGCGGCAGAGCGCGCCGCCCCCGGCGCCGGCGGACATGCGCTCGGTGCCGCCGGCCAGCCCGGCGTGCACCTTGCGCATGTACGCCGGAACACGGGCGAGGCCATGCGAGTCGATGCCGCGCAGGTTCGCGTACACGCATACCTGCGCGACGGCCGCCGCGTCGTTCGTGCCGAGCCCCAGGCCCGCGAAGCACTCGCGGATCAGCGCCGCGAGCGCAGACTCCTCGACGACGACGGACATCGGCGTGCAGTGTACGTCGCGATGCGGGCGCGCACACTCAACAATCGTCCAGCGGGCGACTGGACCCTCCCGTAACGACCCGGTAACCGCTCGGATTCAGCCTGCCTTAGCGTTGTGAACATCGGCAGCACAAACCCACAGGGGAGGCATCTGATGGTAGGCAAGCCAAGGTCAGCCGAGCTTCATCCGGGCCCGGGGTTCCGCATCTGCGAGCACGTCGAGCGCGCAGATCCCCATGTCATCGCCGGGCTGGGCGAGTTCGACACGCCCGACGTCTCGGACCTGATGAACCGGCTGTACACGATGGTGCCGGCGATCCACAACGTGACCGACGAGCGCCTGCGCATCCTCGGCCCCGCCTGCACCGTGCGGGCCTATCCGGGCGACAACCTCATGGTCCACAAGAGCCTCGACATCGCCCAGCCGGGGGATGTCATCGTGATCGACGCGGGCGCGACGATGATGAACGGCGTCATCGGGGACCTCATCTCCACCAAGGCACGCCACCGCGGCATCGCCGGCTTCGTCGTCGACGGCCTGATCCGCGACCTCCCCGACATCCGCGCGCTGAAGGACTTCCCCGTGTTCGCCCGTGGGATCACGCCGATCGGACCGCTCCACCGCGGACCCGGGGAGATAAACCACGCGATCTCCGCGGGCGGCATCGTGGTGCACCCGGGCGACGTGATCATGGGCGACCTCAACGGCGTGGTCGTCGTGCCGCGCGACATCGCCGCCGACCTGCTGGAGCGCCTCCGCCTCAAGGCGGCGGTCGAGGTCGAGTACACGGCGGCGGTGCGGCGGGGCGAGTTCTCCAACGCCTGGGTGGACGCGATGCTGACCGCCGCCGGGGTGGAGCGGCCCGCCGGTAGCAACGGCGTGGCCCAGGCGCCGGCCCACGCGGGCTGAAGCGCACCGTGGCACGTGATCCGGCCGGCGGGGCGAACCCGCCGGCCGTCGTACTCGGGGGCGGGGTGAACGCAGTGTCGGTCGCTCGCTCGCTGGCCGCCGCCGGCGTGACGGTGTACGCCGTGGGCGACGGGACCAGCGTCGTTCGTCACTCGCGCGCCTGCGCGCTGTTCGCCGACCTCGGGCGGGACGGCGACGTCCAGGAGCGGTGGCTGCAATGGCTTTCGCGTGGGCCGCGCGGCGCGGTGGTGCTGCCCTGCGCCGACGACGGGGTGGAGCTGATCGCGCGTCGGCGGGCGACGCTGCTGGCGCTCGGCTACGTGCCCTTCGAGGCCGACGACGACGTGATGCTCGCCATGCTCAGCAAGGCACGGACATACGAGCTGGCGCGCGAGTTCGGCGTGCCCGCTCCCGACACCGCGTCGGTCGGGACGGTCGCGGAGCTACAGGACGTCGCGGCTCGCTTCAGCTATCCGTGCGCGCTGAAGCCGGTGCATGCGCACCTCTTCCAGCGTCGCTCCAAGACGGGGATCAAGGCGATTGTGGTCCACACCCCAGCCGAGTTGCAGGACGCGTTCGCGCACACGCTGAGCATGGGCGTCGAGATGCTGGTGACCGAGATCATCCCCGGCGCAGACGATCAGCTCTTCGGCTACCACGCCTATATGGACGGGGCCGGCGAGCCGCTGTTCGAGGTGACCAAGCGCAAGCTGCGCCAGTATCCGACGAGGTTCGGCGTCGGCTGCTATCACGTCACCGGCTGGGATCCCGAGGTCGCCGCGCTCGGCCGGGCGTTCCTGCAGCGCATCGGAGCGCGCGGCCTGGCCAACGTGGAGTTCAAGCGCGACGCGCGCGACGGAGGCCTGAAGCTCATCGAGTGCAACCATCGCTTCACCGCGACGAACGAGCAGATCCGCCTCGCCGGCGTCGACCTGGGCCTCTTCACCTACAACCGCCTGCTCGGCCGGCCCTGCCCCCCGGTCGGCTCGTTCCGTGCTGGGGTGCGGCTCTGGTATCCGGCACAGGACGGGCGGGCGCTGCGGGACCTGCATCGCTCCGGGGAGCTGTCGATCGGGCGTGGACTCGGTAGCCTGCTTCACCGACAGCACCTGCCGATATTCCGCTGCGACGATCCGGGTCCGAGCATCGCCCTGGCCGCAGGCCGGGTGCGGCGCGGCGTGTCCCGGCGCCTGGCGCCGCCGCCGCTGCCGGTCGTCCAGGAGAGCGCGGTGGGCACATGATCCGCCACGCTCCCGGCGCGTCGGCCGCCGCGGACGCGGTGCCCGTGATGCGCCCAGGTATCGTCGACGTCGACGTGCATCCCCTGCCGCGCGATGCCGACGAGATCCGCGGGCATCTCGCGATGCCGTGGCGCGATCGCTACCACGGCGAGCGCCGGTCGTTCTTCAACAATCCGGTCCACGGCTCCCGCCTGGATGCCAGGCCGCCGGATGGCGGGCCCCAGGGATCGGATCCGGTCTTCCTGCGCCGCCAGCTCATCGAGGAGCACGGTGTCGCGCACGCCATCCTGATCGCGCGCACCTTCTGCAACATCCACCCCGATCCGGACTATGGTGCGGCGATCGCCGCGGCCTTCAACGAATGGCTCGTGGAGACCTGGCTGACCGACCACAATGCCGACGGGGCATTCAAGGGCTCGATCACCGTCGCCCAGCAGGATCCCGCGCTGGCCGCCGCGGAGATCGAGCGCTGGGCCGGTCACCCGCACATCGTGCAGGTCACGATGGACTCCGGCGCGCGCGCGCCCTTCGGCCAGCGCTGCTACCACCCGATCTACGAGGCGTGCGAGCGTCACGGGCTGCCGCTGTCGATCCATCCCGGCACCGACGGGATGGGCATCAACCACCAACCCACGCCCGGCTATCCGACCCACTACATCGAGTGGCACTGCAGCATGTCGCTGGCGTTCCAGGCCCACCTGGTGAGCATGCTCACGGAGGGCATCTTCGAGCGCTTCCCGGGCCTGCGCATCGTGATGGTCGAGGGCGGCGTGGCCTGGCTGGCGCCGCTGCTCTGGCGCCTGGACGCGTACTGGAAGTCCCTGCGATCCGAGGTCCCGTGGGTCCGCCGGCCGCCGTCGGAGTACGTGGCCGATCACGTGCGCCTGGGCACCCAGCCGCTGGAGCGCCCCGACGACGATCGCCACCTGCTGGCGTTGCTGGAGATGATGGACGCCGAGCGCGTGCTGATGTTCTCGAGCGACTATCCGCACTGGGACTTCGACTCGCCCGCCCGCGCCTTCCCGAGCCTGCCCCCGGCGATGCGCGAGGCGATCTTCTCCACCAACGCCCGCACGCTCTACGGGTTGCCCTGATGGGCGTCCACGTCGTCGCGCGGGCGAGCGAACTGGGGCCCGGGGAGCGCAGGGTCGTCGAGGTCGAGGGACGCTCGATCGGCGTCTTCAACGTGGCCGGCCGCTACTACGCGCTGCGCAACGCGTGCCCGCACCAGGGCGCGCCGCTGTGCCGCGGGTCGCTGCACGGCACCGCGGCGCCCAGCCCGCCCGGCGAGTACGTGTGGGAGCGCGCCGGCGAGGTCTTGCGATGCCCGTGGCACGGCTGGGAGTTCGACGTCACGACCGGTCGCAGCCTGTTCAATCCCCACCGCACCCGCGTGCGAAGCTACGACGTGACGGTCGACGATGGCGGCGACCCCGGCGTCGAGACCTATCCGCTGTCCCTGCGCGACGGGCTCGTGCTGCTGCACCTATAGCCGCGCCCAGCTTCCCTGCGCCCGCCCGTCGCCGAGGAGCTTCGCGAGGATCGGCACCATGACCCGGACCGCGTCGCCGGGGTCGCGGACGTCGTAGTGGTAATGCAGCCCCGGGGTGGCGTTGACCTCGAGGATCACGCCCGCGCCGGCTATCAGTGCCCGGCCCGGATCCGACGTGATGAGGTCCACGCCGGCGAGCCGCACGCCGAGGGCCCGGACCGCCGCTGCGGCCTGCGCGACCAACGCGCCGGCGAGCTCCTCGCCGACGGTCTCGTTGTCGCGCGGCGCGTTCTGGCTGACCGCCGTCTTCACCGCGACCGCCGTGCCGCGAGCGGGCACCGAGGACAGGGTCAGGCCGGCGTTCTCGAGCGTCAGCACCGCGTCCAGGTCGACGCGCAGAAGCCATGGGCGCTCACCGCTCGCGGTCGCGTGCCGGCGCTCGTTCTCGGCGTCGATGAGCTCGGCGATCGTCGCGCGACCGTCGCCGAGCACCCGCGGCGGCAGGCGGCGTATGGCGCCGATCAGGGCTCCGTCGAGGAAGAGCAGGCGATAGACGTCGCCAGGCTCCTGGGCCTCGATCAGCAGCCGGGGGTGCTCGCGGCCGGCGCGCATCCGCGCGCGCTTGAGCTGGCTCGAGGTGCGCACGCCCGGTGTCGTCCCCGAGCCGCCCGCGGCGTCCACGGGCTTGACCACGCACGGGCCCTCGCGGCCGGCCAGGAACGCGAGCGCGGGGCGCAGGTCAGCGGCGAGGAAGGTCGCGTGGTCGGGCACCGGCAGACCCGCCTCGGTGATGATGCGGTGCGCCCGCGCCTTGTCGGCGGCCAGCTTCTGCGTGACGATGTCGTCGAGCGCCACCCAGTGGTTCCAGGCGCGACCACGCGCGTCGCCCAGGCGGAACTCGAGGAACCCACCGCCGAGCTCGACGACGTCGGCGCCCAGCTCGTGCGCCGCGGCGCTCCACAGCTCCCGGTAGCCGGGGCGTCGCCCGTCGGTGGCGATTGCGGCCAGCCTGGCGTCGTGGCCCCGCCGCCGCCGCGCCTCGTCGATGCCGACCGAGCGCAGGAGATCGAGCCGCACCGCCAGCTCGCGACCGGGCCGTCCCGCCGACGCGAGCGTGTCGAGCAGGGAGGTGATGATCGAGTCCCCTCGGGGCATCGGTGACCTGCGGCGCCCGATGGCCCCGGCCTGTCGCGGTGCCGGACGCATAGGCGCGCCCGGCACCGCGTGGCCATGGGGGCCAGTCAGCGCCGCCGGGTGACGCGCTCGCAGTTGCGCAGCACGTCTCTCCGGTCGGCGGACACGATGTCGCGGCCGGACCCGCAGTTGACCACGTCGCGCTGGCCGTCGTGGACGTTGATCCGGTCGGCGCCGGCGCCGGCGATGATGTGGTCGCGGCCAAGCCCGCCGCTGATCACGTCGTTGCCGGACCCGCCGTCGAGCAGGTCGTTGCCCGCCCCGCCGAACAGCTGGTCGTTGCCCGCGCTGCCGAGCAGCCTGTCGTCGCCCGCTCCGCCCGACAGGCGGTCGGCACCGGCGTTGCCGTACAGGCGATCCCGGCCGGCGGCGCCGTAGAGGCGATCGTTGCCCAGGCCGCCGTAGAGCGCGTCGTTGCCGTTGCCGCCCACGAGCAGGTCGAGACCCTCTTCACCGATCAGGACGTCCTTGCCGTCCAGGCCGTAGAGACAGTCGTCGCCGGCCTGCCCGCGCATGTAGTCGTCGCCGGCGAGGCCGTATTCCTTGTCGCCCTGCGGGCTGCCCTCGATGCGGTCGGCGCCGGGGGTCCCGATGAACGGGATCACGCAGGCCCCCGGCTTGTTGGTCGGCGCGACGCCGAGCTGGCTCTGTGCGACCGGCGCCGCGGTGCCGATCGGCGACGGGTTGACCACCGGCCGGTTCGGGGGCGGCGGCGGCGGGCTGCCGGGAGCGGGCGGAGGCG
>JBDTYI010000289.1:0-13807 GCA_040005775.1 Solirubrobacteraceae bacterium
GCTCCTTCCTGGCCGGCGTCGGCGCCCAGTACGAGTCCGAGGTCGTCTACCACCAAGTCAACGAGGAGCTCGAGAAGCAGGGCGTGATCTTCACCGACATGGACACCGCGCTGCGCGAGCACGAGGACCTGGTCAAGCAGTACTTCGGCACGCTGATCCCGCCGAACGACAACAAGCTCGCCGCGCTCAACAGCGCCGTGTGGTCGGGTGGCTCGTTCGTCTACGTGCCGCCGGGCGTCCACGTCGAGATGCCGCTGCAGGCCTACTTCCGCATCAACACGGAGAACATGGGCCAGTTCGAGCGCACGATCATCCTCGCCGACGAGGGCTCCTACGTGCACTACGTCGAGGGCTGCACCGCGCCGACCTACTCGTCGGACTCGCTGCACTCCGCGGTCGTCGAGCTGATCGCCAAGCCCGGCGCGCGCATCCGCTACACGACGGTGCAGAACTGGTCCAACAACGTCTTCAACCTGGTCACCAAGCGCGCGGTCGCCGAGACCGACGCGACCGTCGAGTGGGTCGACTGCAACCTGGGCTCGAAGCTGACCATGAAGTACCCCAGCGTGTACCTCACGGGCGAGCGCGCCCACGGCGAGATCCTCTCGATCGCCTTCGCCGGCAAGGGCCAGCACCAGGACGCGGGCGGCAAGATCATCCACGCCGCGCCGAACACGACGTCGAACATCTTCGCCAAGTCGATCTCCAAGGACGGCGGCCGCTCGTCCTACCGCGGCCTGCTCGAGGTCGCCAAGGGCGCCCACGGGTCGAAGTCCAAGGTGGTCTGCGACGCGCTGCTGCTCGATCCCGAGTCGCGCTCGGACACCTACCCGACGATCCGCATCGGTGAGGACGACGTCGACGTCGGCCACGAGGCGACCGTCTCCAAGGTCGGCGAGGAGCAGCTCTTCTACCTCATGAGCCACGGGCTCACCGAGGAGGAGGCCGGCAAGCTGATCGTCAACGGCTTCATCGAGCCGATCGTCAAGGAGCTGCCGATGGAGTACGCGGTCGAGATGAACCGGCTGATCGAGCTGCAGATGGAAGGAAGCATTGGCTGAGGTCGCCGCCCCCACCCTCGACGCGCGCCGCGAGGCGGCCGCGTCGCGCGTCTCCGAGCTCGAGCTGCCCGCGTTCCGCGGCACGACCGGCTGGGAGTTCACCCCGATCGACAAGCTCGATCTCGACACCTACCCGTCCGCCCCGGGGGGCACGTTCGAGCCGAGCTTCGAGCTGGGCGCCCTGAGCGAGCTGCCCGAGGGCGTCACGGTGCTCCCGCTGGCCGAGGCCGCCGAGAAGCACCCTGAGCTCGTCGAGGCCCACCTGGGCTCGGTCGTCCCGATGACCACGCAGCTCGTGGCCCGCAACGAGGCCGAGTGGACCGACGGCGTTTTCGTCCACGTCCCGCGCGGGGTCGTCGTCGACACCCCGATCGTGATCGGCACCGCGCACGAGCAGGCCGGTACGTCGCTGCACTGGCGGCTGCTCGTGGTCGTCGAGGAGGGCGCCCAGGCCTCGGTCTGGCACGAGTCCTCCTCCGCGGGCGACGGCGTCGTCAATGGGGTCGTCGAGCTGGTCGTGGGCCAGAACGCGCGCCTGCGCCTGGTCGACCTCCAGGACCTCGACGAGACCACGTGGGTCTTCGGCTCTCAGCGTGCGACGGTCGCGCGCGACGGCTGGCTGGACTGGATCACGCTGGGCTTCGGCTCGGCCAACGGCAAGGTCTTCCAGGAGACCCAGCTCGCGGGCCCGGGCGCCCACGGCGGCGTCACCGGCGCCTACGCGCTGCGCGGCCGCCAGCACCTCGACTTCGACACGCTCCAGGAGCACGCCGCGCCGGACACCACCAGCGACCTCGCGTTCCGCGGGCTGCTGGCCGGGCGCTCGAGCGCGGTCTGGCGCGGGATGATCAAGGTCGACCCCGGGGCCCAGCGCACCGACGCGTTTCAGGAGTCGCGCAACCTGCTCGTCTCCAAGAAGGCGCACGCCGACGCGATCCCCGGCCTCGAGATCCTCGCCGACGACGTGCGCTGCACGCACGCGGCCGCGATCGCCCAGCTCGACCCCGAGCAGATCTTCTACCTCCGCTCCCACGGGCTCACCGCGGAGCGGGCCCAGCGCCTGGTCATCGAGGGCTTCCTGCAGGCGCTCGTCGAGCGCTTCGAAGAGGGGCCGGTCCGCGAGGCGGTCGGTGGCGCGCTGGACCGGCGCTTGGCGTCCGTCCTCGGCTAGCTGGGGCCGAACCCCAGCACCCCCGCGCAGGTGGCGCCGAACTGGCGTCACCGTCATTTCGTCGCGCTGGGCGCCGGAAAGCGCACCGAGGGGGACGTGGCATCAAAACGCGTCGCTCAGCGCCCCATTCTGATGCCACCGTCCCCTCGACGAGCAGTTTTGGCGCCCGGCGCCGCGGTGAATGCTAAGCGCGCCACTTCGGCGCCACCGGCGTCCTGCGGCTACGAGTGGCCCGATCTCCCCCGTGTCGGGGGAAAGCGAGCCACTCGTCGTCTGATGGCCCCCGAGCCCCCCCGGTCAGCCCGGCCGGATGTTCTGGTTGCGGTGGAAGACGTTGTCGGGGTCGTGCCGGCGCTTGAGCGCCTGCAGCCGCGTGTAGCCCTCGTCCCCGTAGGCCGCACGCACGCGCTCGGGCCCCTCGTCGGAGAGGAAGTTGATGTACGCGCCACCGGTGGTGTGCTCCTCCAGCGAGGCGTACACGTCGCGGCCCCAGGCGATCTGCTCCGCGTCCTGCCCCGGGTCGGCCCAGCGCGAGATCAGGTTCACGACGTAGGGGGCGTCACGGTGGGCGAACGCCGCCGTCTCGCGCCCGATCCGCGCGGCCGCGCCACCCATGTGGTGCACGTGCAGCTCGCTGTTGGGGGACGGCTTGGCCGCCCAGCCCGCGAGCATCGCGTCGCGCGCGCCGCCGGAGAAGTCGGCCAGGTAGCCGGCCTTCATGTGGTTGCGCATGCCGCGCCCGAACAGCGGGTCGAGGAGGCTCTGCAGGGCGACGTACGGAATCGGCCCGCACAGGTCGGCGACGGGGTCGGCGATCGCCTTCAGTGGCGCGAGCGCCTCGTCGGCGGCCGCAGCGCCCCCGGCGAAGCAGGCGACGACGGCGACGATCGGCTTGCCGTGGACGGACTCGGGCAGGAACGGCACGGGCGGCGCGGTCGTGAAGTTCAGGATCGTCGTGAGCTCGTCGGGCAGCCCTGACGCCGTCCACTCGGCGAAGAACGCCGCGATCTCGGGCGCACGCTCGCCCGCGAAGAACACCGGGCCGCCGACGACCAGCGGGCCCACCGGCTGGAGCGCGAACTCCATCTCGGTCACAACGCCGAAGTTGCCGCCGCCGCCGCGCAGGCCCCAGAGCAGCTCGCGGTCGGCGTGCTCGCCCGCGTGCACCACGCGACCATCGGCGCACACGACGTCGGCGCCGATGAGGTGGTCACAGGCCAGGCCCTGCTTGCGCACGAGCCAGCCGATGCCGCCACCGAGCGTGAAGCCGGCGACGCCCGTCGTCGAGACGAGGCCGCCGGTCGTGGCGAGGCCGAAGGCCTGCGCCTCGGCGTCGAAGTCCTGCCAGAGCAGGCCGGGCTGGACGACCGCGCGGCGGGCAGCCGGGTCGACCCGGACGCCGCGCATCCCCGACAGGTCGATGACCATGCCGCCGTCGACGGTCGAGAAGCCCGGGATCGAGTGCGCGCCCGAGCGCACGGCGATCTCCAGGCCCTCGCTGCGGGCGGTGGTGACGGCGCGCACGACATCGGCCGCGCCCGCGCACTTGACGATCACGGCCGGGCGCGTGGTGTCGAACATGCCGTTCCAGATCGGAGCGGCCTCCTCATAGCCGGCGTCGCCCGCGGCGAGCACGGTGCCGCGCACCGCCTCGCGGAGCTCGGCCATCGTGCCGCCCGAGATGGCGGATCCTTCTTGCTGCTGCGTTGACATCTACTGCTCCAGTAGTCGAAGAGCGCGGACCGTGAGACGACGGTAGGCCGGGGGGTCTTTGCAGCGGCTTAGCGCGGGCTTTGCGTCGCCCGTACCGCGCCCCGTTCGTCGCCCGCGGCGGTCAGCAGCGTCACCGCGCGGACGCGATCGCGCTCGGCGCCCTCGGTGTCGCCGAGGGTGTCGCGGACCGCGCCCAGCGCCGCCCGCGTCCAGCCCTCGAAGCGCGTCTGCGCTTGCGAGCCCCACAGGCTCGCGCCGGCCTCCAGGAGCTCCGCGGCGTGCTCGGGCCGGCCCGAGCGCTCCTCGAGCAGGCCCCAGTTCGAGCGCGTGCCCGCCATGGCCGGCAGGTCGTCGACGGCCTCGGCGCGCTCCACGGCCTCGCGCAGCAGGGCCTCTCCCTGGCTCGCGTCGCCCGCGCCGATCTCGAGCAGGCCGAGGCCCATGGTGCTCATCCCAATCGCGCGGCGGTCGCCGAGCACTCGGCGCACCGTGAGCGCCGCGCCGAAGCGCTCGCGTCCGGCGTCGTAGTCCTCCAGGGAGCGCTCCAGGCAGCCGAGGTGGTTGAGGGTCAGCGCCTCGCCCGCGCGGTCGCGCATCCTGCGGAAGCGCTCCAGCGCCTCTTCGAGCGCCGCGCGGGCCGAGCCGGGCTCGCCCTCGGCGCGCATGGCCCAGGCGAGGTTGTTGAGCGCGTAGCCGATCGCCGGTCCCCGCGCGAAGCGATGGAACAGGTAGAGCGTCTCGTCCCAGTGCAAGCGCGGCCCGCCGTCGGGGCCGTCGAGCAGCGGGCAGAGCCCGAACGTGGTGCCGCTGAAGAACGCCCGGTCGTCATCGGGCAGCGCGTGCAGCTGGGCGAGCGCGGCGCGCACCCGCTCCGCCGCCGCCGTCGTGTCGGAGCGGTACCAGGGCACGAGCGCGCTCGCGTGCGTGATCGCGGCGAGCAGACCAGGATCGCCCAGGCGCTCCGCGTCGGCCAGCGCCCGGTCGAACAGCTCCGGGGCGGCCGGGGAGCTGACCGACTGCTCGAGCATCGCGTGCTGGTAGAGGTGCTCAACGCGCGCGTGCTCGTCGCCGAGGGTGCTGTACGCGTCGGTCCCGCGTTGCCGGTAGCCCGCGCTGTCGCCGCGGCGCAGCGCGAGGCCCGCGCCTGCGAGCAATGCCTCCGCCCGCAACGGGGTCTCCTCGGGGGCGCGCGCGATCGCCGCGTTCAGCCAGCGCGTGCCCTCGGCGAAGTGATCGCGGTCCAGCCAGAAGCGCCAGAGGCGGACCGCGAGACGCAGCGCCGCCTGCGGGTCCGAGCGCAGCGCGAACGCCAGCGCGGCGCGCAGGTTGTCGTGCTCGGCCTCCAGTGCGCGCAGCGACCGGTGCGGGCCGGCGGCCACGGGGTCGTGATGCTCGGCCAATGCCAGGCACCAGTCGAGGTGGCGCAGCGCGACGCGATCGCGCTCGCCCGACGCGGCGAGGCGCTCGGAGGCGTACTGGCGAATGGTGTCGAGCAGGCGCAGGCGCTCGCCCTCGGCGACGACGAGCGACTTGTCGACCAGGCGCGCGGCGAGGGCGGCCACGCGCCGGCGCTCGATGGCCCCGCCGGCGCACACGTCCTCGGCCGCCTCGAGGGTGAACGAGCCGGCGAACACCGCCAGCCGCCTAAACAGCAGCCGCTCCTCGCCGTCGAGCAGCTCGTGGCTCCAGCCGATCGCCGCGCGCAGCGTCTGCTGGCGCGTCAGGGCGGTGCGGCTGCCGTCCCCGAGCACGTCCAGGCTGTCGCCCAGGCGCGCCGCGAGCTGCTCGAGTGTCAGGGCACCGACGCGCGCCGCGGCGAGCTCGATGGCCAGGGGCATGCCGTCCAGGCGCTCGCAGATCTTCGCGACGATCGCCTCCTCCGGTGGTCCGAGGGCGAATCCGGGCCGCGCTGAGGCCGCGCGTTCGGCGAACAGCCGCCTGGCCTCGGCGAGGGCCGGCACCCGCCACGTCACCTCGCCGGGGCAGCGCAGGGGTTCGCGGCTGGTGGCGAGCACGCGCAGGCGCGGCGCAGCCGCGAGCAGGCCCTCGACGAGCACCGCGCACGCGTCGGCGAGGTGCTCGCAGTTGTCGAGCACCAGCAGGGTGTCGAGCGGCGCGAGATGCGCGGCGAGCGCCCCCAGAAGCGGGCGCTGAGAGGGGAGGGGCACGCCGATCGCGGCCGCCGCGGCCTGCGCCACGAAGTCCCCGTCGCCCACGCCCGCGAGCTCCACCAGCCAGACGTGCGTCGCGTCGCGCGCCGCGGCGCGGGCGGCCACCTCCAGCGCGAGGCGCGTCTTGCCGGCCCCGCCCGGTCCGGTGAGCGTGAGCAGCGGTGTCCGCGCCAGCAGCCGCTCGACGTCGGCCTGCTCGCGCTCGCGGCCCACGAACGACGTCAGCCGCCGCGGGAGGTTGTCGCGCCGCGCCGGCGGGTCGGCGGTGGTGGTGGCGAGCAAATCGCGGTAGAGGGCGCGCGTCGTGGGCTCTGGGTCGGCCCCGAGGTCGGTGCGCAGATCCGCGCGCAGCTGCTCGAAGGAGGCGAGCGCCTCGGTGCGCCGGCCGCTGGCCGCGTAGGCGGTCATCAGCGCGCGGTAGGCCCGCTCGGCCAGCGGGTCGGCGGCGATCGCGCGCTGCAGCGCGGTGATGGCCGCCGGCGTCCCGTCGCGCAGCTGGGCGAGCTCCAGGCACAGCGTGGTGTGCAGCTCGCGCAGGGCGACCCGGCGCGCCGCCGTCCACGGCTCGTAGCGGTCCTCGGGCAGCAGCTCGCCGCCGTAGAGGCTCAGCGCGTCGTCGTGCCCGTCAGCGTCTCCCGACCCGTGGGCCGCCCTGGCGGCGGTCTCGAAGCGCTCGACGTCCACGGACGCCTCGAGCGTCACGACGCCGCCGGCGAGGCGGAGGGCGTCGGTGCCGATCGCCCGCCGCGCCGCGTGCAGCGCCTGGTGGAGGTTGTTCGCGGAGCTGGCCGCATCGCGCTCCGGCCACAGGGCCTCGGCGAGCTGATCGCGGTGCAGCCGCCGGCCGGGCGCCAGCGCGAGCAGCTTGACGAGCGCTTGCGCCTTGCGCAGGCGCCAGGCCCCGCTCTCGACGCCCGCGCCGTCGAACTCGACGGAGAACCCGCCCAAGAGCCGGATCCGCGGCCGCTCTGTCGTCATGGTCGCTCCAGAGGGCGACCCTACGCTCAGTAGCCGAGGCGGTCCAGCACATTCGCACCTGCTCAGGTCGGCTGGCGCAGCGGCGGGGCGAGCGCCGCGGACGCGAGCACAACGAGGGCGCCGAGCAGCGCGAGGTAGGTACCCCACGCCAGGTCGGCCTGGTTGACCGGCCCGTCGAGGAGGTTCTCGGGCAGCACGTAGAGGGCGAGCACAGTCCAAGCTACGGCCGCGGCACCGCACGGCACTGCGAGCATGCGGCTGCCGAAGAGCAGCAACGCGGCCGCCGCGAGCGCCGCCAGCGTCAGCGCGATGCCACCACCGTGCCCGATGCCGCCGGCCGTGGCCGAGCCGGCGGGCGCCTTCGTGTACGCCCACGGACCCAGCACCCCGACGACCACCAGCACGACGCCCACGGCGCTGCTCGTGGATCCGCGTCGCTTCAAGATCGACCAGAGGATGCCAAGCCCGCTCAGTACCCGAGGCGGTCCAGCACGTTCGAGCCCTTCTTCTGCGTCTCCGGATCCTTGTCGCGCTCCTCGCGGCGGGGCTTGCCACCCTGCTCGACGCCGCCGATGACGATGCGGATCTGGGCGCCGACACGCCCGTCCTGCGCCTTCTTGAGGTCGGCGCGGGACACGCGCTCCGAGCTGTTCTCGCGGTCCTTCTGCCGCTGCGCGCGCTGCTCGTCGCGGCGCTTGGACTCGCGGATGCGCGCGAGGCGGGTGTCGGCCTCCTCCTTGGAGAGGGTGATGCTCCAGAGCTCCTCGATCTGCGCCATCGAGATCTGCTGGGCGGCGAGCGCCTTGCCGACGCGGCCGGCGCCGAGCGACCCGGCCGCGATCGCGCGGGCGCGCTTGCGCCAGTCGGCGTCCTCGGACACGAGCTTCGAGAGATCCTTGCGCTCCTTGTCGCCGAGCACTCCGAAGGCGTCCTTGAGCGCCTGGCGGCCGCCGAACAGCGCGACGGTCGTCGTGGCGGCGGCGCGGAGCTCGTCGAAGGGCAGGGGGCCACGCTCGCGCGGAGAACCGCCCCGCCCGCCCCCTGCGCCGCCCTCGCGGCGCGGCGGCTTGGGGCCGCGGTTGCGGGGCTTGCGCGGGCGCTTGGGCTTCTGCTCGCCCTCGGGCTGCTGCTCGGCGGCGGGCTGCTCGGGGGCCGGCTCGTCTGCGGGCGCCTGGTCTGCAGGCGCCTGCGCCGCCGGTTGCTCCTCGGTCGTCGCGGGAGCCGGGGCCTCCTCGGCAGCGGGCGCGGCCTCCGGCTCGCGCGCGGGCGCGGGCTCCGGCTCGGGCGCGGCCGTCTGCTCGTCGGCGGTGGTGGGGGCGGCGTCGTCAGCCATCACCCACGTTGTACCGCTCCAGGGCCGTCGGTGCCGCGTCGCCGGTCTACTGGTGGTCCGCCCGCAAACGGACGACCCACTAAGTTGCCGCGATGACCGACGGCCGCCACCCGGATACACCCGACGAGGAGCTGCTCGGCGCCGAGCGCCCGGCGGTCGCCAGCGAGCGGACCGAGCGCGAGCGCCTGGATCGCATCCGCGGCGAGCTCGAGGACGGCGTCGACGCGCTGCGGTCCGTCGGCCGCCGGGCGGTATCGGTCTTCGGCTCGGCCCGCACGCCGCAGGACCATCCGGACTACGCGCTGGCCCGCGACATCGCGCGGCGGCTGGGCGAGGCGGGCTTCGCGATCGTCACCGGCGGCGGCCCGGGGCTCATGGAGGCGGCCAATCGCGGTGCGCTCGACGCCGGCGCCACGAGCATCGGGCTGAACATCGACCTGCCCTTCGAGCAGGCGCCCAACCCCTACCAGGACCTCGAGCTGACGTTCCACTACTTCTTCACGCGCAAGGTCATGTTCGTGCGCTTCGCGAGCGCGTTCGTGGTCATGCCCGGCGGCTTCGGCACCCTCGACGAGCTCTTCGAGGGCCTGGTGCTCATCCAGACGCGCAAGATCCAGAACTTCCCGATCGTCCTCGTGCGGTCGTCCTACTGGGCGGGGCTGGTCGACTGGGTTCGCGAACGGCTGCTCGACGAGGGCATGATCGCCCCGCAGGACCTCGATCTCATCACCGTGTGCGACGACCCCGAGGAGATCGTCACACGGGTTCGGATCGGGGCCGAGCGCCAAGGCTTCGTAGCTGGGTAGGAGGGCCCGATGGACGCCTGGATCGCCGATCACGCCGCGCGGATCGCGGCGCACGCCGAGCGCGAGCTGGAGGCGCTCGTGGCCGTCTCCACCCCGAGCGGCGACATCCGCGGCGCCGAGGAGGCCGCGGCGCTCGTCGCGGCGCTCGCCCCCGACGACACCGAGGTCGAGCGGCCGCCGTGCTCGACCCCGCGCCACGCCCCGGACCTCCTCGTGCGCCAGCGCGGGACGGGTCAGGCGCGGATCCTGCTGCTCGGCCACCTCGACACCGTCGTGTCACACGACGAACATCAGCCCCTGCGTCGCGAGGGCGACCGCCTGGTCGGCTCGGGCTCGATCGACATGAAGGGCGGCGACGTGCTCGCGCTGGGGGTGCTGCGCGCGCTGGCGACGCGTCGCGGCGAGTTCGCCGAGGTGGCGCTGCTGCTCGTCTGCGACGAGGAGTGGCGCACCGGGCCCTTCGGCCACGTCGACCGCTTCGCGGATTTCGACGCGTGCCTGTGCTTCGAGGGCGGTCAGCTCGACCCCGAGACCGGTCACGACGCGGTGGTCGTCAAGCGCAAGGCGGCGGGCACGGTCGAGGTGCGCGCAACGGGGCGCAGCGCGCACTCGGGCTCATCCCCCGACCGCGGGCGCAACGCGCTGCTGGCGCTGGCCGCGGCCGCGCAGGCGATCGCCGCCTGCCACGACCCCGACGGTTCCGACCGCCTCACCGCGGTCCCGACGGTCCTGAACTCCGGTGACGCATTCAACGTCGTGCCGGCCGCCGGTCGCCTGCTGGCCGACTCGCGCGCCGATCGCGCGGAGGCGTTCGATCGCGTCCTGGCGGCGATTCCCTCCGAGGTGGGGGGCGCGCAGCTCGACGCGCGCCTCGTGCGCGTGTGGCCGGGAATGGACGCGCGCGCGGCCACGACCGGGCTGCTGGAACGCGCCTCCGCCGCGGTCGGGCGCCCGGTCATCGGGGGCCGGCGCGGTGGCGCCAGCGACGCCAGCCACTTCGCGTCGAACATCGCGGTGACCGTCGACGGGCTCGGCCCGCTCGGGGGCGGCGCGCACGCCCCGACCGAGCACGTGCTGGCTCAATCGCTGGGCTCGCGGGCCGAGATCGCGCTCGGCCTGATCGACGCCGTCCTGTCGGGCTGAGAGCAGGAACTCCCGCCGAAGTGGCGAAAGGCTTACGTGAAGAGGACATAACGACGGCCGGCTGCGCTACATTGCCGCGGTCGTTGTGACCAGCCGAATCCTCACCGCCCCCGCGGTGGGGAGCGGGGGACCCAGAGCCATTATCTGATGGCACGGGGCGAATCGCCGCCTGAGTGCGGCGTAGCGCGGCCTTTTTCGCGCGAGCCCGACAGCTAACCCCGCAGGCGCTCAAAAAAGGGGTTCGTCCGTGCCGCCGTCGATTTATCGCTGTTTCATAGCCATGTCCGTCGCGATCACCACCGCGACCGTTGTGCCGGTCGCCTCCGCTGCCACCCCCACGGGTGGGGCCGCTTCGGCCTCCAGCGGCGGGTATGACTCGTCCCACACGAGCAAGAGCCAGAACCGCCGCCACCTCGGCGACCGCGTGCCGCTGAGCCGGGGCATGACGGGCCACGACGTCAAGATCCTCCAGGATTTCCTCAAGCGCGCGGGCCAGCGCGTCTCGGTCGACGGCTCCTACGGCACCGGCACCGTCCGCGCGGTCAGGGGCTTCGAGCGCGTCCAGAGCCGCCGCGTCGACGGCGTCGTCGACGCAGGCGACATCGACGCGCTGCGCAGCGCCGCCGCCGCGGGCAGCAGCGTCTCCGCGGCCAAGCCCACCCAGATCGCCCCCGGCGACAAGGCGACCGTCGGCCCCGATGGCCTCGCGATCGCCCCGGCCAACGCGCCCGACCAGGTCAAGGCGATCATCGCCGCGGGCAACGAGATCGCCACGAAGCCTTATCGGTACGGCGGCGGCCACGGCAGCTGGCAGGACTCGGGCTATGACTGCTCGGGCTCGGTCTCCTACGCCCTGCACGGCGCCGGTCTGCTCGAGCAGTCGCTGCCCTCGGGCAACTTCATGAACTGGGGCGACGCCGGACCCGGCCAGTGGGTCACGGTCGATGCGAAGTCCAGCCACATGTACATGGTGGTCGCCGGGCTGCGCTTCGACACCAGCGGTCGCAGTACCGCCGGCACGCGCTGGCAGGCCGCGATGCGGCCCACGGACGGCTATAGCGTCCGGCACCCGGCCGGGCTGTAGCCCCCAGGCTTCCGGACCTCGGTCCGGAAGGTCAACAGGAGACGGTGGCCACACGGCCCCCCAGTGGCCGCCGTCTCCCTGACCTTTCTCCGGCCTAGTCGTCGAAGGAGGGGCGCGAGCGTCCGCGCTTGCGCTCGGCGGTCTGCCGCTTGCCCTCCAGCCGGCGCTTCTTGGAGGCCGTGGTCGGGCGCGTCTTCCGCCGTGGCCGCTGGACCGCGAGGGCCGTGGCCAGGCGGGCCTGAAGGCGGCTGAGCGCGAGCTCGCGGTTGCGCGCCTGCGACCGTGCGTCCTGGGCCACCGCGCGCACGACCGGGCCGCAGCGGGCGCGGACCCGGGCCTTCTGGGCGTCGCTCAGCGCCTCGGACGCCGCCACGTCGAAGCTGACCTCGATCCGCGACGCGGTCACGTTCGCGTGCTGTCCACCGGGGCCCGAAGACCGGCTGGCACGCACGACGACCTCCCGCATGGGGATCGCGACGGAGCGGGTGATGGGAATGGGGTCGAGCACCGATCTCTAGGCTGTGTTCTGTTGTTCCTGCGCTACAGGGACCTGTCCAGCATGCCGAATCACTCTTCGATGTCGCCACGCCGCCTCATCCCGCTCCTCGGAGCGGCCCTCGTCGTGCTCGCCGCCGCGCCACACGCGGGGGCGGTCGTGGGCGGGGTGGCGGTACCGATCGAGGAGCACCCCTACCAGGTGGCGATCCTGTCGAACGACGGGTCGGGGCCGGTACGCGCGCAGTACTGCGGCGGCTCGGTGTACGACGCGCGGCACATCATCACCGCGGCGCACTGCGTGTACGACACGGTGGACAGCGCCAGCGGCCAGGCCGTGCTGCCGGGTGCGATCACCGTGTTTGCGGGCTCGGCCGACCTGAACGCCGCCGTGGCACCCAAGTCGGTGTCCGCCGTCTCGTTCGATCCGCGCTTTGACACCGGGACGCTGCGCTACGACGCCGCGGTCTTGACCCTCACGGACCCGTTGCCCGCCAATCCGGCGATCGCCCCGATCCAGATCTCCTCGGCACTGCCCGACACGTCCGGCCCCGGGGCGAACGCATTTGTGACCGGCTGGGGCGCGACGCTCACCGACGGGACCGGCTATCCGACCACGCTGCAGGGAGCGTCGATCTCGCTGGAGAGCGATGCCGAGTGCCAGGCGCAGTACTCCGACCCCAGCGGCGGCATCGACGGCCCGACGATGGTGTGCGGCGGCGACGGCACCACGGACGCCTGCGCCGGCGATAGCGGGGGTCCCCTCGTCCAGCCGGTCGGTCCGCCGTGGACCGACCAGAAGCTCGTCGGCATCGTGTCCTTCGGCTTCAGTGCCATGTGCGCAGACCCGCTCCACGACGGGGTCTACACCGAGGTACCGGCCTCCGACGTGCGCTCCTATCTGGAACTGCCGCGGCTCGATGCGCCACGCAACGTCGATCCGCCCACGGTGAACGGGCCGGCGACCGCGGGTGAACCGCTCACGTGCGCGACGGGCGTCTGGTCGGGCAGCCCGGATCGTCAGGACGTCCAGTGGCTGCGCGGGACCACGCTTGTCGGGACGGACCCGACCTACACGGCGAGCGACGCCGACGTCGGGTCGCAGCTGCGCTGCGTGGTGAAGAAGGCCAACAACGACGGGTTCGCCATCTCTCGGAGCGCACCCACGGCGACGATCGCCGCCCGGCCGACGCCCGCGCCCGCCGAGCCTGCCCCGGCGCCCGCTCCCGCGCCGGTGGTCCTCAAGGACACCGCCGCGCCGGTCGCCAAGATCCTGACCGCGCGCTGCGTCAAGCAGACCTGCACGATCACGCTGCGGGTGACCGACGCGGGCGTGTCGGCGGGTATCGCGAAGGTCACGGGCTCGGTGCGCTCGACGTACCGGCGCGATGGGCGGACGCGTCACCGGACGCGGACGTTCACCGCGCGACGCACCGCCTCGACGCGCTTCACGGTGAGGCTCACAAAGCTCCCGGTCGGCACGCAGCTGTTCTCGCTGCTCTCGACCGACAAGGCCGCCCACCGGCAGCTGCTGCCGACCCGCAAGACGCTCAAGACGCGGCGCTGAGGACCACCCGGGCGCCGCGCCCGGGCTGCAGCGTGATTCCGCGCCGGCGCATCCGCTCGCCGCGGACGGTCTCGGGCGCGACGGCGTGCCGGGCCGCCACCGCGCGCAGCACCTCCTCCATCTCCATCGTCGCGAATGCGGCGCCCAGGCAGCGCCGTACGCCCCCGCCGAACGGGATCCAGGCGAAGGACGGTGGCGGGTCCTCGCCGAGCCAGCGCTCGGGCGCCCAGCGCGCCGGGTCGGGGTAGAGGTCGCGCCGACGATGCACGAGGTAGATGCACGGCG
>JBDTYI010000290.1:0-2827 GCA_040005775.1 Solirubrobacteraceae bacterium
CGGGACACGATGGCGCAGGCCGGCGGCCGCGATCCGGAGAAGCTGGGCGAGGCCCTCGCGGCCGCCCGCTCCGCGATCGAGTCCGCACTTCTCTAGCCTCCGTGCGCGTGTTGGCCCTGGACTACGGCAGCGCTCGTTGCGGCTGCGCGCTCAGCGACCCGACCGGCACCCTGGCGACGCCGCTGGACGTGATCGAGCGCCCGGGAACCAGGCGCGGGTTCGCGCTGGTCGTCGAGCTCGTGCGCGAGCGGGAGGCCGGCCGCGTGGTCGTGGGGCTGCCGCTCGGCCTCAGCGGCCACGACACCGACCAGACGCGTGAGACGCGCAACTGGGCCGGTCGGCTGGCGAACGCGGTGGACGTCCCGGTCGACCTCTACGACGAGCGCTTCACGACCGCGATCGCGGCGCGCAGCGTCGGGTCGAACACAGCGGAGGACTCGCGCGCGGCGGCCGTGCTGCTCGAGGACTGGCTCGCCCGCCACGCCGGCGAGGTGCAGGCCTGATGGCGCGCCGGGGCCGCGACGGCGTCGATCGCAGCTCGGCCGATCGCGAGGCGGCGCGCCTGGAGCGCGAGCGCAAGCGCGCGATCCGCGAGGGCCGCACGCCGCCGGAGTCGATCCCCGCGACCGACGAGCCGCGGATGGAGGCTGTCGACGATCCCGAGCCCGAGCCCGAGCCCGAGCCCGCCGTCGACCACGAGCCCGAGCCCGTCGACCACGAGCCCGACCCGGAGCCCGTCGCCTACGAGCCCGAGCCGCCTCCGTACGAGCCCGACCCTGAGCCTGAGCCCGAGCCGCCCGTCGCGGAGCCCGACACGGAGCCCGAACCGCCCGTGGAGGAGCCCGTCGAGCCCGAGCCGGCCGCCCACGAGCCCGAGCCCGAGCCCGAGCACGCAGTCGCGGCGGCCGCCCCCGCCGCGGTCGCCGCGGGAGCCGAGCGGCGCACGGTCCACCTCCCGCGCCCGCAGACCGAGGACGTGGGTGGGGGGGGTCCGATTTCCGAGTCCCACGACCGCCCGAGCGGCATCCGCCGCGCCCGCCGCGACACGCCGCCTGAGTACAAGGCCCAGCCCGGCGCCCCCGGCATGCCGCCGCATCGCAGCCTCGGAATCCAGAAGCGCCGCCGCCTGCGCCGGACGCTGCCGCTGCTCGTCGGACTGCTCGTCCTGGTCGCGGCCGCGTTCTTCGCGTTCAAGCTCTTCCAGCCCCTGCACGGCACGGGCTACGGCACCGTCGCCGTGCGCGTCGCGCCCGGATCCAGCGCGACCCAGATCGGCGAGCAGCTCGAGAAGGCGAAGGTCGTCGACAGCGGCTTCTTCTTCTCCCTGCGCGCGCGTCTGGACGGCAAGCGCAGCAAGTTGCGCGCCGGCACGTTCGTGCTGAAGAAGTCGATGCCCTACGGCGCCGCCCTGACCGCGCTCACGACGCCGCCGTCGTCGGCGCCGATCATCGACGTGACGCTGCCCGAGGGCCCCTCGCGCCGGGAGTTCGCGCCGGTCGTCAAGACGGCCGGGGTGACGGGCAGCTATCTGAAGGCCAGCGCGCGCTCGTCGAAGCTCAAGCCGTCGACTTACGGGGCGCCCACCTCGACGCGGTCGCTGGAGGGCTTCCTGTACCCGAGCACGTATGAGCTGCGGCGAGCGGACGCGACGGCCAAGAACCTCGTGGGCAAGCAGCTCGCGGCGTTCAGGAAGAGCTTCGGATCGATCAGCATGAGGACCCCGCGCCGCAAGAAGCTCTCGCGCTACGACGTGCTGATCATCGCCTCGATGATCGAGCGCGAGGCGCTGGTGCCAAAGGACCGCGCCCTCATCTCCGCGGTGATCTACAACCGCCTCAAGCAGGGCATCCCGCTCGGCATCGACGCAACGCTGCGCTACAAGCTGGGCAACTTCGCCAAGCCGCTGCTGAAGAGCGAACTGAGCCTCGACTCGGCCTACAACACCCGCACCCGCAAGGGCCTGCCGCCGACGCCGATCGGCAACCCGGGCCTGGCGTCGCTGAAGGCTGCGGCGAACCCGGCGAGCGTGAAGTACCTCTACTACGTGGTGAAGCCGTGCGCGAAGGGCGCCCACAGCTTCTCTTCGACCTTCCAGGCCTTCCAGCGCGACGTCGCCGCCTACGACGCCAAGCAGAAGGCGCTCGGCGGCAAGTCGCCGGTCAACTGCTGAGCTGATCGCATGCGCCTAGGCGTCCTCGGCTGGCCCGTCGCCCACAGCCGCTCGCCCGCGATGCACAACGCCGCGCTGAGGGCCGTCGGCCTCACCGACTGGCGCTACCAGCACCTCCCGGTTGCGCCCCAGCTGTTCGAGGAGACCGTGCGGGCGCTGGGCGCCGCGGGCTTCGCGGGCGCCAACGTGACGATCCCCCACAAGGAGACCGCGCTACAGCTCGCGACCGAGGCGACCGTGACGGCGGGCGCGATCGGGGCCGCGAACACGCTGACCTTCGGCCCGGGCGGGGTCATCGAGGCCGACAACACCGACGCGCCCGGCATCCTCGCCGCACTCGGCGACGAGCGCCCGCGGACCGCGCTCGTGCTGGGGGCGGGCGGCTCCGCGCGGGCCGCCGTGCACGCACTGCGCGAGGCCGGCGCCGACGTGGCCGTCTGGAACCGCACCGCCGCACGCGCGCAGGCGCTCGCCGGCGACCTTGGCGCGCGCGCCGTGACCGCGGCCGAGAGCGCCGACGTGCTGGTCAACTGCACCTCCGTCGGCCTGCAGCCGGGCTCGCAACCGTTCAAGGAGCTCCCCCTGGACGCCGATGCGCTGGAGGAATACCCGTGCGTCATCGACCTGGTCTACCGCTCCCCGGCCACCGACCTCCTG
>JBDTYI010000291.1:0-5773 GCA_040005775.1 Solirubrobacteraceae bacterium
CGTGCCCACGGCGTAGACCTTGTTCCCGACGGCGCGGAAGTGGTCGATCGCGTAGGTGCCCTTGAACGGCTTGCCGCTCTTGTCCTTGCCGGTCATCGCGACCGTCTGGGTGGCCGCAGTATGAGTGGGGTGGGGTGGGGTGCTGCACACTTCGTTTCCGTGCAACGCGGCACTCCCGGTGCGTGACCGTCCGGTTGTGGCATGTCGAGTGACACACATGAACCGACCGTTAGGCTGGCGATATACGCCGTTCGTCGCGTGTTCTTCCACGCAACTCAACGTTCTGGTTGCCACCGGCCAACGGCTGTCGCCTGCGGGTCGTCCGCCATTGGCCAGGTCCGAGGTCGAGACGTACCTTTTCCCCCGACACGGGGGAAAAGGTGCGGTTCGGCCCAGGAAACCGACGCTAGTACAGCGCGGAGGCCAGGCGGCGGCGCGCGTCGCGCGCGTGGGGGTGCTCGACGCCGAGGTCGTCGAGGATCGACACGACCACGCGGCGTAGGTCGTCCTTGTGGCCGTCGGCGGAGGGCAGCGCGTCGATCAGCAGGTCCACGGCCCGCTCGCGGTCGCCCTCGTCGAGGGCTGCGAACGCGTCGGAGACGTCGAGGCTGCCGTCGCGCTCCAGCGCGATCCGGGCGCGCAGGCCGTCGGCCGCGAACGAGCCCGTCGCGTTGGCCAGCGCTTGCTCGGCCGCGTCGGTCTCGCCGCGGCGGTGCAGCGCGGTCGCCAGGCCGACGGCAGCGCGGGTGTTGTTGGGCTCGAGCTCCAGCGCGCGGCGCAGCGACTCCTCGTCGCCCTTGCCCACCAGCTCGTCGGCCTCGCTGGGCACCAGGCGGTCGAAGAACTGCGCGACTTGCGCCGGCGGGATCGCGCCCGTGAACTCGTCGATCACGCGCCCGTCCCTGAACGCCTTGACTGCCGGGATCCCCTGGATGCCGAAGGACTGGCTGATCTGCGGGTTGGCGTCGGTGTCGACCTTCGCCAGGTCGACCTTGCCCTCGCGCGCCTGCGCGGCCTCCTCGAGCGCCGGCGTGAGCTGCCGGCACGGCCCGCACCACGCGGCCCAGAAGTCCACGACCACGGGCACCTCGTGCGAGCGCTGGACGACCTTCTGCTCGAACTCCTGCTCGGTGACATCGATCACGGCCATGGATCCGATGATAGGACTCCGCCGGTGCACATCCATGTGACCGACACGGGCGACGGCGTGCCCGTCGTGCTGCTGCACGGACTCACCGCCACGCACCGCTACGTGGTCATGGGATCGCGCACCCTGGAACGCTCTGGACACCGCGTGATCGCCTACGACGCGCGCGGCCATGGAGCCAGCCATCCGGCGCCCGACGGGGTCTACGACTACGCGGCGCTGGCGGCCGATCTGCTCGGCGTGATGGACGAGCGCGGCATCGACCGCGCCGTGCTGGCGGGCGCCTCGATGGGGGCCCACACGATCCTGCGCGTCGCGATCCAGGCGCCCGAGCGCGTGGGGGGGCTGGTCGTCATAACGCCGGCCTACGACCCGGTCGACAGCGCGTCGCCCGAGACCCTGGCGCGCTGGGACGCGCTCGCCGACGGCCTACAGCGCGGCGGCGTCGAGGGCTTCGTCGCGGCCTACGGCACCTCGACCGTGCCCGACGCCTGGCGCGAGACGATCACCACGGTGCTACGCCAGCGCCTGAGCGCCCACGAGCATCCCGAGGCCGTCGCCGACGCCATCCGCGCCGTGCCGCGCTCGCAGCCGTTCGACACCCTGCACGACCTTGCGCAGGTGCAGGCGCCGACCGTCGTGGTCGCCGACCGCGACGAGGCCGACCCCGGCCATCCGCTGAGCGTGGGGGAGGCCTACGCCGAGCTGATCGTAGGCGCCGAGCTCGTCGTCGAGGAGCCGGGCAGGTCTCCGATCGCCTGGCAGGGCGGGCAGCTCTCGAAGGTCATCGCGGGCGTGGCGGCGCGGGCGGCGTGAGCGCCGCGGGCTACAGCGGCACCCCGCTGCCGAGGAAGCTCGGCTTCAAGCCCGGGATGACCGCCGCGTTCCTCGAAGCACCGGCCGAACTCGACGGGCTGCTGGGCGAGCTCGACGGCGTCACCGTGCGCCGGCGCCTGGGCGGCCATCTCGACCTCGTGCTCTGCTTCGTGACCGAGCGCGCCGCCCTCGCCCGCCGCGCGGCCGCTCTGCGCCGGGCAGCCCACCCCGACGGGATGGTCTGGATCTGCTGGCCGAAGCAGGCCTCCAGGGTGCCGACCGACGTCACCGAGGACGTCGTGCGCGAGGTGCTGCTGCCCACCGGCCTGGTCGACACGAAGGTGGCGGCGATCGACGCGACGTGGTCGGGGCTGAAGCTGATGGTCCGGAGGGAGCTGCGATGACCGAGCCGATCTTCCGCCGCGACGGTGACGCGTTCCTGCCCACCGCCCATGCGGTCGGGCCGTGGGACCCGAGTCAGCTGCACGGCGGCGCGCCGGGCGCGCTGATCGCCCACGCGCTCGACGCGCCGGGCTTCCAGGTCGCGCGGATCACCTTCGACTTCCTCGGGCCGGTGACGACCGACCCGCTGACGATCGCCGTCGACACGGTCAAGCCCGGGCGCCGCGCGCAGCTCGCCGAGGCCGAGCTCTCCGCCGGCGGGCGCGTCGTGCTACGCGCCCGCGCGCTGCGCCTGCGCCGCGAGGCCGTCGACCTCGCCGACGCCGCGCAGGATGCCCAGCCGCCGCCGGGCCTGCCCGCCGACGCGCGCCCGTCGCCGTTCCCCGGTGCGCAGCAGGGGACGCCAGGCTTCCACCTCACCGGCATGGACATCCGCTTCATGGCCGGCAGCGACTACGGCCGGGGCCCAGCGCGGGCCTGGTTCCGCATGGCCCGCCCGCTGGTCGACGACGAGCCGCCGAGCCCGCTGGCGCGTGTGCTGGCCGCGGCGGACTTCGGCAACGGCGTGTCGCGGATCGTCGACTTCGACCGCTTCCTGTTCGTCAACGCCGACCTGACCGTGCACGTGCACCGCGAGCCCGCGGGCGAGTGGGTGCTGCTCGACGCGCGGACGCGCCTGGAGGGAGAGACGGGCGCCGGGCTGGCCTCCAGCGTCCTGTCGGACGAGCGCGGGCCCCTCGGCCTGGCGGCGCAATCGCTGTTCGTCGCGGCGCGTTGAGCGCGGCGCGGACGCCCTCAGACGCCGCGATAGCCTTGCCGGGTTGAGCAGCCTTCAGCGGACCGGAGCGGCAACGGAACAGGCGGACACGGCCGCGTGGCAGCTGCTTGCGCTCGCTCTCGCCGCCCACGCCGGCCGGCTCGCCGGGGAGGCCGAGGGCTTCGAGCGCACGGCGCGCGAGTCGCGGGCCCTGTTCGACGTCCTCGCGGGCGAGTTGCCGGTCGGCATCGCGCTCTACGACCTCGATCTGCGCCACCGCTTCGTCAACGACGCGTTCGCGACCATGCACGGCGTCGCGCTGCAGGAGCACATCGGGCGCCGGCCGGCTGAGCTGCCCGCCGCGATCGGCGTCGAGGTCGAGCGCCACCTGCGCACCGTGCTCGACTCCGGCACGTCCCTGGCCGAGGTGCAGACCTCGAGCGAGCTGCCGCGCAGGCCCGGTGTCGACGCCCACCACCTGCGGTCCTACTTCCCGATCCGCGCGCCCGACGGGACGCTCAGCGGCATCGGCGCGACGGTCGTGGACATCACCGAACGCGCGAGCGCCGCCGCCGCCGCCCGCGAGCAGCGCGACCTCTACGAGGCGCTGCTGCGCGCGCAGAGCGAGCTGGGGGAGGCCGTCGTGGTGCTCCGCGGCCTGAAGGTCGTGCTCACCAACGACGCCGCCTCGCGCCTGCTGGGGCGCACGCCGGCTGAGATCGAGGCGCTGCCCTCGCTGCTGGACGTGATCGCACCGGAGGGCCGGCGGACCGCGGCGACGCGGATCGAGGGCGTCGTGGCCGGCCACGTGCCCGAGAAACCGGGCTTCCGCACCCTCGTCGAGCGCCCCGATGGCACGCACGTGCCCGTGGAGGCGGCGGGCAAAGCGCTGCACGGCGACGGCGAGGGCCGGGCGATCATCATCGCCCGCGACATCTCCGAGCAGGTCGCGCGCGAACAGGAGCGCGAGCGCCTGCTCGGCGTCGAGCAGGCCGCGCGGCGCACCAGCGAGGCCGCGCACGGGCGGATGCGCCTGCTGGCCGACGCCAGCGTGCTGCTCGAACGCTCGCTCGAGCACGACGAGCCCTTGGCGCAGCTGGCCGACCTGCTCGCCGGGCGCCTGGCCGACGCCTGCGCGATCGAGCTGCTCGACCCCAGCGGGCGACTGCGCACCGCGGGGCGGGCCGACCGCTTCGCCACTGGCCTGGCCGTCGAGCCCGACATCGCCGCGGAAGTCCTCGCGGCGGGCCAGGCACGGATCCTCGACCACGGCGTGGCGCTCGTGCCGCTGGTGACGCGGGGACGCTCGGTCGGTCTGCTCACGCTCGGATGGGCCGATCCGGCGCACCGCTCCCCGCGCGACGAGTGGACGCTGGTGGAGGCCGTGGCCCAGCGCCTGGCGCTCGCGATCGACAGCGCCCAGCAGTACCGCGAGCGCGAGCACGTGTCGCGCACCCTTCAGGCCAGCCTGCTCGCCGACGACCTGCCCGACGTGCCCGGGGTCAAGCTCGCCGCGGAGTACCGCCCGGCGATGCTCGGCACCGACGTCGGCGGCGACCTCTACGACGCGTTCGGAATCGGCGACGACGCCTGGGCGCTCGTGATCGGCGACGTCTGCGGCAAGGGCGCCGAGGCCGCGGCGATCACCGCACTGGCGCGCTACACGCTGCGCGCCCTGGCGCCGCGGGTCGCCTCGCCCGCCGGCACGCTCGCGATCCTCAACGACGAGCTGCTGCGCCAGCGCGGGGGCCAGCGCTTCATCACGGCCGCGCTGATCCGTCTCGAGCCCCAGCCCGGTGGCGATGTGCGCCTGACCGCGGCCTCGGGCGGCCACCCGCCGCCGCTCGTGCTGCGCGCCGGCGGAGGCGCCGACATCCTCGACTGCACGGGCATGCTGCTCGGCGTCGAGCCCAGCGCGCGCAGCGTCGACTGCCACGCCGACCTGGCTGCGGGGGACACGCTCGTGCTGTACACCGACGGCGTCACCGAGGCCTCCCGTGAGTCCCAGCTCGGGCCCGAGGCCCTCGCGGAGGCGCTGGGCCCGCACACGGCTCGCGGCCCGCGGGCCGTCGCGCGCGAGGTCGTGCGGATCGCGGAGCGCGCGGCGGCCGGGGCGCCCCGCGACGACCTCGCCGTGCTCGTCGCCACCGTCACCGCCCCCGGATGACGCGCGACCCGCACGCCGTGCTCGGCGTGCCCGCCGGCGCCGACCCGCGCGCGGTGACCGTCGCCTACCGCGCGCTGGCCAAGCGGTGGCACCCCGACCGCGCCCCCGGCCCCGAGGCGGCGCGGCGGATGGCCGAGATCAACGCGGCCTACGACCTCCTGCGCGCCGAGCACTGGGTCGCGGCGCGCGGCGGCCCGACCGCGCCACCGCCCCCGGCCGCTGAGGCGCCCGTCACGGCGCGGCCCGCGGCAGGCTCGTGGCTGTCGGCGCCGCTGCGCCGCGCGCTCGGCCGCGAGCTGCTGGCGGTGCTGGAGCGCGACGAGGACGTCTCGCTCGTCACGCCCGCCTCGACGTGGGCGAGCCCGCAGGCGCTGCTGGCCGTCACCGACCGGCGCCTGCTGTGGCTGCTCGACGACGCACCCACCCACCGCGTGCGCTCGCTGCGCTTCCGCGACGTCGCCGCCGTCGAGCACGGCCTGCGCCG
>JBDTYI010000292.1:0-3743 GCA_040005775.1 Solirubrobacteraceae bacterium
GCTCGCGGGTGCGAGCCACCAGCTCCGGCGTCAGGCCCCGTCCCTCAAACGACGAACTGCGCTCTGACAGCACGATCATCCGCCGTCCGATGTCCGCCGCGTGCCCGTAATGCCACATCAGCTGCAGCTCCTGGCGCTGAGCGTTGAAGCCGAACGGGCAGCCTGGATCGGTGTAGATGGTGACCTTCACGAGGGCGTGACAGACGGTATCGCGCCATGGCACCGCGCCACCGTGGATCGGTCGACCCAGTCGTGGCGTTTCGTGCTGACTTCCGCGACCCGGCACTGTTTCGACGCACGCCAATGTCCCGTTTCGTTTCGCGCTCCGACGCCGGCGCTCATCACAGCGGTGTCCTCAAACGCCTACTCGCGCCGGTCCACCGCCGACGCCTGCGTACCCGGGGCTGCGCGCACCAGATCGCGCGCCGCGAACGTAAACACCGCCCGCACCGCTCGTCGCCTCCGACGTGAGCACCAGCGCAGTGCGCGCAGAGCTAGGTCAAGCCGATAGTTGGGACACGATGGCGCGCACAACGAAACGTGCACAGGTCAGCCCGATCGGCTCTGCCGTGGCCGACCGCATCGATGAGAAGCTCCAGGACCCCGAGTACCGCGCGGAGCACGAGCGGCTTGCGCCCTACGAGGCCCTGGCCCGCATTGTGATCATGCGCCGTGCCACGCACGGCGTCTCGCAGGCTGAGCTCGCGCGCCGCATGCAGACGACGCCGTCGGTGGTGTCGCGGATCGAGACCAGGCAGCACGCGACGAACGCGCGCACGCTGCAGCGGCTCGCCGCCGCGTTGGATGCGCGGGCCGTCGTCGGGTTCGAGTTCGGACCCGAGAACGCGCGCGAGCGCAACCTCGTGGTGATCTGGGCACGGCCTCCGGCCGTGAAGGCGTGCTGCCTTGCGGCAGAGGCGCGGTACGGAGAGCCGCTCTGGCTCCTGTGCATCGACAACGGTGCAAGAGTCGAACCAGCGACTACCGCGAGTGGCGACGCGTAGCACCCGCGTCATTCTCGACGCGTTCCGCGGTGAGGCTTGCTGTTGAGGCAGCCGATGACGCCAGCCACGAGCACAAAACAGGAACATCCGCGTCCACCAGGCGTCCACGGGTGCACGCGACCCCCGGCTACATTTGGCGACACTCAACGACACGCGATTCGACCCCAACCGCTTATATGCAGGGAGTTCGTGTGACGCCACGTGAAGGCGGGTGTCGCCGAGTCAGCCCAACCAGACGCACTACATCTGAGCCGACCCTGGCCGCGGCGGTAGCCTCGAACCGTGACGCGGAGTCTCCTTCAGCGCATCCACAACCCGCGAGACCGGGAATGCGGCTGCGATCGTGACTGCTGGTGCAAGCGGACCGCGCTGGGTCGAGCCGTCAGATGGTGGTTTCCCGGGCGCTACGTCGGCCTGCGCCACAAGAGTCGCGGCCTGGCCGAGTGGAAGCGCACGCAGGACCCGACTCGGTAGCTTCATCTGATTGCCCGACGCTGACCTCACGATCCGCCTGCAGCCCCGCGCCAAGCGCAACGCGATCGTCGACGAGCGCGACGGGGTGCTGCGCGTCAGCGTCGCGGCGGCGCCGGTCGACGGGCAGGCCAACGCGGCGCTGTGCAAGCTGCTGGCCAAGCGCGCCGGCGTGCCGCGCACGCGCGTGACGATCGTGCGCGGGGAACGGTCGCGGGACAAGCTCGTGCGCATCGAGGGCATGGAGCTCGCGGACGCCCGCGCGGCCCTCGGGCTCTGATCAGGGCCGGGGGGCGGTCAGTTGCCAGATGCCGTCGTCGTGGCGCTCTGAGAGCCAGCGGTCGGCGTCGGTTCGGCCGAGGTCGGCGAGGGCGCTTGTGAACTCCGGTGCGAAGAACAGGTAGCTGAGCAGCTCGCCGTGGTCGGGGTCGCGGCCGCCGGAGACCGCGCGGCCGAGCAGGGTGACGTCGCGTGAGCGCACCAGCCCGCGCACGCCGCGGTAGTGCTCGTTGAAGGTGTCGGCGGCGAGGCGGCCCACCGCGTCGGGCGTCGGCGGTGCGACGAAGACGTAGGGGATCGTCCGGCGACCGGCCTCCCGATTGTCGTGGGCCAGGCTGTTGACGTCGTTGATGAGCGGGTCGACGAGGACGGCCTGCAGCAGCTGACCGGCGCCGTCGGCGACGTCGGGCTGGCGGGCGTCCCCCGATGGGGTACGCGCGGCGACGCTGTTGACGCCGAGGACGATCACGCGGTCGGCGCCCAGGCTGAGCGCGGGCTTGATCGGCGCGTTCAGGCGCGTGCCGCCGTCGAAGTACCAGCCGCCCGCGCCCTTCGGCGTCGTCACCGACACGGCCGGGAACGCGACGGGGATCGCGGCGGAGGCCATCACGTGCTCGACGCCGAGATCGGCGCGCACGTAGTCGATCCCGCGGGTCTCGTCGGCGTCCGGCGACGGCCCGTTCGTGTGGAAGACCACGGTCCGGCTCGTGGCGGCCGCGGTGGCGACGACCGCGGTGTGGGCGCGCCCCGCGACCGCGTTGCGGCGCAGGTCGTCGAAGGGGATCGCGCTTGCGAGCGTGCCGGCCAGCGGCGCGGGATCGAGCAGGCTCGTGGCGTTGAACGGGAGCCCCAGGACCTCGCCGACGTAGGCGCCGATCCTCCGCGCCTCGCGGATCCCGAGCAGCGGCGAGAGCACGTCGCGGTAGCGGATCTCGCGCCAGATCCGCCCGCCCTCGGCAACGACCGCGTCGACGGGCCGGTCGGCCGTGGCGCCGAGGAAGGCGGCGTTCAGGGCGCCGACGCTCGTGCCGATCACCAGCTTCGGCCGCCGGCCCTCGCGCTCGAGCGCCGGCAGGAGCGCCGAGAGCGCGCCGATCTCGTACGCGCCGCGCGCGCCTCCGCCGGCCAGCACCAGCGCGACGGTCTCCTCGTTCGCCATCCGCCGTCACCGTAGTCAGCCGCTCGCATAGCGCGCAGCGACCACGGCGGGCTCCTCGAGCACCCTGCCCGCCGCGGCGTCGAACGCGAGGCGGATGTACTGCGCGTGCGTCCACGCGAGCGGGGTCGCCGAGAACGTCGGGGTCCCCGGCGCGAAGCCGGGGCGGCCCGATGGTGCCTGGTTGTCCCACACCTGCTCGGGCAGCATGAAGCCCGGGCCCGCCGAGTTCGCCATCGCGGTCAGCTGCGTCGCCGCGCCGGACGTCTGGCCGGCGGCCAACTCGTACTCGCCGCGCTCGCCGTTGAGCAGCGGCCACGCGCGGCCGAGGGTGATGCTCGAGTTGTCGGGCAGGCCGAACTCCCACGGGGCGCGGTCCTTCTTCTCGCCGTAGCCGTCGAACGATGCCCGATGCCAGAACAGTCCACGGGGAGTCTGGACGCCGAGTTCGCGGTCGATGACGCCCAGCGAGTTGACGACCGCCGGGTCGTCCGCGGGCAGCACGCCGAGGCGGACGATGTCGAGGAAGCTGGGATCGACGACGCTGCGCTGGTCGACGTTCGCCGGCCCGCTGTCACCGATGGTGTACGTCGCCGCCGCGTTCGGGTTGCCGTCCTTGGTGAGACGCAGGAAGTACGGGCCGGGCGAGTAGGGACCGGTGGTGGTGACCGTCCAGCCCTTGACCTTGGACTGCCAGTCGTCGGCCGTCGCCAGGTAGCGGTCGGCCGAGGCGGTGTCACCGTTGGCCCGCGCGATCTCCGCTGCGCACACCAGGCCGGCGATCTCGCTGGCGATCGTGGCGGGCGAGTAGCCCGACTGGTTCTCCCAGCGAT
>JBDTYI010000293.1:0-26464 GCA_040005775.1 Solirubrobacteraceae bacterium
CTCGTCACCGTGGTCCTGTCGTCGAAGGGCTTCTCGCAGCTGCTGGAGCGCGGTGAGTTCATGCAGCGCATCTCCGAGCAGGACCAGCAGATCATCAAGCTCGTCCGCTCGGCCAAGGCCGAGGCGACGTCGTTGTCCAAGACGCTCGCCAAGCTCGAGAACCGTCAGCAGAAGGTCACGCAGATCGTCCAGGAGCGCCGCGACGAGATCGCCCAGGTCAAGCAGGGCCTGATCAACACGCGCGTCGGCCTCGCCGGCACGCGGGCCGACAAGCGCAACGCACTCGGCAACGTGCAGGGCGAGCGCAAGCAGCTCGAGGGCAACCTCTCAGACCTCAAGGCCCAGCAGGCGAAGATCAAGGCCACGCTGCAGCAGGCGGCCGGCAGCCTGCCCGCGGGCTCGATCAAGAAGGGCAACGGCTCGATGATCTGGCCCGTCAACGGCCCGATCACCTCGCAGTTCTGCGAGCGCCGCGCCTGGGAGGCCTGCCACCCGGGCATCGACATCGGCGTGCCGGCGGGCACCTCGATCCGCGCCGCGGCAGGCGGCAAGGTGACGCTGCTTCAGTCGGCGGCCTCGTCGGGTGGCTACGGCAACTACACCTGCGTCTCGCACACGAGCTCGCTGTCGACGTGCTACGCCCACCAGTCGGCGTTCAAGGTCTCCGCGGGTCAGAGCGTCAGCCAGGGCCAGGTGATCGGCCTCGTCGGCTGCACCGGGCTGTGCTTCGGCGACCACCTCCACTTCGAGGTGCGCGTCAACGGGTCTGTAGTGAACCCGCTGAACTACCTGTAGGGCGAAGCCTCGGGCAGAGCCCTCGTTTCGCTAGGCGAGTATTCGCTTGCGCTCCTGCTCGGATCAGGAGGGCAGCGCGCTCGCGCCCGCCGGGCGCAGCCCGTCGAGCAGGATGCGCAGGTAGCGCTCGTGGTGGCCCTCCCGGCTCGCGGCGGCCGAGACCAGGAAGCCGAGGTCCTCGGGGCCGACGTCCGCGCGAACGACGCCCGCCTCCTGGGCCCGGGCCAGGATCTGCAGGCCGATCGCGAGCATGCCCTTCTTGCACTCCATGAGCCCGGGCTCGTCGATGAGTCGGGAGTGGATCGCCTCGAAGAACCCGCGGTCGCGGACCTGCAGCTCGCAGACGCCGAACAGGAACTGCTCGAACGCTGCGCCCGGATCCTCGACCTCCAGCGCGCGCTCGCCCACCTCGAGCAGCTCGTTGACCCGCGCCTCGATGACGGCGTAGATCAGGTCGTCCTTGGTGGGGAAGTTGCGGAACAGCGTCGCCGTGCCGACCTCGGCGCGGCGGGCGATCGCCGCCACCGCCACGTCGAGGCCCTGCTCGGCGAATACCGCAACCGCCGCGTCGATCAGGCGCTTGCGGTTGCGCAGTGCATCGGCGCGGGGGCGACGGGTCGTGGAGGCGCCCATGTCCCCACAGACTAGCCCTGTTGCAGGCGGTTCACGCCGGGACGGCAATGACGTCCCCGGCGTCCACCTCGGCCACGTCGCGGCGCCGCAGCAGCGCCGAGACCGTCGCCAGGCCGATCGCCATCAGGACCGCCGAGGCGATGAACGCGACCTGGAACCCGTCGACCAGGGCCTGGTGCTGGGCCAGTACCGTCGGCGCGCCGACCACATCGCCCAGCGAGGAGGTCGTCCGGTTGCTGGCCAGCGTGGCCAGGATGGCCAGGCCGAGCGCGCCGCCGACCTGCTGGGAGGTGTTGAACGTGCCCGACGCGAGGCCGGCGTCGGCGGGCGCCACCCCGGCGGTGGCCACGAGCGTCAGCGGCACGAACGTCATGCCCATCCCGATCGCCATCGGCGCCAGGCCCGCGAGCAGCGGGAGGTACGTGCCGTCGATGCCGGTCGTCGAGGCCAGCACGATCAGGCCCGTGGCCGCGAGGCTCATCCCCGTGACGACGACGACCTTCACGCCGAGGCGCGAGATCAGCTGCTGGGAGAGGACGGCGCCGGTCATGATCCCCAGCGACACCGGAAGGAACGCCAGCCCGGCGCGCAGCGGCCCGTAGCCGAGGATCTCCTGCACGTAGAGCGAGGCGAAGTAGAACATCCCGAACATCGCGCCGGCGACGAGGAACATCGCGCCGTTGGCGGTCGCGATCGAGCGCGTGCGGAAGAACGAGAGGCGCACGAGCGGCTGCGGCGAGCGCAGCTCGATCGCGACGAAGGCGGCAAGCACGGCGATCGATGCCCCCGCGAACGCGAGCGTCGTCGACGAGCCCCAGCCCCACGTCTGCGCCTTGACGATCGTGTAGACGGCGAGCATCAGGCCGCCGGTGACGGTCGTGGCGCCGGCCACGTCGAAGTGGCGCAGCGCGCCCTCCTGACGCGACTCGGGCACGAGCCGCAGCGCGGCGACGAGCACGGCGGCGCCCACGGGGACGTTGACGATGAAGTTCCACTGCCAGCTGAGCGTCTCGGTGAGCACGCCGCCGAGCAGCAGGCCGAACGCGGCGCCGCCCGCGGCGATGCCGCCCCAGACCGAGAGCGCCTTCGTGCGGTCGGGCCCTTCCTTGAAGGTGGTGGTGATGATCGAGAGCGCGGCGGGGGAGACCAGCGCGCCGCCGAGGCCCTGGAACGCGCGGGCGACGATCAGCATCTCGCCCGAGGTCGCGAGCGCGTTGACCAGCGAGGCGATCGAGAAGATCGCGAGGCCGGCGACGAACAGCCGCCGGCGCCCGAGAAGGTCGGCCGCACGACCGCCCAGCAGCAGGAAGCCGCCGAAGACGAGCGTGTACGCGTTGACGACCCACTGGAGGTTCTGGTTGGAGAGGTCGAGGTCGCGCTGGATGGAGGGCAGCGCGACGTTCACGATCGTCGCGTCGAGGACGACCATGAACTGCGCGAAGCACACGACGACGAGCACCAGCCACGGGCTGACGGGGGTGCGGAGGCGAAGGAAGGAGGGCACGCGGGTTCCCTTTCGGGTGAGGAGTACGATGAAGCGGACTGTCTGATCCACTTTAGCATGAAGCGGAGTGAGCAGTCCGTTTTATTCGTGTGCGAGCCTTGAGCAGTGCGCCCCGAGATCGACCTCTTCGGCCTTCCGGTCCAGACGTTCGGGCTCATGTTCGCCTTCGCGTTCCTGGCCTGCGGCGTGATCCTGTCGCGGCGCCTGGAGGAGCTCGGCCATCCGCGCGACTGGGCCTACGAGATCGTCTTCGTCGCGCTGCTGGGCGGGTTGATCGGGGCCAAGCTCTATTACGTCGTCCAGAACTACGACCACACCGGTGGCCTGCTGAGCAACCTCTTCAGCGGCACCGGGCTGGTCTGGTACGGCGGCGCGCTGGGTGGCGCCGCCGCGGTGCTGCTGTGGGCCTCGCGGCGCGGGCTGCTGTGGCTGGCGGTCATGGACCTGTGCGCCGTGCCGCTCGCCGTGGGCTACGGCATCGGGCGCATCGGCTGCCAGCTCTCAGGCGACGGCGACTACGGCAAGCCGTGGAACGGGCCGTGGGCGATGGCCTACCCCGACGGGACCGTGCCGACCGACGTCCCGGTGCACCCGACGCCCGTCTACGAGACGCTGGCGATGGGCGTCCTCGGCCTGTTGCTGTGGCGGCTGCGCGACCAGGTGCGCCCCGGGGCGCTGTTCGCCCTCTACCTCGTGGGCGCGGGGTTCGAGCGCTTCCTCGTGGAGTTCATCCGCCGCAACGACGCGGTCTTGCTCGGCCTCACGGAGCCGCAGCTCGAATCGCTCGTGATGGCGGTCGCCGGTCTCGTGTGGCTCGCGGTGCTCCGTCGGCGCGGCGGCGTCGCCATCGCCCCGGTCAGCCGGCCCGAGGTAGCGCGCGCTCGATGAAGCGCAGGGCGAGGCCCTGGAGCTCTCCGTCGTGCTGTACCGACCGGTGGTGGCCGCCGGGCACGGTGACCAGCCGGCTCCCCGCCGCGAGCGCGTGCAGCTCGCGCGAGCCGGCGACGGGCACGCGCTCGTCGCCCTCGGCGTGCAGGAGCAGCAGGCGCTCGCCGAGCGCCCCGGCCGCGGCGCGCTCGTCGGCGACCTCGAGCAGCGCGTCGAGGCCCGCAGCGTCGGCGCGGAAGTCGAACTCCCCGTCGCGCAGCCCGCGGCGCAGCTGATCGGCGCCGGCGGGGCAGATCGCCACGACGGCGGCGGCGTCGAGCTGTGCGCCGGCGACGAGCGCCATGAACCCGCCCATGCTCGATCCGCGCAGCGCCAGGGGCCCGGGCGTCAGGAGCGCGGCGACGGCACCGACGTCCTCGACGGCGCCCGCGCCCAGCTCGCCGTCGCTGTCGCCGTGCCCGCGCTGGTCGAAGGCGATGGCCTCGATGCCCGCGGCGCGGCAGAGCCGCCCGAAGTCGAAGTGGCTCTCCTTGCACGAGCCGGCGCCGTGGAGCACGACCACGCCGCCGGGGCGTGCGTCGGCGGGCCTGAACCTCGCGTAGGCGAGGCCGTCGATCGACCCCAGCTCGGGCGGCTCGACGCGGACCGTGCGCATTGTGGGCACGATACGGCGGTGACGCACCCCGGTCCCGCCTACCCCGCCAACAGCGCCCTCGCCGAGGACGGCGCCCTCCTGCTGGCCGGCTGCGACGCCCGCGAGCTCGCGCGCGAGTTCGGGACCCCGTTGTTCGTCGTCGACGAGGACGACATCCGCGCGCGAGCCCGCGCCTTCACCGAGTCATTCGCGGCGCGCAGCTCGAACTTCGACGTTCATTTCGCCGCCAAGGCGTTTCCGTGCACCGCCGTGCTGTCGCTGCTGGGCCAGGAGGGCCTGTCGTGCGACGTGGCAGGCGGCGGGGAGCTGGCGCTCGCGCTGCGCGCGGGCTTCGACCCCGCGAAGATCCACTTCCACGGCAACGCGAAGTCGCGCCGGGAGCTGCGCGAGGCGCTCGAGGCGGGCGTGGGACATGTCGTGCTCGACAACGAGCAGGACATCGAGCGCCTGGAGGAGATCGTCCCCGACGGCGCGGTCGAGGCGGTGCAGATGCGCATCGCGCCCGGCGTGAGCCCCGACACGCACCCGTCGATCTCCACCGGCGGCCCGAACACGAAGTTCGGCTTCAACCTCGAGGCGGCCCGGGCCGCGATCGCGCGCGTGCACGCCAGCGAGCGACTCGACCTCGAGGGCCTGCACATGCACATCGGCTCGCAGATCCTCGACCTGGCGCCGTTCCGCCCGGCGATCGAGGCGATCGCCGAGCTCGGCACGTTTCGCACCGTGAACCTCGGCGGCGGGCTGGGCACCGTCTACACCGACGCCGACGTGCCGCCGTCGATCGCCGACTACGTCGAGTCCAAGGTCTCGGTCGTGCACGAGATCCTCGGGCCTGACGTGCGGATCCTCGACGAGCCCGGCCGCGCGCTGACGGCGAACTCGACCGTGACGCTGTACTCCGTCGAGTCCGTCAAACGTAACGTCGACGCCTACGTGGCGGTCGACGGCGGGATGAGCGACAACCTGCGTCCGATGCTCTACGGCGCCCGCTACCAGGCCGAGATCGTCGGGCGCTTCGGCGGCGGCACGCGCTGCCACCTCGTCGGCAAGCACTGCGAGTCGGGCGACGTGATCGTCCAGGACGCCGACCTCGCCGACCCGCGGCCCGGCGATGTCGTCGTCACGCCCGCCACCGGCGCCTACGGCTTCGCGATGGCCAACACCTACAACGGGGCGCTGCGGGCGCCGGTCGTGTTCGTTCGCGACGGCGCCGCGCGGGCGGTGGTGCGGCGCGAGACCTACGCCGACCTGTGGGCCCGCGACGTGGCCTGACATGATCCCGCGCCGATGAGCGAGCCCTTCCGCATCGGCCTCCTGGGCCACGGCACCGTCGGCTCGGCCTTCGAGGCGCTGCTCGCGGACCGTGCCCCCCAGATCGAGGCGGTCACCGGCCTGCGGCCCGAGCTCGCCGGCGTCCTGACGCGGTCGCGCGGCGATGTCGACGAGATCCTCGCTGCCAGCGACCTCGTCGTGGAGGTCATGGGCGGCCTGGACCCGGCGCGCGACTACGTCCTGCGCGCGATGCACTCGGGCAAGCACGTCGTGACCGCCAACAAGCAGTTGCTCTCGCGCCACGGCGAGGAGCTGTGGGCGGCCGCGCGCGAGAACAGCGTGCAGCTGCGCTTCGAGGCCGCCGTCGCCGGGGTCGTCCCGGTCGTCCGGGTGCTGGCCGAGTCGCTCGCCGCCGCCCACGTCGAACGCATCCACGGGATCGTCAACGGCACCACGAACTTCATCCTCACGCGTATGGCCGAGACCGGCGTGCCCTACGCCGACGCGCTCGCCGAGGCCCAGCGTCTGGGCTACGCCGAGGCCGATCCGACCGAGGACGTCAACGGCGCCGACGCCGCGGCCAAGATGGCGATCCTCGCGCGCCTGGCCTTCGGCACGCCCGTGCACCTGGAGCAGGTGCCCCACGAGGGCATCGAGCAGATCACCGCCCACGACATGGAGTACGCCCGCGAGCTCGGGCTGGGCCTGAAGCTGATCGGCACCGCCGAGCGTCTCGACGGAGGCCTCAGCGTCCGCGTGCACCCGGCGTTCCTCTACGGCGGCCACCCGCTGGCGAGCGTCAACGGCCCGTTCAACGCGGTCACCATCGAGTCCGAGGCGATCACGGAGGTCACGCTCAGCGGACCGGGCGCCGGCGGCCCGCAGACGGCCAGCGCAGTGCTCGGTGACGTCGTAAGCGCGATGATCCCGCCCGCCTCGCTGCCCGCGCCGACCGAGACGCTCGAGCTCGTCGCCGACGTGACCAGCGCCTTCTACCTGCACCTCGAGGTCGCCGACCGCCCCGGCGTGCTCGCGCAGATCGCGCAGCTGCTGGGTCTCCAGGGCGCGTCGATCCGGTCGATGGTCCAGAAGGGAATGGGGGAGAACGCGCGGCTGGTGATCGTCACCCACCCGATCCTCGAGTCGAAGTTCTACGCGGCGGTCGAGCTGATCGCCGGGCTGGACTTCATGCGCTCGCGGCCCAGGGCCATCCGGGTCATCGACGAGGAGTTCGGCCAGGGATGAGCGGCTGATGCCCGGCCTCATCGAGCGCTACCGCGACCGCCTGCCCTTCGGCCCCGACGACCCGGTCGTGTCGCTGAACGAGGGCTCCACACCGCTGGTGCTCGCGCCGCGCCTGAGCGAGCGTGTCGGCGCGGAGGTCTGGCTGAAGATCGAGGGCGCCAACCCGACGGGCTCGTTCAAGGACCGCGGCATGACCTGCGCGGTGAGCGACGCGGTGCGCGGCGGCGCCGAGGCCGTCATCTGCGCCTCGACGGGAAACACCGCAGCGTCGCTGGCGGCCTACGCGGCGCGCGCGGGCATCGGCGGCGCGGTGATCGTGCCCGAGGGCAAGATCGCTGCAGGAAAGCTGGCCCAGGCGCTGATGCACGGCGCGAAGGTCGTCGCGCTGCGCGGGAACTTCGACGAGGCGCTGGCGCTCGTGCGCGAGCTGTGCTCGCGCCACCCGATCGCGCTGGTCAACTCGGTCAACCCGTTCCGGGTGGAGGGCCAGAAGACCGCGGCATTCGAGATCGTCGAGGAGCTCGGCGACGACCGCCCGGTCGACGCCCTGTGCATCCCGGTCGGCAACGCGGGCAACATCACCGCCTACTGGAAGGGCTTTCAGGAGGTTGATGCTTCTCCTCGCATGCTCGGCTTCCAGGCTGCCGGGGCGGCGCCGCTGGTACACGGCGCGCCCGTCGCGAAGCCTGAGACGATCGCCAGCGCGATCCGGATCGGCAACCCGGCGCGCTGGGAGGAGGCGATGGGGGCGATGACGGCGTCGCGCGGCGGCGTGGACGCCGTCAGCGACGACGAGATCCTCAGCGCCTACCGCTTCCTGGCCGCGGGCGAGGGCGTCTTCTGCGAGCCCGCGAGCGCCGCGGGCGTCGCCGGCCTGCTCAAGCACGGCGCGGGCGACGCGCAGCGCGTCGTGTGCGTGCTCACCGGCCACGGGCTGAAGGACCCGCAGACCGCGCTGGAGCAGTCGGGCTCGGTCGTTCCGTGCGAGCCGGACCTGGCCGCGGTCGAGCGCGCGGTGCTGGGGTGAATCGCCGGCGCCTCGTGCGGGTGCCGGCCACCAGCGCGAACCTCGGGCCGGGGTTCGACGCGTTCGCTTGCGCACTGGCGCTGCACATGGAGCTCGAGGTCGAGGAGACCGGCCGCTTCGGCGTCGAGACCGACCTGCGCATCGCGCGCGACCACCGCAACCTCGCCGTCCGCGGCTTCGCGCGGCTGGCCGACCCCGCGCGCTTCACGTTCCGCATCCGCTCGGACATCCCGCTCAGCGGCGGGCTGGGGACGAGCGCGGCGGCGTACGTCGCCGGGTTGATGGCCGCCGACCACGTCTTCGAGCTCGACGCCGACCTGCTCGCCCACGCGGTCGAGCTCGAGGGCCATCCCGACAACGTGGCCGCCGCACTGCGGGGCGGGTTCACGATCTGCGCCGACAACCGGGTCACGCGCTTCGACGCCCCGGCGGGCCTGGAGGCGTTGCTCGTCGTGCCCCGCACCGCGGTGCGCACGAAGGCGGCGCGCGCCGCGCTGCCCGCGCAGGTCCCGATGGCCGACGCGGCGTTCAACACCGCCCACGGCGCGCTGCTCGTGCTCGGACTGGCCACGGGCGACCTCGACCTCGTCTCACGCGGGCTCGTCGACCGCCTGCACCAGCCCTACCGCGCGAGCCTGTACCCGCGCTCGTCGGAGCTGATGGGCCGCGCGCGCGAGCTCGGCGCCCTGGGCGCCACGATCTCCGGCGCCGGCCCCACCGTCCTCTTCTGGTGCCACTACGAGACGACCGCCGCCGTCGCCGAGGCGCTGCGCGGCGCCTGCGAGGGCTGGGCGCAGATCATGCGCGCCCCGTTCGAGCCCATGGGCGCCGACGTGCGCGAGGTGTAGGGCGGGGCGGAACATCGAACCTGACCTTTTCCCCCGTGTCGGGGAAGGGTGGGAGTCGATGCGGGTGCGGCCCCTACGCGGCCGGCTTTCTGCCGTTGGCGCCGTTGAGCAGCGGCTTGAGCTTCTTGCGCGCGGCGGGCTTCTTCAGGCGGTCGAGGAGCTCGTCGGCGAGCTCGAGGTAGTCCTGACCCAGGTCGGGCCGGTGCTCGAGAATCGAGACGGCGCGCTCGGCCGACTCCGCGTAGGCGATGGACTGGCGGACGACGGTCTTCAGGAGCTTGTCGCCGACGTGCTCCTTGAGGCCGTCGTAGGCCTCGCGCGAATGCACGGTGCGCATGTCGGCGATGTTGAACAGCACGCCGAGCCACTCCAGGTCGGGGTTCAGGCCGTCGCGAGCGAGCTCGATGACCTCGAGCGCCTGCTCGACGCCCTGGAGCGCGAAGTACTGAGCCTCGGCGCTGAGCAGCGCGTAGTCGGCCGCGACGAGGGCGTTGACGGTCAGCAGCCCGAGCGCGGGGGGGCAGTCGATCATGACGATGTCGTAGTCGTCCTCGACCTCCTTGAGCCCGCGGCGCAGCGTCAGCTCACGGCCCATCTTGCCGGCCATGGCCAGCTCGGACTCGGCGAGCGTGAGGTTCGCCGGGATGATCCCTTCGTGGATGGCCGACTTGGCCGATGCGCGCCCCGTCAGCACGTCGCCGATCGTCGGGTTGGCGTCGGGCGGGACGTCGAAGTAGTCCGAGAGGTTGCCCTGCGGATCGAGGTCGACCACGAGCACCTTCAGCCCCGTCTGGCGGAAGACGTCCGTGATGTGCCGGACGGCGGTCGTCTTACCCGTGCCGCCCTTCTGGGAGAGAACCGCGATCTTGTCAGCCACTCGGCGCGATTCTAGGGACGCGCGCCGAAAGCCGTCCCGCGCTTAGGCGAGCCGCTCAGAGCGCGGCGGAGATCCCGTCCTTCGCGAGCGCGGGGGCCTCCGCGCCGACGAGGAAGTGCAGCCGGTAGCGCCCGACGACGATCTCATCCGTGTCGCGCAGCACGCGCCACTCGACGCGCTCGCCGTTGACGAAGACGCCGTTGAGGCTTCGGTCGTCGAGCACGCGCACACCATCGGGCTGGCGAACGATCAGCGCGTGGCGACGGGAGACCGTCGGGTCGTCGAAGCGGACGTCGGCGGCCAGACTGCGCCCGACCCGCGTCCACTCGCGCTCCAGGGCCATCAGGCGCACCTCGGCGCCGTCGTGCCAGGCGAGGTACTCACCCGGGCCGTCGATGTGCTGGCGCGCCTCGGCAATGAGCTCGTCGCGCTCCTGCTCGGTGGTCGTGTCGCCGGCCTTGCGCTGGAAACGGCCGGCCGCGAACAACGACGCGCGGGCGAACCGGGCGCCGCCGCAGCCGGGGCACGCAGGCAGCTGATCGGCGGCGGCGAGGTTGATCACGTAGCCGCACTCCTCGCACCGAAACGACCCTGTCCCGGCCAGCGTTCCTGACGTCAATGACTCCATCTCCGCTCCCTCTAGCGTGGGGCGCCGGACGGGTGGTGGGACCACCGGCGCGGTACCGATCATATCGACGGTGTCAATCGGCCACAGCCCACGTTTTGGCTTACCTATCGGGCCTTTGCGCTCTGCTGGACCGAAGAACGTGCCTGGGCGGTACCCCCGGCGCGACGAGTGGAAACCGCTTGGCGACGACCGGGTCGGGAGGAGTCATGAACGGTGCGGCGAAGCTCTGAATCATGCTGCGACCCGTCCTGGGCCTGTCCGAATCGGACCTCGAGCGTGAGCTGCTCCGCAAGGGCGTCGGGGCCCTCGAGGCGGGCCGCATGTCGTGCCAGGACTGCGGCCGCACGCCCCTCACCGGCGAGCGGATCCACCGCTTCGCCGACCGCGAGCTGGTCTGCGAGCTGTGCCGCCCGCGCCACGGGGGCCCGCCCGAGCGCTCCGAGGTCGTGCGCAGCAGCGAGCGCGGTCAGACCGTGCGCCTGCGCGCCGCCTGAGCCCGACGAGCCGTTCCCACCCGCCCGCGCCGTAGTATCGCGGCCGTGGACGCCCTCACCGTCGAGACGACGATCGCCCGCCCGCGCGAGGAGGTCTTCGCCTACCTCGCCGACGTCGCGAACCACGCCGAGTTCTGCGACCACTTCATGGTCGACTGGCACCTCACGCGCGAGGACACGTTCGGCTACGGGGCCGGCGCCCGGTATCGGATCAAGGCCCCGCTGAACCGATTCCCGTGGGCCGACAGCACGATCGTCGAGGTTCAGGCCCCGCGCAAGATCGTCGAGGCCGGGCGCACGGGCAAGTTCAATCGAATCCGCACGCTCGGCGTCTACGAGCTCGACCCGGCGTCGGCGGGCGAGACGCGCGTGCGCTTCACGCTGCAGACCGAGTCCAAAATGGCCACAGACCGCTTCCTGGAGAAGCTCGGCGCCCGCCGCTGGACCAAGCGCAACCTCAAGAAGGCCATGCGCCGCCTCCAGTCGATCCTCGAGGACGACCGCGGCCGGGGCGCCCGCCCGACCGTCGCCGGGGGCGCCCGCAAGCCGGCCACGGGCTCGCCGTTCGCCGCCAGGGCCATCCACCGATGACGCCGGCCTCGGAACCGATCATCTAGGGTTCGCAGCCGCATGCGCCGCCTGGTCTCGTTCCTGCTCATCGCCGTCCTCGCGGTCGCGCTCTCGGCGTGCGGCACCAAGGAGGAGAAGACCCTCCACGCCGCGACGGAGGGCACGTACCTGGACCTTGGCCCGATGAAGTACCAGGTGCAGATCTCGCGCCTGCTCAACCCGGCCGACCGCGAAGACCGCGAGTACTTCTCCGGCCTGCCCGCGGGCCAGAAGCTGGCCCCCGACGAGCAGTGGTTCGCCGTCTTCGTGCGTGTCCAGAACGAGAGCGGCAAGCCTCAGCCGGCTGCCGACCAGTACGCGATCAAGGACACCCAGGGCACGGTGTTCCGCCCGATCACCCTCGGTAAGGACAACCTCTACGCCTACCGAGGCGGCGTTGTCGGCCCGCACCAGCTGATCCCGGTGCCCAACACCACCGCGGCGCAGAGCACGATCCAGGGGTCGCTGCTGCTGTTCAAGATCCCGGTCAAGAACTTCGAGAACCGCCCGCTGGAGCTCCAGATCGACAACTCTTCGATCCCGGACACCACCGCCTCGGTCGACCTCGACGTCTAGCTAGCCGGTGGCCTTGAGGGCCGCCCTGAGCACGGTCTGCGCGACCGGCGCCGCCGTGTCCCCGCCGGCGCCGGCGCCCACCAGCATCACCCCGACCGCCGTGCGCGGGCGGCCGGTGCCCGCCGGGGCGTAGGCCGCGAACCAGGCGTCGGTGTCGGTCGGGTCACTCGCCTGCTGGTCGGCCGGGCAGGACTCGATGTTCGTGGGGTCCGGCTGACAGCGCTTGGTCGTCTTGAGCTCAGCGGTGCCCGTCTTGCCGGCGACCGCCACGCCGGGGATCGCCGCGCCCGTCCCGGTGCCGAACTGCACGACGGCGCGCATCAGGCGCTCCATCGTGTGCGCGACGGCCGGCGTGGTCGCCCGCGTCGTGCGCAGGCCGCGCGCGGACGTCGCCAGGTCGAGCGTGAGGCGCGGGCGCCGGCCCCGCAGGCCGATCGTCGCCGCCGCCACGCCCATCTGCAGCGCGGTCGCCTGCACGCGCCCCTGGCCGATCGCCGTCGAGCCGAGCGCGAGGTCGTCGCCGATCTCGGCGGCGGGCGGGATCGTGCTCTCCGCCGCGCCCGGGATGTCCGAGGGACGGTTGAAGCCGAAGCGCTGCGCGACGTCGACCAGGCGCTTGCCGCCGAGCTGGGCACCGAGCGGCGCGAACACCGAGTTGCATGACTCGGCGAACGAGTTCACCAGCGTGCCGCCGCACGATTCGCCGTTGGCGTTCTCGAGGTCGACCCCCTCGAGCGTCGCCTTGGTGAGGACCGGATAGGTGCGCGCGGGGCTCGTGAGTCCCGCCTCCAGCGCCCCGGTGGCGGTGATGATCTTGAACGTCGATCCCGGGGGCTGCAGGCCCGAGAACGCGATTCCGGCGAACGCGAGGATCGTGCCGGTGCGCGGGTTCAGCGCGACGACGCCGCCCAGGCGCCCGGCCAGCGCCGCGATCGCCGCCTGCTCGACTCCGATCGAGATCGTGGTGCGCACGTCGCCACCCTGCTTCGGCGGGGCGGCCTCGAGGACGCGCCGGCCGGCGAGCAGCTCGCCGCCCGGGCGCCCGAGCAGCCGGTCGTCGAAGACGCGCTCGAGCCCGCTGATGCCCACCTTCGCCCCCGACGGCACGCCGAGGCCCTCGAGCTCGTCGGCGCGGTCGGGCGGGATGTCGCCGAGCTGGCCCACGACCTCGGCCGCGACGCCCGGCAGCGGCGAGGTGCGGGCGTCGCCCTCGGCCAGCACCGAGTTGTCGCGGGCCCGCAGGCCGGCGCGAGGGGGCATCCGCGTGGTGCGCCCGAGCTTCTCGCCCTTGCGCAGGCCGGGGAAGACGAGGGCGGTGGACCAGTCGACCCCGCCGTCGCCCACCGGCAGCTCGACCGTGCCGCGGATGGTCCCGAAGACGCGCGTCCTGACGGTGACCGGGACGCGGTAGCGGTCGTCCTTCTGGCGCGGGCGGCCGGCCACCACGCTGCCAGCCGTCGCCGTTCGCATCGTGTCGGTGTAGGCGTTGAGGAACCCGCGGCGGCTGTAGGTCTTGCGGTCGGCGGCGGTCAGCTGCGTGTACATCGCCGCGTAGTCGCCGCGGGTCCAGGCCGCCGCGAACGTCTCGGCGAACGCCTGGCTGGCGGGCTTGTGCAGCGCGCCGGCGACGAGGCCGCCGACGAAGGCCAGCAGGCAGAGGACGCCGACGGCGAGCGCCTGATGCGCACGTCGCTGACCGCGCGTGTAGGACCGGGCAGGCGCCCGGCCCCGCGTTGGCGGGCGTCTGCTCTCAGGTCCCGTCCTCTGCCCCCTCACGCTTGGGTTGAGCGTAACCGCCGTGCCGCGCGTCCATGCGGCGGTTTCGTCCTCGCGGACACAGGTGGGCGGGACCGTGTCGACTCGCCGGGTAGCCTCGTGCGCCGCGTGACCACTCTGGACTGGATCATCGTCGTGATCACCGTGCTCAGCGTGGCCGCCGGTTTCTCGCAGGGGTTCCTCGCCGGTGCGGCGACGCTCATCGGATTCGCCCTCGGCACGTTCCTGGGCGGGCGTCTGGGCCAGGCCGTCGTGTCGGGCGGCTCGCAGTCGCCCTATGCGCCGCTGTTCGCGCTGCTGGGCGCGATGGCCGGCGGGCTGATCCTCGCCTCGATCCTCGAGACGCTCGGGCACGGACTGCGGCGCAAGCTGCGCCTCGCACCGGGGCTGGGTGCCGCCGACGGCCTCGGCGGCGCGGCGCTGGCCGGAGCAGTGGCGCTCGGGCTCGCGTGGCTGGCGGGGAACGTCGTGCTGCAGTCGCCACCGACGCGCACCTGGCGCGACGAGGTGCAGCGCTCCTCGATCCTGCGCGCGCTCAACGGCGCGCTGCCGCCCTCGGGGACGATCCTCAACGCCCTGGCGCGCTTCGACCCGGTGCCGCGGATCGACGGGCCGCAGGCCGACGTCCCGCCCCCGCGGGCCGCCATCGCGCGCGATCCGGACGTGCGCGCGGCGGCCGATGGCGTCGTGAAGCTCCAGGGCACGGCATGCGGGCTGGGGGTCGAGGGCAGCGGGTGGATCGCGGCGGAGGGCATCGTCGTCACCAACGCCCATGTCGTGGCCGGCCAGGACGACACGACGGCGCAGCTGCGCGGCAGCGGCCCGGGGCTGGCGGCCCAGGCCGTCGCGTTCGATCCGCGCAACGACATCGCCGTCCTGCGCGTGCCCGGGCTCGGCGGTCGCCCGCTCGACCTCGCCGAAGATCCGGCGCGCGGCACCTCGGGCGCGATCCTCGGCTTCCCCGAGAACGGGCCGTTCGACGTCCGCGCGGGGCGCCTGGGCGCGACGACGCCCGTGCTGACCCAGGACGCCTACGGTCGCGGCCCGATCCGCCGCTCGATCACCTCACTGCGCGGGCGCGTGCGGCCCGGCAACTCGGGCGGCCCGATGGTGGGCGCCGACGGCCGCGTCCTGACTACGGTCTTCGCCGCGACCCGCGGCGGCCGTGCCGCGGGCGGCTACGGCGTGCCCGACGCGATCGTGCGCGAGCGCCTGCGCGGGCTGAGCGGCACGGTCTCGACCGGCCCCTGCGCGGGCTAGGCACCCCCGCTACCCTGCCCACTCCATGGGCAAGACCCTCGTCATCGCCGAGAAGCCGTCCGTGGGCCAGGACCTGGCCCGCGTGCTGCCCGGACCCTTCGAGAAGCACACGGGGACGGGGGAGAAGACCAGCCGCTGGCTGGAGGGCCCCGAGCACGTGGTCACGTGGGCCGTCGGCCACCTCGTCCAGCTGGCCGAGCCCGACGAGTACGACGACAAGTTCAAGAAGTGGCGCATGGCCGACCTGCCGATCGTGCCGAGCTCGTTCAAGCTCGTCGTGCGCGACGAGCGCTCGCAGAAGCAGATGTCGGTGGTCACCAAGCTGCTCAAGCGCGACGACATCGACCTCGTCGTCAACGCCTGCGACGCCGGCCGCGAGGGCGAGCTGATCTTCGCCTACCTGTTCGAGAAGGCGAAGGCCAAGAAGCCCGTCAAGCGCCTGTGGCTGTCCTCGATGACCAACCAGGCGATGCGCGACGCGCTCGAGCACCTGCGCGACGGCGCGGAGATGGAGCGGCTCGAGCAGGCCGCCCGCTCGCGCTCGGAGGCCGACTGGATCGTGGGCATGAACGCCACGCGCGCGGCCACCATCCGCCTGCGCTCCTCCTTCGACGGCGCCGTCTCGCTCGGCCGCGTGCAGACCCCGACGCTGGCGATCATCGCCAGGCGCGAGGAGGAGATCCGCGCGTTCGTCCCCGAGAAGTACTGGCTCGTCGACGCGACGTTCGACGCCGAGGGCGACCGCAGCTACGAGGGCCGCTTCCACGCGGGCACGAAGCCGCGCCTGGCCACCGAGGAGGAGGCCGCCGCGATCGTCGACGCCGTCCGCTCCCAGCGCGGCGCGATCACCAAGCTCGACACCACGCGGCGCAAGGAGCGCGCGCCGCTGCTCTACGACCTCACGACGCTGCAGCGCGAGGCCAACACCCGCTTCGGCTTCAGCGCCCGCCGTACGCTCGCGGCTGCGCAGCGCTGCTACGAGGAGCACAAGGCGCTGACCTATCCGCGTACCGCGTCGCGCTACCTGACCAGCGACATGGTCGAGGAGATCAAGCCGACCGCCGGTCACGTCGGCGCCAACGCCGAGTACGCCAAGGGCGCGGAGTACGTCACATCGCTGGACCTGCTGCCGCTGGGGCGCGTGGTCGACGACGCCAAGGTCGGCGACCACCACGCGATCATCCCCACGAACTCGCGCCACGACCTTTCGAAGATGAGCTCGGACGACCGGCGCATCTACGACCTCGCCGCCCGCCGCTTCCTGGCCGTCTTCCACCCCGACGCCGAGTTCGAGAACACGCGCGTGGAGACGACCGTCGCGGAACATGTGTTTCGCACGCGCGGCAAGGTGCTGCTCGTGCCGGGCTGGCGCGGCGTCTACGGCGAGCTGAGCGAGGGCGAGTCCAGCGACGAGGACGAGGGCCGCGACCAGACGCTGCCCAAGCTCGTCAGGGGCGAGGAGGTCGACACGCGCGAGGTCGCCTTCGAGGAGAAGGAGACCAAGCCCCCGCGGCGCTACTCCGACGCCTCGCTGCTGGGCGCGATGGAGACCGCGGGCAAGCTCGTCGAGGACGACGAGCTGCGCGAGGCGATGAAGGATTCGGGCATCGGCACGCCGGCCACGCGCGCGGCGATCATCGAGCGCCTGATCGACGTGGCCTACGTGGAGCGCGACGGTCGCTCGCTCGTCGCCACCGAGAAGGGCCGCAACGTCATCCGCCTGCTCGACTCACACCCGCTCACCTCGCCCGCGCTGACGGGTGACTGGGAGCGGCGCCTGTCGCGCATCGAGCACGGCGAAGAGCAGCGGGAGCGCTTCATGGCCGACATCGCGAAGTTCGCGGGGGAGACCGTCGGCGTGCTCGACACGACCTTGAAGGACGTGCGCATCCCGCGCGCGAACCTCGGCCCCTGCCCGGTCTGCGGCAACGACATCATGGAGAACCGCAAGGGCTACTCCTGCTGGTCGCGCGAGGACCCCGGCTGCGGCTTCGTGATCTGGAAGTCCAAGACCGGCAAGCAGCTGCCCGGCGCCGTCGCGCGCGAGCTGATCCAGACCGGGCGCACCGAGAAGCCGGTCACCGGCTTCAAGGGCAAGAGCGGCAAGTCGTTCCGCTCGCGCCTGGCGCTCGAGCAGTCCGACGACGGCAAGTGGCGCGTGGAGTTCGACGAGCCGTGGGCCAAGGAGGGCGCCAAGCCGCCGGAGGCCGAGGGCGAGGCCGCCGCCACGGAAACGACGGATGCGGGTGCGGCCGCGGCGTAGCTGCCGCTGAACGGGCTGTTCTCGGCGCCCGCCGCGCAGATCCGCCGCTCCCTGCGCGACCCTTAGGGGTTCGTGCCGCTCACCCTCGTCACCGGTCCCGCGAACGCCGAGAAGGCCGGCTTTGTGCTGGGCGCCTACCGCGAGCGGCTGCACCGCGAGCCGCTGCTGGTGGTGCCTACGCCGGCCGACGCCGACCACTACCGCCGCGAGCTCGCGGCCTCTGGGGTCGTCTTCGGGGTGGCCGTGTCGACGTTCTCGGGGCTCATCGACGTCATCTGCGAGCGGGCGGGCGTCACGGGCCGCCCGCTGGGCCTCGTCGCGCGCCAGCGCGTCGCCGGCGCGGCGATCGCCCGGGCGCGGCTGGACGTGTTGAGCGAGTCGGCCGGGACGCCCGGGTTCGCGCAGGCGCTGCTGGCGCTCGCGGACGAGCTCGAGGAGCGGCGCATCGAGCCGGGGCGCTGGTACGGAGCCCTGCGTGCGTGGACCGCCGAGGACCCCGCGCGCGCGGCGTACGCCGAGGAGCTCGGCGCGCTCTACGGTGCCTACCGCGACGCGCTCAGCCGCCTGGGCCGGCGCGACCGCACGCTTCACCACGTCGCCGCGCTGGACGCGCTGCGCACCGAGCCGGCCCGCTGGGGCGCGACCCCGGTCTTGCTCTACGGCTTCGACGACCTGAGCGCGCTGCAGCTCGACGCCGTCGAAACGCTTGCGGCCCGCGTCGACGCCGACGTGATCGTGTCGCTGACCTTCGAGCCGGGCCGGGCCGCGTTCGCCGGTCGCGGAGCGACGTTCCAGGAGCTGGCCGCGATCGCCGCCGAGCACGTGAAGCTGCCTGCACGGGCCAAGCACTACGCCGCACCCGTGCTGGCCCACGTCGAGCGGCGGCTGTTCGAGGAGGACCCGGGCGAGCGCCGCCGCGCCCGCGGGGCAGTCGCGCTGCTGGAGGGCGGGGGCGAGCGGGCCGAGCTCGAGCTGGTCGCGGCGCACGTCGCGCGGCTGCTGCGGGAGGGCACGCCGGCCGAGGAGATCGCCGTCGTCCTGCGCGACCGCGGCGCCCTGGCCCGGCGGGCATTCGCCGACGCGGGCGTACCCGTCGCGCTCGACGCGGACGTGGTCGCCGGGCACACCGCGGTCGGGCGCGGTGTTGCGGCGCTGCTGCGCTGCGCGCTGCTCGACGGGTCCGCCGACGACCTCATCGCGTGGCTGCGCACGCCGGGCAAGCTGCGCCGTCCCGAGCTGGCCGACCGCCTCGAGCAGGACGCGCGCGTCGCGGGCGAGTCGACCGCCGCGCAGGCCCGTGCGCGATGGGAGGCGGCCCATCCGGAGTTCCCGCTCTCAGAGCTCGACCGCGCCGCGCAGCTCACGCACGAGCCCGAGCGCCTCTACGAGTACCTCCAGCGCGAGATCGACCGCCTCGCAATGGCGCCCTGGCGCGGGCAGGCGCGGGTGCTGGCCGGCTCCGAGGCGCTCGACGCGCGGGTGGCGCGCGCGCTGCGCGGAGCGTTCGCCGAGCTCGGCGCCCTGGGCCGCGCCGACCGCTCGCTCGTGCCCGACGCCCGCGAGCTGATCGCGCTCGTCGAGGGCCTCGAGGTCCGCCCGGCGCGCGCGGGGTGGGCGGGGACGGGCTTCGTCGCGATCGCGGGGCCCGGCGCGGTGCGCGCCCGCCGCGTCCGGGCGCTCTTCGCGTGCGGGCTCACGGAGGGCTCGTTCCCGCGCCCCGGCCGCCCCGAGCCGTTCCTGGGCGACGCCGAGCGGCGCGCGATCAACGCCGCCGGCGGATTGCGACTGCGCCTGCGCGAGGACGCCCTCGACGCCGAGCGCTACCTGTTCTACGCCGCCGCCTCGCGGCCGACCGAGAAGCTCGTCCTGAGCTGGGCGGCGGGCGACGACGAGGGCCGGCCGCTCGTGCGCTCGTTGTTCGTCGACGACCTGCTCGACCACGTCGAGGACGTCGCGGTCGACATGCGGCGCCTCGGGGCCGCCGGCTTCGACGCGCCGCTGGCGCCGACCCCGCGGGCCGCCGAGCGTGCGCGGGCCGTGGAGCAGACCCCCGCGCCCGCACCGCACGTCGCACCGCTGCGCGATGCCGAGGTGCTGGCCGGGCTCGCCGAGCGCGAGGCGTGGTCGGCGTCGGCGCTCGAGGCCTACGCGAGCTGCCCGGTGAAGTGGTTCGTCGAGCGGCTGCTGCGGCCCGACGTGCTCGAGCCCGATCCCGAGCCGATGCTGCGGGGCGAGCTGGCCCACCGGATCCTCGAGGACGCCTTCCGCGAGCTCGCCAACGGTGGTGGGCGCCTGACCCCGGGCCGGCTCGAGGAGGCGCGCGCGATCCTGCACGCCGCGCTGAAGCGCCACAGCGCCGGCGCGAAGCTGTCGGCCAACCCCGAGCGGCTGCGCTCGGCGCTGCGGCGCCTGGAGGCCGACCTGCTGCGCTACGTCGACCACGCCGCGCACGCGGGCTCCGAGGCGGTCCCCGCACACTTCGAGCTGCGCTTCGGCGGCGCCGACGACGAGCGCCCGGCCGCCGAGCTCGCCGGCGGCGCGCTGAAGCTCACCGGGCGCATCGACCGCGTCGACGTGCTTTCTTCCCCCACCACCCGCCAGGCGCTCGTCTACGACTACAAGGGCAAGACCGCCCCGGCGCGGGCGAAGTGGGTCGAGGAGGCGCGCCTCCAGGTCGGCCTGTACATGCTCGCGCTGCCGCAGGTGCTCGGCGTCGCGGCGGCTGGCGGCCTCTACCAGCCGCTCGGGAGCGAGGACGCCCGCCCGCGCGGCGCGATCCGCGCCGACGCCGACCCCGGCCTGCGCACGTACCGCCCGGACCGAGCCTCGGAGGAGGAGCTCGACGAGCTGCTGAACGGGGTGCTCGCGGTCGCGCTCGACGCACTCGCCGGCATCCGCGCCGGCGAGCTCGCGCCACGCCCCGAGCGCTGCGCGTGGAACGGCGGCTGCGCGCATCCCACGATCTGCCGGTGCGAGGCCGCGTCGGCATGACCGCCTTCACCCCAGAGCAGCAGGCCGCGATCGATCGTCGCGACGGCCGCCTGCAGATCTCCGCCAGCGCGGGCTCGGGCAAGACGACCGTGCTCGTCGAGCGCTTCGTGCGCTCGGTGCTCGACGACGATCTGCGCCCCGACGAGGTCCTGGCGATCACATTCACCGACAAGGCCGCGGGCGAGCTGCGCACGCGCGTGCGCCGCGAGCTGCGGGCCCGCGGCGGGCGCGACGCCGCCCGGGCGGCCGAGGCGGCGTGGATCATGACCTTCCACGGCCTCTGCACGCGGATCCTGCGCGCCCACGCCGTCGCCGCCGGGCTGGACCCGGCGTTCGTCGTGCTCGAGGGGGCCGACGCGCGCGCCGCGCGCGCTGGGGCATTCGAACGGGCTCTGGCCGACTTCCTGGCCGATCGCGGCGACGCGCTCCGCCGCGACGCCCTCGATCTCACCGCCGCCTACGGCGTGGACCGCGTGCGCAAGATGGTCTCCGAGGTGCACGACGAGCTGCGCAGCCGGGGCCAGACCGCGCCAGTACTGCCGCGCCCGCGCCCGGCCGACGCGGCGGCGGCCCGCGCCCGGCTCGTCGCCGCCCACGCCGCGGCGGCCGACGCGCTGGCCGGAGCCCGGTCGCTGGCGTCGATCGAGGCGGCCCGCGTGACGCTCGGGCGCTGCGGCGAGCTGCTCGCGGCGAGCGGCGACCTCGACGTCGCGAAGCTCTCGGTGGGGAAGGGCGCCGCCGAGCTGAAGACAGAAGCCTTCGACGAGTACCGCGCGGCCTGCGCGAACTACAGGGCCGCGCGGGCCGACGAGCGGGCGGCGCCCGCCGTCGCGCTGCTCGGCGAGTTGCTCGAGGGCTACTCCGCCGCCTACGCCCGCGCCAAGCGGGGGCGCTCGGGCGTCGACTACGCCGACCTCGAGCTGCTCACGCGCGACCTCTTCGACCGCGAGCCCGGCATCGCCGCCGCCTACGCCGAGCGCTTCGCGCGGATCATGGTCGACGAGTTCCAGGACACCAACGCGCTGCAGATGCAGCTGCTGGCCCATCTCGAGCGGGCCAACGCCTGCACGGTCGGCGACGAGCTGCAGTCGATCTACGGCTTCCGCCACGCGGACGTCGAGGTCTTCCGTGCCCGCCGCGCCGAGCTCGAGCCCCAGGGCGCGGTTGCCACGCTGGCGACGAGCTTCCGCGCCCGCCCCGAGATCCTGGCCGTGCTCGACGCGGCCTACGCCGGCGAGCACGAGCGCTGGGAGCCGCTGCGCGCCGGGCGCACCGACCCGCCCGCCCCCGAGCCGCCGATCGAGCTGCTGGTCACCGACGCCGACGCGTGGGACGCCGACGCACCCGCGGCGCTCGGCGCCGGTCTTCCCGCCGCGAGCCCGGTCAAGCAGGCTGAGGCGCGGCTCGTCGCCCAGCGCGTCGCCGAGCTCGTGCGGGGCGGCGGCTTCGGCGCCGGCGACGTCGTGATCCTCATGCGCGCCGCGACCGATATGGGCCTCTACGAGCAGGCGCTGCGCCTTCAGGGCCTCTCGACGCTCGCCGCCGGCGGCCGCGGCTGGTGGGCGCGCCAACAGATCCAGGACCTGTGCTCCTACCTCGCCGCGCTGGCCAACCCGCGCGACGACGAGGCGTTGCTCGGGCTGCTCGCCTCCCCGCTCGTCGGCGCGTCGTCGGACACGCTGGCGCTGCTCGCGATCGCCGCGCGCGCGCAGGGGCGGCGCCCGTGGGATGCCCTCTGCGATCCCGCCACGCGGGTCTCGGAGGCCGACATGGCCCGGCTCGCCGCGTTCCGGGCGTGGTTCGCCGAAGAGCGCACCGCCGCCGGGCGGCGCGGGCTCGACGAGCTGCTGGCCCGGGTCGTCGAGCGCACCGGCTATGACCTGCACGTTCTCGCGCTCCCCGGCGGAGCCCGGCGGCTGGCCAACATCCACCGCCTGATGGCGCTCGCCGCCGAGTTCGAGGCGCGGCGCGGCCGCGACCTCCGCGGGCTCGTCGACCTCGCGGCCTCCGAGCTCGCCGCTGACGCCCCGCAGCCCGACGCCCCGGTCGACCTCGGCGGCCTCGACGCGGTGCGCCTCATGACGATCCACGCCGCGAAGGGGCTCGAGTTCCCTGTCGTGGTCGTCGCCGACCTCGGCCGCGCGGGCATCACCACCCACCCCGACCTGCTCGTGGACGGCGAGCGCGTCGGGCTGCGGATGATCGACCTCGAGGGACAGAGCGCGAAGGCCCTGGACTTCGAAGCCATCGCGGAGGAGCGCAAGCGGGCCGACGACGCCGAGGAGCGCCGCGTCATGCACGTCGCCCTCACCCGCGCCGAGGAGCGCCTGATCGTCTCGGGGTCCGCCCGGCTGGGCGACGCCTGGCCCGCGCCGCGACCCGGCGGCGCGCCGATCGCCTGGATGGCGCCCGCGCTCATGCCCGGCGTCGCGGCGCTCACCCCCGACGACGACGTCCGCGAGCACGGCGCGGTGCGCGCCCAGCTGAACGCCCCGGACAGCGGCGCGCTGCGCCTGGAGTCGCCGGCGGTCGAGCCCGGCGGCCAGCTCGCGCTGTCGCTGCAGGAGCAGGCGGCCCCGCCGGCCGCCGCACTTCCCGCCGAGCGGCTGGACGGCACCGACGAGCGCCCCGCGCCGCCCGCGGCGCTCAGCTACTCCGGGCTCGCCGACTACGTCAAGTGCGGATACCGCTATCACCTCCAGCGCGGCCTGGGGCTGCCCGAGGTCGATCCGCCCCCGCACCTCGCCGACCCCGACGCGCCCGCCGGCGGCCTGGAGGCGCGACTGCGGGGCACCCTCGTCCACGCGCTGCTCGAGCACGCCGACTTCGCGCCCGGCGCGCCGCCGCCGGGCCCTGCCGACGTCCGCGCCCTGGCCGAGGGCCTCGGCGCGGAGGTGGCCGCTGCCGACGCGGCCGACCTGCTCAAGATGAGCGCGGCGTTCCTGGCCAGCGCGCTGCGCGACCGCCTCGCCTCGGCGCCCATCGTGCACCGCGAGCGCGGGTTCGCGTTCGCGCTGGGCAGCGGCCCGCTGGTCAACGGCTTCGTCGACGTCCTCGCCGAGGAGGCCAGTGGCCTGGCGCTCGTGATCGACTACAAGTCCGACCGTATCGGCGACGCCGACCCAGAGGCGCTCGTCTCCGCCTCCTACGCGGGGCAGCGGCGGATCTACGCGCTCGCGGCGCTCCGCGCCGGTCACGAGTCGGTCGAGGTCGCGCACGTGTTCCTCGAGCGCCCGGATGAGCCCGCGATCGCGCGCTACACCGCGGCGGATGCCGCCACGCTCGAGGGCGAGCTGCAGGCCGACGCGGCGCCGCTGCTGGCCGGCGACTTCCCGGTCGCCCGCGTGCCCCACCGCGTGCTGTGCGCGTCGTGCCCCGGGCGGGGGACGCTGTGCTCGCATCCGATCGAGCTGACCGACCGCGAGCCGGCCGACGCGGTCTAGGCGCGCGGCGGGGGGCTCGGCGGCGGGGCGCTGGGCGGCGGCGGCCCGCGGCGCCCCGCCTTCTCCGAGCGCTCGAGCTCGGCGTTGAGCTCCGCCCCGAACAGGAAGGCGTTCGCCGACACGTACAGCCACAGGAGGAGCACGATCGCGGCGCCGAAAGCCCCGTAGGCGGCGCCGTAGCTGGAGAAGTTCTTGATGTAGAAGGCGAAGGCGATCGAGAGAACGATCCACAGCACGACGCCCGCTGCGGCGCCCGGCGAGATCCAGCGCACCCTGCGCGGCACCGTGGCCGGCGCCAACCCGTACACGAGGGCATAGGCGACCATCGCGGCGACGAGCGCGACCGGCCAGCGCACGATCGACCACACCGTCGACGCGGTCGAGCCGAGGCCGATGGTCCCGAAGATGCTCTCGGCGATCCCGCCCCCGAGGAAGAGCGAGATGAGCACGATCGCGAAGAGCACGATCACCAGCAGCGTCGCGCCCAGGTCGGCGGCCTTGTGCTTGACGAAGCCGCGGTCGTCCTCGACGCCGTAGACGGCGTTCAGCGCGCGGCCCGCTGCGCCGAAGGCGCCCGACGCGCCGTTGAGGGCGAGGACGACCGAGAGGATCAGGGCGAAGCCGAGGGCGCCGCCCGAGGAGTCGATGACGTTCTGAAGCGTCTTGCGGATGACCGCCGCGGTGGCGGGGTCGGCGCCGTTCTTCAGGACGTAGTCCGACGCGTCGGTGACGATCGACTGCTGGCCGAAGAGCCCGAGCAGCGTGATCCCCAGCAGCAACGCCGGGAACAGCGACATCATCGCGTAGTACGTCAGCGCCGCCGCACGATCGGTCATCTCGTGCGCGCGGAAGTTCGCGAACGCGCGCTTCAGCACGTCCGCGAACGGTGCGCGCCCGGCCTCGTCGCCGGACGCGCGCGTGTCGACGGCAGTGGCTACTAGACGCCCCTGCGGCCGTAGCCGTATCCGCCGGTGCCGATGCCCGAGACGAGCACGAGGATCGCGGCGATGATGGCGACGATGGCCGGCAGGCCGAGGGCCGTGCACAGGAAGTACACGAGGGCCGCCAGCAGGATGGCGATGAGGATCCCGATCATTTGCTGGAACTCCTTGTTGTTGTGGGACGAGCGCCGGTCTCTCCTTCCGGCGCGACTTGCGGAGGGATTCCCGAGTCGCGACGCGCCTAATCCCGGCCCGGGCCCGCCTTTGGGAGCAGTGCATGGCCCTCGAGGACCGACGCCGACACGTCGACCACGGTGCGGTTGTGGCTGCGCGCGTGCTCGCGCAGACGCTGGAACGCTTCGCCGTCGCCGATCGCGTGGCGCTCCATGAGGATGCCCTTGGCCCGCTCGATGACGGCGCGGCGCTCGATCGCACCCTGGAGACGTTGGAGGTCGTCGCGCAGGCCGCGGCGCTCCTCCCATCGGCGCAGCGCGATCTCGATGGCGCTCTGCATCGACGTGGGCGTCTCCTGACGCGCGTAGGAGTGGATGCCGCGGCGCGCCGCGCGCGCGACGAACTCCGGGTCCTCCTCCGTGAGCACGGCGACGACCGGGCCGTTGGAGAACTCCCCGATCTCCTCGATCAACTCGAGCGCGTGCTCGTCGTCCTCGTGGACCACCACCAGCGAGAGGTCGGGATCCTCGCGGGCGATCACGTCGGCGATCTCGTCCACGCGCACGGTCAGCTCGGTCGGCTCGTGGCCCAGTGAGCGCACGAGCTCCGCCGTGCGCGTGAGCGCGGCCTCGTCCTCGTCGGCCAGGAGCACCTTGAGCCGCTGCCCTTCGTTCACCCCCACAGTCGATCCAGCCTACCGACGCGGTACACTCACCGCCGATCGCGGCCCATCCCCCCGCCACGATCCGCTTCGCCCAACCCCCTGGCGTCGGATGTCGTACACCCCGACCGCATGCGCGCCCCGCTCCCAGCCGGCCCCTCCGGCTCCCTGGATTCATGCTTCGCCCACGCGTAGCCGTGCCGCCGCGCCCGCGCACCGAGCTCGGCTCGGGCAGCAGCCGGGCCGAAGAGGACCGCGCGCTCTTCGAGCGCTACCTCGACAAGCGTGATCCGGTCGACCGCGCGATGCTCGTCGAGCGCTTCCTGCCCCTGGCCCGCCAGCTCGCCCGACGCTACCAGCGGCCTGAGGAGCCGTTCGACGACCTCTTCCAGGTCGCCTGCCTCGGCCTCGTCAAGGCGATCGACCGTTTCGACCTCGGTCGCGAGGTCGCGTTCTCGAGCTACGCGGTCCCGACGATCCTCGGCGAGATCAAGCGCTACTTCCGCGACAAGACCTGGTCGGTCCGCGTGCCCCGCGACCTCCAGGAGCTCGCGCTGAAGGTCGACCGTGCCGTGGCCGACCTCTCGCTCGGCCTGCACCGCGCGCCCACCGTCGCCGAGATCGCCGAGAAGGTCGGCTCCGACGAGGAGGAAGTGCTCGAGGCGCTCGAGGCGTCGGGCGCGTACAAGGCCACGTCGCTCGAGGCGCCGCGCGGCAGCAGCGACGAGGACAGCGGCGACACGCTCGGCGACACCATGGGCACCGAGGAGCTCGGCTTCGAGCTCGCCGAGGATCGTGCGACGCTCGAGCACCTGATGCGCTCGATCACCCCGCGCGAGCGCGAGGTGCTGCGCCTGCGCTTCGCCGAGGACCTCACGCAGGCCGAGATCGGCGAGCAGATCGG
>JBDTYI010000294.1:0-16986 GCA_040005775.1 Solirubrobacteraceae bacterium
AGGAGCTCTCCTGGGGCTGCTCGGGCATCCAGACGTCGCTGGGCGCCAACGGCCTCGCGGCCGCACCGGTCCAGCTCGGCGGCTCCGAGGAGGTCAAGAAGGAGTACTTCTCAGAGCTCGTCGAAGAGGCCAAGCTGGCCTCGTTCTGCCTGACCGAGCCCGACGCCGGCTCCGACGTGTCCGGCATGCGCACCCGCGCCAAGAAGGAGGGGGACAAGTACGTCCTCAACGGCTCGAAGTGCTTCATCACCAACGGCGGCTACGCCGACTGGTTCACGGTCTACGCCAAGACCGACCCGGACGCCGGCCACCGCGGCATCTCCGCCTTCCTGGTCCGCAAGGACGACACGGTCATCGTGGACAAGAAGGAGGACAAGATGGGCCAGCGGGCGTCGAACACCGCGACCATCACGTTCAACGACACCGAGGTCGATGAGAAGTACCTCCTCGGTGAGGAGAACAAGGGCTTCAAGCTCGCCATGATGACCCTCGACCGCACGCGCCCCGGCGTGGCGGCCATGGCCACCGGCATCGCCCGCGCGGCCTTCGAGTTCGCCACCGAGTACTCCAAGGAGCGCGTGCAGTTCGGCGTGCCGATCGCGATGCACCAGGCGATCCAGTTCATGATCGCCGACATGGCGACCAAGGTGCACCTGTCGCGCCTGGCCACCTGGAACTCGGCCGTGCTGCTCGATCAGGGCAAGCGCAACACGCTCGAGAGCTCGCACGCCAAGCGCTTCGCCGCCGACTCCGCGATGGAGGTCACCACCGACGCCGTGCAGGTCTACGGCGGCTACGGCTTCATCAAGGAGTACCCCGTCGAGAAGCTCATGCGCGACGCGAAGATCATGCAGCTCTACGAGGGCACGTCGCAGATCCAGCGCCTCGTCATCGCCCGCGAGACGCTCCTGCCGCGCCGCGCCGAGTCGCCGGTCGCCGTCTGAACGCGCCGAGTCGGGGTCCGTGCCCGCTCAGCGAGCACGGATCCCCGCTCGATGCGCGATCCTTCGGGGTGATGCCGCCCCGCCGCACCCAACGCGCCGTCGCCGAGGCGGCGCCGCTCGAGGCCGCCCGCGCGGCCGCGGGCGCCCGCGGAGGCGCCGGCTCCCAGGACCCGCTGGTCGGAGAGCTGCGCCGGGCCGGCCTGCTGCCGCTGCTGGTGCTGCATTTCCTCGGTGAAGGACCGTCCTACGGCGGCCGCCTGATCGAGCGCGTCGAGGACACCACCGGTGGTCTCATCGCCCCGAACCCGAACACGATGTACCCGCTGCTGCGCGATCTCGAGGCCCGCGGCCTTGTCGCCGCCGAGTGGGAGCACCCCGAGCGGCGCTCGCGGCGCTTCTACCGCCTCACTCCCGCCGGCGAGGCCGAGCGCGACGAGCTCGCCACCGCGCTGGGCCCGCGCCTGGATGCGATCGCCGCCGGCGTCGCCGGCGTCCGCCGGGAGCTGGAACTCTGATGGGCAAGGTCGAGGCCAGCGTGAAGGTCGCCGGCCTCGCCAGCGCGGCCGAGGCGCTCTGGTATGACACCTCGCGCTGGCCGAGCTTCGTCGACGGCCTCAAGCACGTCGAGCGCCTCGAGGGCGGCTGGCCGGCCACGGGCGGGCGCGTCCTGTGGGACTCCAACCCGGGCGGCCGCGGGCGCGTGCAGGAGCGCGTGCGCACCTACGAGGCGCGGACCGGGCAGACCGCGGACGTCGAGGACGAGCAGATCCGCGGCACCCAGCGGGTCTCGTTCACACCCGCCGACGACGGCGTCACCGTCGCGTTGGAGCTCGAGTACGAGGTCAAGGAGGCGCGCCCCGGGATGTGGCTCGTGGACATCGTCTTCGTGCGCCGCGCGCAGAAGGAGTCGCTCGGCCGGACGTTGCGCCGCTTCGCGGTGGAGCTGGCCGCCGACCGCGAGCCGGCTGTATAGCCTCCCCGCCTTCCCCTTCGTCTCAACAGGAGTCCCTTAGAGCGCCATGTTCGTCTTCAAGGCCGCCGTCGTCGGCGCAGGAACGATGGGCGGCCAGATCGCCCAGACCATCGCCGCCTCCGGCATCCCGGTCGTCCTCAAGGATGTCAGGGACGAGCTCGTGCAGGCGGGGCTGAACGAGGCGCGCAGCGTCTCCGAGGGCCAGGTCGCCCGCCTGGTCAAGAAGGGCAAGCTCACCGAGGAGCAGGCCGCCGCGCAGGTCGACGAGATCATCGGGCGCATCGACGGCACCACGACCTACGCGAGCTTCGGCGACGTCGACTTCGTCATCGAGGCCGTGCCCGAGCGCATGGACATCAAGCAGGCGGTCTTCGGCGAGCTCGACGCCGTCACGCCCGGCCACGCGATTCTCGCCTCGAACACGTCGTCGCTGTCGATCACCGAGATCGGCGAGGCGACCAACCGCCCCGACCAGGTCGTCGGCTTCCACTACTTCTATCCCGCGGCGGTCATGCCGCTGGTCGAGGTCATCGAGGGCGACGACACCACCCAGGAGACCGTCACCGCGGCGCTGAACTTCGCCCAGGCGATCAAGAAGCAGCCGATCGCCTGCGCCGAGGTCCCCGGCTTCGTCGTCAACCGCATCCTGAACTCCGGCATCGCCGAGATCTGGCGCGAGCAGGAGGAGAAGGGCCTGTCGATCAAGGCGATCGACGAGGGCGTCGGCGCGGCGAACGTCACGCCGATGGGGCCCTACTTCCTCATCAGCCTGCTCGGCCTGGACACCGTCCTGCACGTCGCCGAGCACCTGCGCGACGCCTACGGCGACCGCTTCTACGTCCCGGAGGGCATGAGCCGCCTCGTCGCCGAGGGCAAGCTCGGCACCAAGAGCGGCGGCGAGGGCTTCTACACGACCGCGGGCGAGCCGACCCTGTTCGGCGACGCGGAGCCCGATATCGAGGAGCTCGTCGAGCTGCTGACGCTGAAGACCTTCGTCGAGGCCTGCCTGGTGCTCGAGGAGGGCGTCGCGACCCACCGCGACATCGACGTCGCGATGATGACCGGCGCCGGCCTGGACCCCCGCCGCGGCCTGTTCCCGCCGTTCATGAAGGCCGACATGGAGGGCCTGGACGCGATCCTCGAGCGCCTCGAGGAGGCCGAGGAGAAGCACGGCGAGCGCTTCGCCCCGCCGCTGATCATCCGCCGCCTCGTCGCTCAGGGCCGCCTGGGCCAGAAGAGCGGCCAGGGCTTCTACCCCTACCCGCAGCTCGACGCCGAGCAGCCCGGCGAGGTCGTCAAGCTCGAGACTCGCGGCGACGTCGCGATCGCGTGGCTGGCCAACGGCCTGATGAACTCGATTGCGCCCTCGGTCATCGAGGACCTCGGCAAGGTCTGGGAGCAGGTCAAGGGCTCCGGCGTTCGCGCGCTGGTCATCGCCTCCTCCAACCCGCTGCTGTTCTGCGCGGGCGCGGACATCAAGGCGTTCACGCAGATGGACGAGACCAGCGGCCGCGAGCTCGTCGACAACGCCCACGCGCTGATGCGTGACCTCGGCACCGCCGGCATCGCCACCATCGCCGCGGTCAACGGCCTGGCCTTCGGCGGCGGCTGCGAGCTGGCGATGGCCTGCGACGTGCGCATCGCCGCGCGCTCGGCCACCTTCGGCCAGCCCGAGATCAAGCTGGGCATCATCCCCGGCTTCGGCGGCACCCAGCGCCTGCCGCGCCTGGTCGGCTCCAACAAGGCCCTGGAGATGAACCTGATCGGCGACTCGATCGGCGCCGACGAGGCCTTCGAGTTCGGCCTGGTCAACCGCGTCGTCGCCGACCACGAGCTGCTCGACCAGGCGCTGGCCTGGGCGCGCCGGCTCGCCGGCCAGGCGCCGCTGGCGCTGGCGCAGATCAAGGAGGTCTCCGGCAAGGGCGACCTCGACGAAGGCATCGAGGCCGAGAAGGCCGGCTTCGCCGCCGCGTTCGCCAGCGAGGACGCCCGAGAGGGCATCGCGGCGTTCCTGGGCAAGCGCACACCGCAGTGGAAGGGTCGCTGAGCACGGGCGCCGCGACGCTGGCGGGCCTCATCCGCGAGGCCCGCTCGGTCGTCGCCCTCACCGGAGCGGGGATCTCCGTGCCGTCGGGGATCCCCGACTTCCGCACGCCCGGGACCGGGCTGTGGACGAACGTGGACCCGATGGAGGTCGCCCACATCGACGCCTGGCGCGCGGATCCCGAGCGCTTCTGGCACTTCTACGGCGACCGCTTCGCCACGCTCGAGCACAAGGAGCCCAACGGCGCGCACCGCGCACTGGTCGAGCTCGAGCGCCGCGGGCACCTCGACGCCGTCATCACCCAGAACATCGACGTGCTGCACCGCAAGGCGGGCACGCGCGAGCTCGTCGAGGTCCACGGCTCGATCGAGACGTCCTCGTGCCTGGCCTGTGGCGCCTCCTACCCGCTGCGCGAAACCCGCCGGCGGCTGGCCGCCGACCCGCTGAGCGTGCCCCACTGCGACTGCGGCGCGCCCCTGAAGCCCGACGTGGTGCTCTTCGGCGAGTGGCTGCCCGCCGCGGCGCTGGAGCGCGCGCACGAGCTGGCGAGCGGCGCCGACCTGCTGCTCTGCGTCGGCTCGTCGCTGGAGGTGCATCCGATCGCGCAGCTGCCGGGCACGACCCGTGCCCGCGGCGGGCGGATCGCGATCGTCACCCAGGGCCCGACGCCGTGGGACGAGCGCGCCGCGGTGAAGCTCGACGGTGACGTCGTCGCCGAGCTCGGCGCGGTGCTCGCGGCGCTCTAGGGCGCCTGCAGCGCCACCTCGGCCCGCTGCGCGCGCACCCGGGCGCTCAGCGCGTAGCCCACCAGCGCGATCACGAGAATCACGCCGAGCGTGCCGAGCGTGAGTGCCTCGAACGTGGTGCGGCTGACGCCCCACTCGTCCTTGAAGTTGTAGTCGAGGCCGAACAGCCGCTCGAGTGTCCCCGGGAAGACGGCGACCCAGCTCCCGAGCGCCACCCAGAACGTCGTGATGACGCCCGCGGCGATCATGCCCGCGCTCCCGAACGGCACCCGGTAGGGCCGGTGGACGTGCGGGTGGCTGAAACGCAGCTTCATCGCGGCCGGGAAGATCCACAGGTAGGAGATCAGCGTCGTCGAGATCGCGATGTCGAGGACGACCACGAACTTGGAGTTCGATCCGCCGTTGAAGGCGGCCACGGCGACGACCATGAAGATGGTCGACACGATGCCCGACATCACGTTGACGCGGACTGGCGTGCCGAGCTTCTGGTTGAAGACGCCGAAGTACCCGGGGAAGCCGCCGTCGTAGGCGGCCACGGCCAGGATGCGGTCGCCGCCGATCATCCACACCGCCCCCGAGGTCAGCAGCGTGCCGACGAAGCCGAGCGTCATCGCGCCGAGCAGGAAGGACTGGGCGCCGCCGTAGACGGTGAACGTCTCGGCGACGGCGTCGATGAACCCGCCGATGCCCGTGACCTTGCTCGCCGGCAACACGGCGATGATCGCGAAGACCGGGATCGAGTACATGAGCACGCCCATGATCCCGCTGAGGACCACCGAGCGCGGGACGTCCTTCTGCGGGTCCTGCATCTCCTCGGCGGCGCCGTTCTGCAGCTCGAACCCGACGTAGTTGAACAGCAGCAGCGGGACGAGCGCCAGGAACACGGCCCCGGTGGGCGAGAGGTCGCTCACCGGGAAGCCGTTGATGCCGTTCTGGATCCCGTAGATGAGTGTGGTGATCGTGAAGATCCCCAGCACGGCGATGCGCAGGAAGGCACCGACGTTGGGGATCCACTTGCCGCGGCGCAGCGACACGATGGCCACCGTGATCGACAGCCAGATGAACGCGAACTTGAACAGGTAGTCGCCGACCGAGCCCGAGCCGATGTGGAAGACGTTCGAGCTCCACGCCTCGGTGGCGATGAAGGCGAGCGACCCGCCGACCCACAGGGGGTTCGTGACCCAGTAGAGCACCGCGGCGATCGAGCCCTGGAGGCGCCCGAACGCCAGCTTGACCCACTCGTAGGGGCCGCCCTCCTGCGTGAAGGCGCTGCCGACCTCGCTCATCAGCAGCGCGTAGGGCAGCACGAACAGGATGGCCAGCACGATGAGCCAGGTGAAGCCCTGCGGCCCGTTGGAGGCAACGGTTCCGAGGGTGTCGAGGCCAACGAAGGCGCACACGGTGAAGAAGACCATGTCGAAGCGCCGCAGCGACTTGACCAGCTTGGCCTTCTCGGCGAGAGCGAGGACGGTCGTCTCTTCGACGACGGGAGGGGTCGGCATGCGCGCACCCTACGCCCGCGGTGGGCGCCACGTTGTCAAACCCGGCTGTGCGTTCAGTCGAAGCCGGCGGCCGTCCGCGCGCGGAGCGCCGCCTCAAGGCGGCCCAGGGCGTGCTCGGCCCGGGCGAAGACCTCGTCGTCCACCCCGCCGCGCAGGGCGGCGTCCGCAGCGGCGTCGGCCTCGGGGAGCAGCTCCTCGAGCTCGGCGATGCGCGCGCTGAGGTCGCCGCGCTCGCCCCAGGGCGGCAGCTCGGCCACGGCGGCCTGCAGGGCCGTTCGGAGCTGCAGCGCGGCCTCGCGGCGGCGCCCGGCGTCGACGTCGGCGCGCGCGCGCAGGGCGAGCTCCTCGCACGCGAGCGCCGCGTCGCGGCTGCCGAGCAGCGCCGACAGGCGCTCCTGCGGCCGAAGCGCGGCGTCGCGGCGGGCGCGGGCGCGGGGGACGGGCAGCTCGCGCGCCCGCGCCCAGCGGCCGTCGGCGACCTGCTCGCCCTCGCCGTAGCCCACGCGCACGACCAGCGCCTGGGCTCGCGCGACCTCGCGGGTCGCGTGGTCGGCGGCCGCGACGCGCTGCAGGTGCAGCACCCGGTTGAGGATGACGATCGCGGCCGCCACCGCCTCCTCGCCGTCGGCGCCGTCCAGCCAGGCGCGCGCCTCGGGCTCATCGAGCGGCGCGACGGAGACCAGCGTGGCCCGCGCCGTTGCGACGGCGGCGGGCTCGGAGGAAGCCTCGCGCCCGCGACGGCCGCCCACGATGCGCCGCCGGGGCGCGCCCAGGGTGCTCAGGACGAGGACGTGCTCGATCTCGCCGGCATGGCCGCGCAGGACATGGCGGCCGTCGGCTGGACCCAGCGCCCAGGGGAACTCCAGTTGGACGAAGGAGAAGACGGTCTCGCCCGCCGCGCCGCGCTCAGTCGCCGGAGTGCGCGACGGAGCCGCTCTTCGGCACCTTGACCTTGAGCGAGTACTTCGACGGCGTGGTCATGACCGTGGGGTTGTCGATCTTGCCGAGGCGGTCGATGAGCTTGAGCCACTGCTTGGGCTTGAGCACCGAGTTCAGGCGCTTGCCGGCCTTGCTGTCCGATCCGTCCAGCGGCTGGAAGCCGACGTGGATGTGATCGGCGTGGTCGGGCAGCGACAGGGTGTTGTCGACGCCGTCGAAGGTCATGAGGCTGATGATCTGATGCGGCTTCATCGTGCCCTGCAGCGTCAGCATGCGGCGGATCGTGATGTCGGTGATCGAGCCGGCGCCCTGGTGGCCGATGATCGGGATCCCGTTGATCGCGGCGATGTCCACGGCGCTGCCGGACGAGTGCTCGGAGACGTTGCCCGAGGCGGTCATGAGGCCGTGGCCGCACTCCAGGGAGGAGACGGTGGGCTTCAGGCCGCTGGCGGTCAGGAACTCGAGGGTGGCGAGCACGCGGCGGTCGATGGCGCCGGCGCGGATGTCGCGGCGCCCGCAGTCGTAGACCTTGACGCGCGAGTCGGTGAGCACGCGGCGCTGCAGCGCCTCCTTGCTCATCAGCAGGATCTGGCCGATCGACGGGTCCTTGGCGTTCGGACCCCAGAAGGGGTTGGTGCCGGCGGCGCGGTAGATCGCGGTCGACTCGAGCAGCTTCCAGCCGTCGAGGATCGGCTTGGGGTCGATGCGCGGCGCGTCCTTGCCGGCCGGGCGCAGCTCGAAGAGCATGTGCGGCGACGTTCCGGTCTGCGTGCGGCCCAAGCGACCCAGGATCGTGCCGACGATGACCTTGCTGCCGACCTTCATCTTCTTCAGGCGAACGTCGGAGCGCTTCAGGCCGTAGACCTGGCTGAAGTAGCTCTTGTAGGTCGTGTAGCCGGGGATCGAGCTGCCGGCGTTCATCAGCTGCTCCTCGCCGCCGGACGTGAACGCGGTCGGGCGGCCCGGGTTGGCGAACAGGCGCTCCTTGCGCATCGTCGGCGCCGCGGCGGGCGCGACCTTCGGCGCGGCCTTGCGAGCGGGCTTGGCGGAGGCGGCGCGCGGGGCGACCTGCTTGCCGGCGCTGGCCGGGGCGGTCGGCTTCGGATCGGCCTTGTCGAGCTTGAGCTCCTTGCTCACCGCGGCGCGCGAGACCGTCTTCTCCTTGGGCACCGGGTAGTAGGCGGAGAGCTTCTTCAGACGCGCGTACGTGTAGGTGTTGCCGTAGACGTCGCGCAGCATGAGGAACCTGCCCAGGCGCTTGTTCTCGCCCATCTTCACGATGCGCCCGTCCTGCGTGGCGATCGCGGGGGAGCCGGCCTTGGCGAAGATGTTGATGCCCCTGCGGTTCGCCGAGCTCGTGACCGGCAGCGCGACGTTGCCCTTCTTGATCCGCTTGGTCTTCGTGGTGTCGACGGCGTCGGCGTAGCGGGCCTTCGCGTGGACGGGGAAGTGACCCTGCGTCAGGCCGCTGAGCGAGCCGACGAGGTCGGCGGGCAGGCCGCCGATCAGACGTGCGCGCATGAGGACGGAGTCGACGTACCAGCCGGCGTGGTTGTAGGCGAAGATCGCGCGACGCACGTCCTTGTCGGCGCCGGCGGCCTTGAGGTAGCGAGCGGCGCCGAAGATCGCGTCGACGGGGTTGAAGGGGTCCTTGCGGCCGTCGCGATTGGCGTCCACGCCGTACTGCTTCCACGTTGCGGGCATGAACTGCATCCAGCCGAGGGCGCCGGCGGAGGAGACGTTCAGGTTGCGCCCGTAGTCGGTCTCGATCTCGTTGATCGCGGCCAGGACCTCCCAGCGCACGCCGTACTCGATGCCGGCTGCCTGGTAGATCGGAAGCAGGAACGGCGGGATGCGGAACCTGTCGATGAAGAAGTTCGGCACGCCGATCGGCGCGGGGCCGGGCAGGGCGAGCGAGAGGCTCGGGTTCGTGTCGGCCGGGCTGCCGTCGGAGTTCGTGAGGTCGTCGGCCGTGCGCTTGGCGGCGCCGAACTTGTCCTTGGCCTTGGTCGCCGTGTCGGCCCCGGCCTGCGTGGAACCCTCGATCTTGTCCTTAGCCTTGCGGCCGGCCTTGCCCGTGGTCGGCTGCGGGTCCTGCTTGGACGCCGTGGGCTCCTGCGTGGGAGCGGGCGTCGTGCCGGAGTTCGTGGTGCCCGAGCCGGAATCGGAACCGGACCCGGAGCCGCCCTGGCTGGGCGCCGTCTGGGCGTCGATCGTGACGGGAGCCTCGGGGGCTGGCGGGGGGGTCGACGGCGACGGGGCCGTCACGTCCTGCACCGACGCGATCGCGCCCGGGACCTGGGCGGCGACCTGATCGGCCGTGCACGCGGGCGCGGTGATGGTGATCTGCTGGCCAGCGACGGTCGTGACCAGGCACGTACGCTGGTCCGCCGAGGCGGACATGGTGGACGAGCCGAACGCGGCCACGAAGAGGCCGGCGACGGTCAGTGCGATGAGCAGCTTGCGCTTGGGCATAGAAAGACGCGGCTTCCCCTCAGTGCCGCGTTGCGGGGCGACCGTATCACGGTCGTTCGCCGGTCCGCGCCGGACGCTATCTGGACGATTTGAGGAGTGCAAAGGGGACCAAAGTGGGCGGAAGGGAGTGGGCCAAGTCGGCCTGCTCCTCCCATCGGACGCTGGGGACACCGACTTGAAGGGAAGAACGTGTCCGTGGCCGGAAACATGCGCGCTTTAGCGCCCAGTTATTCGCAGCTTCATCGAATCTAACCGTCAAGTCGAGGGTCAGTGTAGGTCGGCACGACCGATGCCCCTGTACGGTCCGGGCCATGGCCGACGACAACGACAGCCCGGCAGGTCTGCGCGACCGCCTCACCCGTCAGGGCGAGGACGCGTTGGGGAAGTTCGCCCAGGACCTCCTCGAGAACCCCCTGGTGAACGGAGCGCTCGCCCGCGCGTTCGAGGCCCGCGAGAAGGCTGCACAGGCGCAGGAGGTGGCCTTCGGCGCCCTGAACATCCCGTCGGCGGCCGATCTCGAGCGCCTCACGCGGCGGGTGCGCTCGGTCTCCCAGCGTCTGGAGGGCATCGAGGACGGCGTCGATCGGCTCGACGAGCGCTTCGCCCAGCTCAACGCGCCCGGGCGCCTGGAGGAGCGCCTCGAGGCCATCGAGGCGCGCCTGGACGCCATTGCCACGGACGTCAGCGCGGTGAAGAAGGCCTCGGGCCCCGCCTCGCGCCGGACCGCGGCGCGCAAGCCCGCCACGCGCAAGGCGCCGGCGAAGCGCAAGAGCGCCGCGGCTACGAAGTCGCAGGGATAGCCGCCAGGGCCGTCCGGCCCAGGCGCTCGGCGATCGCGTCGTCGTCCTGGGGGCCCTGAACCCCGACGAGCGTTGCCGCGCGCATCCCCGCGCGCGCGGCGGCGGCCAGGACGGCCGCGCTCTCCAGGTCGTGGGCCAGGGCGTTCCACGCGGGATCGGGCTCGACCAGGTCGCCTGAGGCCAGCGGGCCGCGATGGTCGCTCGCCAGCGCTGCGGCGAGCTCGGCGTCGGGGCGCACGCTCGCGGCGCCCGACAGCGCGCGGCTCGCGCCGTCGCCGCAGATCACGACGTCGCCCGCGACGAGGTCGCCGGGCGCCACCGCGTCGGTCAGGCCCCAGGCGCGGCCGATGCGCACGGCGCGGCGCAGGCCGAGGGCGTGCAGCTCGGTGACCACGATCGCGGCGCTGGGCCCGCCGACCCCGGTGCTCTGGACGGTGAGCGGCGCGCCGTCGACGGCCACGCCCGAGTACCCCCACAGCCCGCGATGGTGGTTGAACATCCTCGGGGTCGCGTCGAAGAGCACGCGCGTGAGCGCGAGCGCCTGGCCGGGGTCGTCGGGCAGCAGCGCGCGCTCGGCGATGTCTGCGGTGGGGCGCAGGTGGGTCACGGCGGCGAGCATAGGCGGGGTCTGGACGAGATAGGTTCTCGGCGTGCCCGCCCGGAAGAACTCGCGCGCCGACGCCGTCCGCACCGCCGCGACGCAGGCCATCGAGGCGACCGCCGGCCAGGCAGCGGCCTCGACGCAGCGCCGCGCCCAGCAGCTCGCCGGCGACCTCTCGCAGGCGGCCGGGCGCTTCCGCGACACACTCGACGATCTGCGCCCGCCCACGGGCGACGACCTGCGCCTCTTGCACGAGCGGGTGGCCAAGCTCGAGGCGCGCATCGCCAAGCTCGAGGGCTCAGGCCGGGCCGCGCCGGCCAAGCGCAAGGCGCCGGCCAAGCGCGGCGGCTCCGCGAAGTCGTAGTGGCCGGGCGACGCGTCCTCATCACGGGCGTGGCCGGGCCGATCGGCGCGGCGCTCGCCGCCCGCCTCGCGCGCGACCCGGGCGTCGAGCGCGTCATCGGGGTGGACACCCGCCCGCTGGAGGCGGGGCTCGCCGAGCGCATCGACCTGATCGCCGCCGACCTGCGCGCGCCCGACCTCGGCGACCGCGTCGCGGGCAGCGGCGCGGACGTCGTCGTGCACAACGACGTGCTGCAGCTGCCCGAGACCGGCCGGCCGTCCAGCGCGCTGCACGACCTCAACGTGATCGGGACGCTGCAGCTGCTGACCGCCTGCGCCGCGCTGGGGGACCTCGCTGCGTTCGTGGTCCGCGGCTCGGCCGCGATCTACGGCGCCGAGGCCTCGGCCCCCGCGTTCTGGGCCGAGGACGACGCGCGGCGCTTCCCGATGCGCACGCGCTTCCAGCGCGACGTCGGCGAGCTTGAGGACCTCGTCGCCGGCTTCGCCCGGCGCAACCCGCGGGTCACGTGCACGGTCCTGCGCATGCAGCCGATCGTCGGGCTCGGCGCCGACACTCCGGTGGGGCGCTGGCTGAACACCCCGGTCGCCGCGCCGACCGTGCTCGGCTTCGACCCGCGCGTGCAGCTGCTGGACTCGGGCGACGCGGTCGGCGCCCTGCGCGCGGCGACGCTGCGCCCGGTCACGGGCGCCGTGAACGTGGGGAGCACGGACGTCGTCGTCCTCAGCCGGGTGCTGCGCGCGGCCCACAGGCGCGCGCTGCCGGTCGCCGGGCCGGTCTGGAACACCGTGGTGGGCACGGCGCGCCGCGTCGCGCGCCAGCCGCCGCTGCCGCCCGAGGTCGAGCGCTGGTTGCGCCACGGCCGCGCGGTCGACATCACCCGGATGCGCACCGAGCTGGGCTTTGAGCCGGCCCGCACGAGCATCGAGGCGGCCAAGGGTGCGGCCGCGTGAGCGTGCACGAGGACAGCTGGGGCTTCGACCCAGGCTACGCGCGGCGCGCGGCCCCGCTGCTCGGCGTGCTTTACGACCACTACTGGCGCGTGACCGCGTCGGGTGCCGCCGACGTCCCGGCGACGGGGCCCGTGATGCTCGTCGCCAACCACGCCGGGCCGCTGCCCTGGGACGCCGTGCTCGTCGCCGCCGCGCTCCAGCGCGCCGGCCAGCCGCGCCGCCCGCGCCTGCTGGTGCCCGACAGCGCCTTCGAGCGTCCGTGGCTGTCGATCGCCGCCCGCCGGCTCGGTGGGGTCCCGGACACGCCGGAGAACGCTGAGCGCCTGCTCGCCGAGGGGCACCTCGTGTGCGTCTTCCCCGAAGGTGCACGCGGGGCGCGCAAGCCCTACGACCGCCGCTACCGCCTGGAGAGCTTCGGGCCCGGCGAGTTCGCGGAGATCGCGTTGCGCACCGCCGCGACGATCGTCCCGACCGCGGTCGTCGGCAGCGAGGAGTCCTACCCGCGGCTCGGGTCGGTGCCCGGCCTCGGCCGCGCCCTCGGCGCGATCTCGCTGCCGCGTCGCGTGCCCAACCCGCTCGCGGCCGTCCCGCTTCCCGCCCGCTGGCGGATCGACTTCGGTGCGCCGCTGATCGCGTCCGGTCATGATCCTCACCGGGCCGCGGACCGCACCACGGTGCTGGAGCTCTCCGACATGGTGCGCGACCGGCTGCAGCAGGCGGTCTACGACACATTAGTCAAGCGCGAGAGAGCCTTCTGATGGCAGCGGTGGAGTTCAGATCGCCGGAGGAGTTCCGCGAGGTGCTCGACCGCACCTTCGCGATGATGGACGGCGATCCGCAGATGGGCCCGAGCCTGCGCGACGCGGAGGTGCCCCAGCGCTTCGAGTTCGCCGACCTCGGCCTCGTCGTGAACATCCGCGGTGCCCGCGACGCGGAAGAGGGGACGCTGCACTGGGAATGGAGCGACGACGTCGACTGGCAGCCCCGCGTGCAGATGGCGATGTCCTCGGCGATCGCCAACCGCTACTTCCACGGGCGGGAGAACGTCGCGATCGCGATCGCGCGGCGGCGGATCCGGGCGGGCGGAGACGTTCGCGCGGCGCTGTCGATCATCCCGATCACGAAGCCCATCTACGCCCGCTACCGCGACATGGTGGCGGCCGACTACCCACACCTCACCGTGTGACGCGGGGGCTCCCGACCATTTCCGCTTCGACCTTTGACGTTGACAGCCATCTCCGGCTGGGCGTATGAATCGAAGCTCTGAACAGGCAACAGGTCGGGAAGTGGACGGTTCGCCGTCCGCAAGGCGCCGCCAGCTCGACGAGCGCCGCCGACCGACGCGGCGGGACGATCATCCCGCGAGCGGCGGGTCTCCCAACGGGGGCCCGCCGCTGATTTTTCCGGAGGTGCGCGCATGAGCGCCCGGGGCGCCGTGTCGCTGAAGGACGCCGCCGCGCGTGCTGGCGTGACGCCCCGGACGCTCAAGCGCTGGGCGCAGGACGGCGTCGTGCCGCGGGCGGCGCGGGACGAGGGCTGGACCGACGCGGCCGTCGCGCACGCCAGGGTCGTGGCGCGCCTGCGCGAGCGCGGCCACTCGTTGGGCGAGATCCGCGCGGCCACGCGGGACGGCAAGCTCGCGTTCTCCTACGTCGAGGACCTGCTTCCGCCGCCGCAGCCGGCCTACACGCTCGAGCAGGCCGCCGAGGAGACGGGCCTGGAAGCCGGGCTGATCGCGCGCATCTACGTCGCGCAGGGCTTCACGACCGGCTCGCTGGAGCAGATCTCCGAGGACGACCTGCAGCTGCTGCGCTACATCGCCGCGGTCCTCGCGGCGGGCCTGCCGCTCGTCGCCCTGCTCCAGCTCGTGCGCGTGTACGGCCAGGCGCTGGCCCAGGTGGCCGACGCCGAGGTGCGCCTGTTCCACCTCTACGTCCACGAGCCGCTGATGCGCAACGGCGTGCCCGGCGTCGAGATCGCCGAGGAGATGGAGGACATGGTCCGCGACCTGCTGCCGCTGTCGTCGCCGATCATGGACCACCTGCATCAGCGCTTCCTGGCCCACTTCCTCGAGCAGGACGTCATCGGGCACATGGAGGCCGACCTCGAGGGCGAGCTCGACCTCGGGCGCATGCGCGTAACGATCGGCTTCGCCGACCTTGCGGGCTACACGAAGCTCACCGAGGAGGCCGGCGAGGAGGAGGCCGTCAGCGCCGTGGAGCGCTTCCTGGCCGAGGTCGAGGCGACCCTGCCCGACGAGGCGCGCATCATCAAGACGATCGGCGACGGCGCGATGATCGTCGGCTCCGACGCCGGCGCGCTGGTGGACTGGGCCGTCGGCTTCCAGCAGCTGCAGACCGAGCGCCCGCTGCCGCGGATCGGCCTGCACACCGGCGCCACCTTGTACCGCGACGGCGACTATTTCGGCCGCGAGGTGAACCTCGCCTCGCGCGTCGCCGCGCGCGCAGCCGGCGGTGAGGTGATCGTCACGCGCCCGATCGTCTCGGCGGCGGGCCCGCACCTCGACTTCGAGCCGATCGGCGAGGTGCGCCTCAAGGGCTTCAGCGAGGCCACCGAGCTGTTCGTCGCCCGTCAGGCCGACGACGATGATTGAGCGGTCCGAGTCCGCCGAGCTGCTCGAGCGCGTCGCCGCGACCGGGCTGCTGTCGCCCGGGACACGCGTGCTCGTCCTCCTGTCGGGCGGCCGGGACTCGACCTGCCTGCTCGACATGGCCGTTGCGCTCGGCTGCGCCGTCCGCGCGTTGCACGTCGACTACGGCCTGCGCACCGAGTCCGCGCAGGACGCCGAGCACTGCCGGGCCCTTTGTGCGCGCTTGGAGGTCGAGCTCGATCTCGAGCGGGTCGGCCGCCCCGAGGACGCCCCGGGCAACCTGCAGGCCTGGGCGCGCGACGTCCGCTACGCCGCGGCGGCACGCGCCGCGGGTGGCGGCCTCGTCGCCGCCGGGCACACCGCCAGCGACCAGGCCGAGACCGTGCTCTACCGGCTCGCGACCTCGCCGGGGCGCCGCGCCCTGCTGGGGATGCGCCCGCGGTCAGGCCACCTCATCCGCCCGCTGCTGTCGCTCACCCGCGCCGAGACGGCGCAGTGGTGCCTCTCGCGCGGCCTGCCCTGGCGCGAGGACACATCGAACACATCGGACCGTTTTGCGCGCGTGCGCGTGCGCGAGGGTCTCGTGCCCGCGCTGGAGGCGGTCGACCCGCGCGCCGTGGACAGCATCCTGCGGACCGCCGAGCTGCTGCGCGGCGAGGCCGAGGTGCTCGACGTGGTCGTCGAGACGGCGCTGGCCGGGCGCGACCGGATCGCCGTCGCGCACCTCGCCGCCCTGCCGCGCGCGCTGGCGCGTCTCGTGGTCCGCCGATTGGCCGAGGACGCGACCGGCGCCGCGTGCCCGCGGGCGGCCACGCGCCTGGACGACCTGATCGCGCTTCGGGACGGCGCCCTGGACGTCGGGGAGGGCGCGCGCGGGGTGGTCGCCGGCGGCGTCCTGCGCTTCGAGGCGACGCCGCCGCTCGGCGCCGGGTCCCGAACCGCTGCCGACGCATAGACTCGTTCCGATGCGCGACCCCAAGATCGGCGAGATCCTGGTTCAGCCCGACGACCTGCGCAACAAGGTGCGCCAGCTCGGGAAGGAGATCTCCGAGCGCTACGCCGACGGCGACCTGCTGCTCATCGGGGTCCTCAAGGGTGCCGTGTTCTTCTTGGCCGACCTCATGCGGGAGATCGACATCCCGTGCGAGCTGGACTTCATGGCCGTGTCGTCCTACGGGTCGGCGACCGACTCCAGCGGCGTGGTGCGGATCCTCAAGGACCTCGACACGCCGATCGAGGGCCGTCACGTCCTGATCGTCGAGGACATCGTCGACTCCGGGCTCACGCTGCAGTACCTGATGCGCAACCTCGGCGCCCGCAACCCGGCCTCGCTGGAGGTCGTCGCGCTGCTCACCAAGCCCGACCGCCGCAAGGTCGAGCTGCCGCTGGCCTTCACCGGCTTCGAGATCCCCGATCGCTTCGCGATCGGCTACGGCCTGGACCACGCGGAGCGCTACCGCAACCTTCCCTACGTGGCCGCATTGATCGAGTAGACCTGCCGCTTGTCGGGCTGGTCGCCGACCCTTGGTAGGCTAGACCGTCCGGTTTCCGTCCTCAGGCCTGGCGTAGGAGACGCCGATCATCCCCTCATGAGCCGCTTCTTCAAGAGCGCAGCATTCCCGATCCTCATCGTCGTGGTGCTGGCGTTCTTCGCCCAGAAGTTGATCAGCAACCCGAGCAAGCAGCCGACGCCGTCCTACGGCGACTTCATCACGCAGCTGCAGCAGGGGGCCATCCAGACGGCCGACCTGAAGACCAAGGACAACACGATCCAGGTCAAGCTGCGCAGCGGCACGCGCTACGAGACCGGGTATCCGCCCGAGGCCGCCGACCGCCTGACGCAGCAGCTGCAGTTGGCGAAGACCCAGAAGCGCCTCACCGACTACGACATCGAGGGCACCAAGAGCAACGGCTGGCTGTCGCTGCTGACCTATGTGCTCCCGTTCCTGATCTTCATCGGGTTCTGGATCTTCCTCATGAATCAGGTGCAGGGCGGCGGCTCGAAGGTCATGTCCTTCGGCAAGTCGCGCGCCAAGC
>JBDTYI010000295.1:0-5299 GCA_040005775.1 Solirubrobacteraceae bacterium
CGGCGACGGCTCGATGACCGGCGGCGTCGCCTTCGAGGCCATGCACCAGGCCGGCGGCCTGGGCACTCCGATCGTCCTCGTGCTCAACGACAACGGCATGTCGATCGCGCCGAACGTCGGCGCGCTGAGCCGCTACTTCAACCGCGTCCGCCTGAACCCGAAGCTGTGGCACGCCCGCGAGGGCGTCGAGCACCGCCTCACCGAGCTGCCCGGCGGCATCGGCTCCGCGTTCGAGCGCCTGGGCCCGCAGCTGAAGGAGTCGATCAAGTCATTCTGGGCGCCCGGGCTCTTCTGGGAGGAGCTCGACTGGGCCTACATGGGCGTCATCGACGGCCACGACACCCGCGCCCTGCGCGCCGCGCTGCGCCAGGCGCTCGCGGCCGACCGGCCGGTCGTGGTCCACGTCGCCACCGTGAAGGGCAAGGGCTTCGCGCCGGCCGAGGAGGGCGGCCTGGAGGGCATGGAGACCTGGCATGCCGCCAAGCCGAAGTCGATCGCCAACGGCGCCGCCGTCGAGGCGGCGCCGGTCAACACCGGCGCGCCGCCGCAGTTCACGAAGGTCTTCGGCGAGGCGATGGTCGAGGAGGTCCGCCGCGACCGCCGCATCGTCGGCATCACCGCCGCGATGAACTCCGGCACCGGGCTGAGCATCCTCCAGAAGGCCGAGCCCGAGCACTACTTCGACATCGGCATCGCCGAGCAGCAGGCGGTGCTCTTCGCCTCCGGGCTCGCGCTCGAAGGGGCGAAGCCGGTCGTCGCGATCTACTCGACGTTCCTGCAGCGCGCGTTCGACCAGATCGTCCACGACGTCTGCCTGCAGAAGCTCAACGTCGTCTTCGCGATGGACCGCGCGGGCCTGGTCGGCGACGACGGCCCGACGCACCACGGCGCCTTCGACATCGCCTACCTGCGCCCGTTGCCGAACATCACGCTGATGGCCCCGCGCGACGAGGCGATGCTCCAGCGCATGCTGCGCACCGCCGTGCTGCACGACGACGGCCCGGTCGGCCTGCGCTACCCGCGCGGCGAGGGCTCGGGCGCCCCGCTGAGCGCCCCCGACGACGTCGAGCCGGTCCCGATCGGCGTCGGCGAGGTCCTGCGCGAGGGCGAGCGCGTCGCGCTCATCGGCTACGGCAGCGGCGTCGGCAAGGCCCTGGAGGCCGCCGACCGGCTCGCCGAGCACGGCCTCAGCGTAACCGTCGCCGACGCGCGCTTCGCCAAGCCGATCGACACCGATCTGATCGACGCGCTGGCCGCCGAGCACGACCTGCTGGTCACCGTCGAGGAGGGCGTGCTCCCCGGCGGCTTCGGCAGCGCCGTGCTCGAACACCTCACCGACGAGGGTGCCCAGGCCCCGCGACTCATTCGCGTCGGTCTCCCCGACCGCTACGTCACCCACGGCAAGCCGGCCCTCCTACACGCGGAGGTCGGGTTCACGGGCCGTGCGATCGCCCAGCGCATCGAGGCCGCGATCGGCGCCTCGGCCGACGCGCTGGCCGCCCTTTGACGCAGCTGCACCCGCAGGTCCGCTCGATCGTCGAGGGCTCGGCCGCGCCGGCGGACGCCAGCGGGCTCGAGGCCCAGCGCGCCGCCTACCTCGAGACCGCCTTGGAGCTCGGCGGCGCCGTCGAGGACGTCGCGCGCGTCGAGGACGTCGTGTTCCCGCGCGCCGAGGACGACGGCCGCGTCGCCGCGCGCGCCTACTGGCCGACGATCGCGGCGGAAACCGCGGGCACCATCGTCTGGTTCCACGGCGGCGGCTGGTGCGTCGGGGACCTCGACGGCTTCGATCGCGTCGCGCGCCAGATCGCCAACGCCTCAGGGCACCTCTGCCTGTCGGTCGACTACCGCCTGGCGCCCGAGCACCCGCACCCCGCCGCCGTGCAGGACGCGCGCGCCGCGGTCGCCTGGGCGAGCGGCGCCGGGGCCAAGCAGCTCGGCACCGACCCGGCGCGGCTCGTCGTCGGAGGCGACAGCGCCGGCGGCACGCTCGCGGCAGTGGCGGCCCGTCACCACCCCGACCTGCTGCGCGCGCAGATCCTCGTCTACCCGGCGACCGACGCCCGGATGGCGAGCGAGTCCTACCGCGAGCACGCCGACTTCACGGCGTTGCCGGCCCAGGCGATGGGCTTCTGCTGGCAAACCTATGTGGCCGACGGCGACGGCGACGACCCCGACGTGTCGCCGCTGCGCGCGACCGACCTGGCCCGGCTGCCGCCCGCGCTCGTGGTCGTCGCGGGCTACGACGTGCTGCGCGACGACGGGGTCGCCTACGCCAAGGCGATGCTCGACGCGGGCGTCCGGGTGCAGCTCGACCGCTACGAGGACATGCCCCACGGGTTCGTGCGGTGGGGCGGCATCGTCGAGCGCGGTGGCGAGCTCGTACGTTCGCTCTCAGCATTTGCGCGTACGGCGCTGGACCGCTAGCACTCCAGCGGTGAGTCGCCCGGTCCTCGCCCTGCTCACGCTCGTCCTCGCGCTGTCCGCCGCGCCGGCGCAGGCGGTGCGCACGCAGGATCCGGTCGCGCCGGAGGAGTCCCAGCCCGAGCCCGCGCGTTCGGTGGCCCTCGGGAAGCCCTGGCACGGCCGGTTGCGCAACGCGGTGCAGCTGCCCGAGGCCGGCCCTGACTTCATGAGCTGGGACGCGATCCTGCGCGTGGCGCCCGAGCGACCCGAGCGTCGCTGGGGCACCGACGCGCTCGTGCTCACCCTCGAGCTCGTCACCCGCGAGTACCGCGCCGCGCACCCGGGCGCCCAGCCGGTCCTGATCGGCGACCTCAGCCGGCCCACCGGCGGCTTCTTCGGGCGCGAGTTCGGCGGCCTTGGACACGCCAGCCACCAGAACGGCCTCGACGCCGACGTCATGTACCCGCGCAAGGACCGCCTGCTGCGCGGCGCCGTCCGCGCGTCGCAGGTCGACCGCGTGCTGGCCCAGGACCTGGTGAACCGCTTCGTCGCCGCCGGTGCGCAGAAGGTCTTCGTCGGGCCGCACGTGGGCCTCACCGGCAAGCGCGGGATCGTCAGCGTCCTGGCCTACCACGACGACCACCTGCACGTGCGGATCCCGAACCCCGCGGGCAGGCCCTTGCCGAGCGGTTGAGCCGGGCGTAGGCTCGGCGTATGCATCGATGTTGATGCTCAGCCGCCGTTCCGGTCCGCCGCCGTTCCCGCCGGCTCACCGGTGCGTGGCCGCGCGCGCCGCCTGAGCGTGCGCCGGGCCTACAGGCGGCGCTCGGACTCCTCGATGCGCGCGTCGTTGATCGACGCAAAGCGCCGGGCCATCAGCCCGGTCGCGTCGAACTCCCACATCTCGTTGCCGTAGCTGCGCCACCAGCTGCCGTCGGCGTCCTGGGACTCGTACTCGAAGCGCACGGCGATGCGGTCGTCGGTGAACGCCCACAGGGTCTTCTCGAGCTTGTACTCGCGCTCGCGATCCCACTTGCGCGCAAGGAATGCGCGGATCTCGTCGCGTCCCGTGAGGAACTCGTCGCGGTTGCGCCACGCAGAGTCCTCGGTGTAGGCGAGCGCGACGCGGTCGGGGTCGCGGGTGTTCCATGCGTCCTGGGCCGCCTGGACCTTTGCGCGGGCCGTCTGGGCGGTGAAGGGCGGGCGGATGTCGGTGGGGGAGGGCATGAGACCCATTAAACGGCAGCCCCTAAATGAAACGACCCGCACTGTGCGGGCCGCTTCGGGGAGGAGAGATACTGCTATTTGGGTCCAGCTATGTGATCACTGAGGGGAGTCTTGTGGCTCGCCTCGCGACCTCTGCGGTCGGCGTCATTGCGGGCACAACGACATGGTGCCCGCCGAACGCACGATCGTGTGTGAGCGTGGTCACTGAGGCCGCCACGCCGGTACGGTGAGCGCGGCATGGCCAAGATCCGCCTCGACACGCTGCTCGCCCAGCGTGGGCACTTCACCTCCCGAGCGCGGGCCGCCGCGTCGGTGATGGCGGGCGAGGTGCGGGTGGGCGAGGCGGCGACAGAGCGGGCGCGCAAGCCCGGGCAGATGGTCGCCGAGGACGTGGCGCTCGCCGTCGACGAGGCGCCGCGGTTCGTGTCGCGCGGCGGGATCAAGCTCGCCAATGCGCTCGACGCGACCGGCCTGGACCCCGAGGGCCGCCAGTGCCTGGACGTCGGCGCGTCGACCGGCGGCTTCACCGACTGCCTGCTGCAGCGCGGCGCGGTCCACGTCACGGCGGCCGACGTCGCCTACGGCGAGCTCGACTGGGGGCTGCGCAACGACGAGCGCGTCACCGTGCTCGAGCGCACCAACGCGCGCAACCTGACCCCCGAGCAGCTGCCCGCCGCCCCCGACCTGATCGTCGCCGACGTCTCGTTCATCTCCCTGACCAAGGTGCTGCCGGCGGTGCTGGCGTGCGCCGCGCCGCGGTTCGACGCGCTGGTGATGGTCAAGCCGCAGTTCGAGCTGGGGCGCCGGCGCGTCAAGGGCGGCGTCGTCCGCAACCCGGCCGACCGGCGCGAGGCGATCGAGCTCGTCGCGGGCGCCGCGCAGCGCGCGGGCGCCTCCGTGCTGGGCTTCGCCTCCTCGGGTCTGCCCGGGCCGAAGGGCAACCAGGAGACCTTCGCCCACCTCGCGGAGCCCGGGCGCCCGGGCGCGCTGACCGACCTCGCGGCGGCCGCGCTGGCGGTCGACCCGTGAGCGACGCCGCGCGGACCGTCACGGTTCTCTCGCACACGCGCCCGGCCCAGACGGGCCCTGCACTGCGCGCGCTGATGGCCGCCGCCGAGCGCGAGCGGGTGACGCTGCGCTTCGACAGCGACGAGACGCGCAAGTACGAGCTCGTCGCGCGCGACGGGCTCGAGCTCGACGCGCCGCTCAGCGACGACGTCGAGCTGTGCATCGTCCTCGGCGGCGACGGCACGATCCTCCGCGCCCTGCGCCGCTACGCCGGCACGAGCGTGCCGGTATACGCCGTCAACTACGGACAGGTCGGGTTCCTGGCCACGGTCGACCCCGAGGACCACGACGACGACCTCGAGGGCTCGTTCGGGCGCGCGCTGGCCGGCGACTTCGAGGTCCTCACGCTCCCCGCGCTGGCGCTGGAGACCCCCGACGGGCCGCAGGCGGCCATCAACGACCTCTCGATCCACCGCCGCAGCGGCAAGCGCGTCGCCGAGCTCTCCTACGCGATCGACGGGGAGGAGGCCGGCTCGGTGCGGTGCGACGGGCTGGTCATCGCCACGCCGGCGGGCTCGACGGGCTACAACCTCGCCAACGGCGGGCCGGTGCTGGCCTGGGGCGTGGAGGGCTTCGTCGTGTCGTTCATCGCGCCCCA
>JBDTYI010000296.1:0-7144 GCA_040005775.1 Solirubrobacteraceae bacterium
AGAGCGAGCTGTCGCTGTGGACGCGCGACCCGCTCGACGGCGTGCTGGCGTGGTGCGCCGACCACGGCGCCGCGTTCATACCGTTCTCGCCGCTGGGCCGCGGCTTCCTCACCGGGCGCCTGGACAGCAGCGCGTCGTTCGGCTCGGGCGACTTCCGCTCGGGCCTGCCGCGCTTCGCCGACGAGGCGCGCGCGAAGAACGAGGCGATCGTCGACACCGTGCGCACAGTGGCCGCGCGCCGCGACGCGCAACCGTCGCAGGTCGCACTGGCGTGGGTGCTGGCACAGGGCGAGCACGTCGTGCCGATCCCCGGCACGCGCCGGCGGCGCTGGTTGGAGGAGAACGCGGCGGCGACGAACGTGACGCTGAGCGCCGACGACCTCGCCGAGCTCGACGCGCTGCCTGCGCCTGAGGGCGCTCGGTACTAGGACCCGACCCGCCCGCCCCGGGCGGCGCGCAGCACGACCCGCGCGCCGTCCAAGGCGATGCGCAGTTGCTCGGGGTCGCGGCGGACCTGGCTGAGCAGTAGGCCACCCTGCACGGCGGCCATCGTCGCGGTGGCCAGAGCCGCCGGGTCGCTGCCGGGCGCGAGCTTGCCGCGATCTCGCATGCGCTCCAAGCCCTCCCGCACGCGGGCCTCCCAGCGCCCGAGCCCGTCGGCGATCGCGGCCCGGGCGAGCGGGTCGCGCTCGGCCAACTGGCCGGCGAGCGAGCCGATCGGGCATCCGCCCTGGGCGTGGCTCTGGCGCTGGAAGTCGACCATCGCGTCGAACCAGCGATCCAGGCCGGCCCAGCTGTCGACGTGGGCCAGGAGCGCGTCCTGGTAACTGAGGACGGCGTCGCTCGTGGCCTCGACGACGGCCCGGATCAAGGCGTCCTTGTCGTCGAAGTAGTGGTAGAGCTGGCTGCGGCTGGCCGGGGCGCGCGCGCCGACGTCGTCGAGGCTGACCGCGGCGACGCCACGCTCGGCGACGAGCGCCGCGGCCGCCCGCACGATGCGTTCTCGCGTGGCTCGCCCCTTCACGGTGGATGGGATCGTCGGCGCCATGACCGGGATTTTAGGAAAGCTGGACTCAGCGGTCCACAGCGCGGCGCCGGCCGCGCAGCGCGCCCACGCCCGCCACGAGCGCGGCGATCGCGAAGAGGGCGACGGTGATCCAGAGCCAGGCCTCGAGCGGGTGCGTGGGCTGCGGGCGGCCGGACACGCGCTCGAAGTTGCCGGGGTTGCGGTTGAAGATCGTCGGTGCGTAGACCAGCATCAGGACGAGCGAGATCAGCGCCGGGGCCCTGAGGTAGTTGACGGCGGGCCGGCGGCGCATTGGGTGGTCGGCGATGGTCAGTCGCATGACGATGTCGGCGAGTGAGTACATCGGCAGCAGGACGAGGTCGTGGAGCAGGGCGCCGGCGACGATCCAGACGAGGAAGTTGACGTCGCCGGTCGACGCGGGGGAGAGCACGCGGCTGACGGCGAAGGCGGCGATCGCGATGGCCGCGAGATGCGCGGCGAGGTGCAGGGCGCCGGACCGTGTGACGCGGCCGCTCACGCGCGCTGGAAGGTGATCGCGGCCACCCATTTCGTGTTGTGCACCCCGGGCAGGCCCGGCACGATGATGCGGGCCGGGTAGCCGTGGTCGAGTGGCAGGTCGCGGCCGTTGACCTTCAGGGCCAGCAGCGAGCGCTCGTCTCCGACCTGCCCGGGCGTGAGGGTTGCCCGGCGCAGGACGCCCCGCGGCTGCAGCGACCCCACCTGCGCGATCATGTCCTCGTCGGCGCCGGCGGCGGCCGCCAGGTCGCGCAGGCGCACCCCGGTCCAGCGCTGGGTGCTCGACCAACCCTCGACGCAGGCGATGGGCAGGGCGTAGGTCGCCTGCGGCATCGCGAGCAGCTGCTCGCGCGAGAGCTCGACCGGCTTGGCGCCCTTCAGCGCCAGCCGCCAGTGGCTGCCCACGAGCTTCCGGGTGACGCCCGCGGCGCTCGCGGTCTTGTTGACCGGGAAGTTGATGTCGCCGCCGCGAGGGGCGAGCACGGCCAGGCGCCGGAACGGCCCACCGACCGACTGGCCGCCGGTCGTGACGAGCAGTGCCGCCGAGCTCGCGCCGACGACGCCCAGCAGCCCGCGGCGCGTAATCGTCGTGTGCTCGGGAACCGGAGCGACGAGGTAGTTTCCGGCGTCGGGCTCCATGTTGTCGCGATCGCGCGTGAGGTCGTCGATCAGCGGCTTGAGCACGCCGCGCTCGCGGTAGGCGCGGCGGATCGTAGGCAGCTTGACCCCGACGTGCAGCACGAGGGCCGACAGGAAGATCCACGCCCCGTAGTAGTGCGCGACGAGGAAGCTGAAGTGAAAGGGGTAGTAGAGCTGGACGTTCGCGATGCCCGTGGCGAACTGGAAGATGCCGCCGCCCACGAGCATCAGCAGCGTCAGGCGCTCCAGCGCGTGAACCGGGCCGCGCACCGGCGGCCACTCGAACAGCCGCGGGATGACCGACCACAGTTTCGCCAGCAGCAGCGGGACGGTCGCGAAGCCGATCGTGACGTGCAGCCCCTGCGTCACCGCGTACAGCCACGGGAAGCCGGTCGGCCAGTCGACGAACAGCCAGTCGAAGCTGCCGCTGCGCGGGATCAGCGCGTTCTGGCCGATGTCCGGCGCGTAGGCGAGATGCGACAGGAACCCGGTCGCGGCGATGATCGTCAGCGCGACGAGCAGCAGGCTGCCCAGGAACGACGTCAGCCACGGGCCGCGCAGCGGGCTGTACCAGAAGTCCCGCTGGCTGGGTCCGGGGGGCGGATCCTTCGGAATGAGCTTCAGCACGGGTGGTCCACTACTAGGAGCCGCCGCGCGCCGGGTAGTCGTTGGCGGTCCAGAACTCGATGCTCGTGAGCAGGTCGTCGAGGCGGGGGCGGCCGGCGGGCATGGAGAGGACGGCCTCGTAATAGACGGTGCCGTCGGGCGCGATCAGGAACAGCGCCGGCTCGTTGAACACTGCGGGCTCGTCGTCCTTGATCGCGCGGGAGACGAACAGGCCCCAGTCGCGCATCTGCGTCTCGCTGAGCCCGTAGGCCAGCGGCACGTTCTCGAGGCTCCAGTCGTCGCGCATGCGCGTGGCCCGGTCCTCGGTCTCGGCGCTGATCGACACGACGTCGATGCCCTTCCCGGCGAGCTCGCCGAAGCGCGCGTCGAGCTCGGCGAGCTGGGCGCGGCAGACGGGGCAGTGCAGCCCACGGTTGAACACGAGCATCGTGAACAGGCGCGGCGCGCGGTCGCCGAGGCGGAAGGACTCGCCTCCGACGACGGGCAGCTCCAGCGCCGGCGCTTGGGCACCGGGCCGTGCGGAGGGGTGGACATCGGTGGCCGTGCTGCTCCTGTCGTCGGGGGGCGCGCTCGGACTGGACCAGACAGTCCAGCAGCGACTGGAGTAGACCACGGAGCGTTATGGACTGTCAAGTCCACAATGGGTAGCGTGGCGCCGATGAACGGCTATCCGCAGGCGATCGCCCCCGTCGACCATGTCGAGCCGGTGCCCCGCCGCGTGCGGGCCAAGCTCGGCGGCGACGTCGTGCTCGACACGATCCGCGCCCTGTACGTCTGGGAGTGGCCCTACTACCCCCAGTTCTACGTTCCCGCCGAGGACGTCGACCCGCACGCCCTCGTGGACGAGGAGCACGTCCACCGCACGAGCCGCGGCACCGTCGCGCGCGTCGGTCTGCGCGCCGGCGGCGTCGAGCGCGGCGGCGCCGGGCGGCGCTATCTCGAGTCCAGGATCGACGCCCTCGTCGGGAGGATCCGCTTCGACTGGGAGGCGCTCGACGCCTGGTACGAGGAGGACGAGGAGGTGTTCGTCCATCCTCGCAACCCCTACGTGCGCGTCGACGCGCTGCGCTCGCGGCGCAGCGTCCGCGTCGAGCTCGACGGTCTCGTTCTCGCGCAGTCCGCGGCGCCGGTGATGGTGTTCGAGACGGGCCTGCCGACGCGCTACTACGTCGATCCCAGCGACGTCGACTTCGCGTCGCTGCGGCCCAGCGAGACCGTCACGTCGTGCCCCTACAAGGGGCGCACCACCGCCTACTGGTCCGTGCAGACCGCCGAGGAGCTGCACGCCGACCTCGCCTGGTCCTACGACTTCCCGACGCGCCAGCTGCTGCCCGTCGCCGGGATGGTCGCGTTCTACAACGAGCAGGTCGACGTGTTCATCGACTCCGAGCGCCAGCAGCGCCCGACCACCCACTTCTTCTCGTGACTAGCCGAGGACCCTCGGTAGCGCGAAGAGCAGCTTCAGGCTGCCCTTCGGCCGCAGGCGCCGCTGGAGCATGAGCTTGTGCGCGTCGGCCCGGAGCGTGGACACATCGGCGAAGTCCGCGAGCGACGAGCGCAGCGTCAGGTCGGCGTTCGCCGGCAGGCCCTGCGTGGCCGTGGCCCGGTCGCCATCGAGGCGCAGGTGCCACGGCTCGGCGTCGGTGAAGTCCCAGGCGATCGTCGTGCCGGGCTTCACGGCGCGCCCGTCGGCCTGGCGGGCGATCGTGTCGAAGAAGATCGCGAGCGCCTCGTCGTCGGCGTCCACGCCCTCGTCGCCCGGTCCGATCAGGCCGGCGCGCAGCAGCTTCTGCCCACGCAGGGCGCGCTCGCGCGGCGGGATGTCCATCGGCATCGGGAAGCGCGGCAGGTCGTCGACGGGCAGCCCGATCGCCCGTAGCTTCTGCTCGATCGACAGCGCGCCGGCCTCGCCCAGCTCCTCGAGCGTGAAGCCGAAGCACTCCGTGTAGCTGCGGTCCCAGTTCGGCGGCTTCGGGACGGCCGACGTCCACGGCAGCACCTCGCGGATGAGGCCGACGATCGCCTCCTGCACCGGCTCGGGATCCTCGGCGTAGAGGTCGGCCAGCAGCTTGACGCCGAAGCCGATGTGACGCTGCTCGTCGAGGGCGACGTTGCGCATACCGGCGCGGAAGCCCGGCAGCACGTCGTAGTCCTCGAGGTAGGCCTCGATCATGTGCTGGCCGGGCTGGGCCAGAGAGGCCTCGACGATGACGTGGTAGAGCGTCACGGCGGCGGCGAGCTTCGTGCTGGAGCGGTCGGTGCGCAGCTCGTCGGCCATGCGGTCCAGGCGGCTGAAGACCTGACGGTGACCCCACGTCAGCTCCGCCTCGGTGGCGGCCAACCCGCCGGCCATCGTGCCATCGCCCCGCCCGACGACCTCGTGCATGAAGCGCTTGAAGAACACCGCGTGGCGCGCCTCGTCGACCTGCTGCGTGGTGAGGAAGTACTTCTGCTCCTCCAGCGGCGCGGCGTCGATGTAGGGCGAGAGGTTGTCGGTGACCGAGTCTTCGCCGTGGAAGAAGAGCGTGTAGAGCACAGACCGGGTTCAGCGCCGGTCGCGCCTCACGAGCGCATCATCCCGACGCCGCAACCGCTCTGCTCGATGCCGCCCGTCCCGAACAACGCTCCGGGGAACTACATCTAGCCGCTGTCCTCGCGAGGGGGTGTGACGACTTGACGGTCACATAGACCGTCAACCCGTCACACCCCCTCGCGGCGCCGCCGGTCGCGCGCGGTCAGCGCGACCGCGACGAACGCCAGCACGATGCCGAAAACGGTCTCGACCGTCACCGGTTCGCCCTTCACGGGCGCGACGAGGTCGATCACCAGCCCGCCGGTGACCTGCCCCGCGGTCACGGCGATCATCAGCCCGAGCACGCCGAGGCGCGAGACGAGGATGGCGCTCGTGGTGGCGATCGTCGCGCCGAGCAGGCCGCCGATCCACTCGAGCGGCGGCGCCGACCAGCCATTCGGTGCGTGGAAGGAGGTGACGACTCCGGCGAGCACCAGCAGCGCGGCGAGCCCGACGACGAAGTTGATCATCCCCGCGACGAGCGGCTCGCCCGTCGCGCGGGCCAGCTGGCCGTTGGCCGCCTGCTGGAGGGCCACGGCCACGCCGGCCACAAGGGCGAAGGCGAGCAGCAGGAGGTCGAGGTGCCCGCGCGCGCCGAAGGCCGAGAGCGCGACCGCGGCGACGGCGAGCACGACGCCCGCGATGCGCAGCGGTGTGGCGCCCGCCCGTCCCGCGGGGCTGAGGCCGGCGCTGTCGGCGATCAGGCTGCCCGCGGTCTGGCCGCAGACCAGCGCGACGGTCAGCAGCGCCACGCCGATCTCGGGCGCGGCGATCGCCGCCGACGCCACGAGCAGCGATCCGCCCAGCCCGCCGATGAGGTACCACCACCGCACTTGCGCGCCCGCGCGCACCGCCCGCAGCGCGCGCGGCAGGGCGCGCGTGGCGACGACGAGTGCCGTCAGCGCCAGGAGGCCGATCGTGTTGTTGACCGCCGCGGCGAGCTCCGGCGATCCGAGCGCTACGCCGAGGCGCCCGTTGATGTAGGACTGCACCGCGACCCCGGCACCTGCGGCGACGGCGATCGCCGTCGGCAGGACCGTGGACGGCTTCAGCCGAGCTTCGGAGAGCGCCACGGCGCGGCCAGCCGGGCGCCGAGCAGCGCCGGCAGGTCGTCGAGCGCCACGCGCTCCTGCTCAAGCGTGTCGCGGTCGCGGATCGTCACCGTGCGGTCCTCGACGCTCTGGTGGTCGACCGTCACGCACCACGGCGTGCCGATCTCGTCCTGGCGGCGGTAGCGCTTGCCGACCGAGCCACCCTCGTCGTACTCCACCGCAAGCGCGCCCCGGAGCGCACCCCGGATCTCGCGCGCGAGCTCGGGTTGGCCGTCCTTGCGCACGAGCGGCAGCACCGCGACCTTGATCGGCGCCAAGCGCGGGTGGAGCTTGAGCACCGTGCGCTGCTCGCCGCCGAGGTCGTCCTCGTCGTAGGCGTCGCACAGCACGGCCAGCAGCGTGCGTCCGACACCCGCGGCGGGCTCGATGACGTGGGGCACGAAGCGCTCGTTGGTCTGCGGGTCGTGCACCTCGAGCTTCTCGCCGGAGAACTCCGCGTGCTGCTTGAGATCGAAGTCCCCGCGATTGGCGATGCCCTCCAGCTCGCTCCACCCGATCGGGTAGAGGTACTCCACGTCGCTGGTGGCGCTGGAGTAGTGGCTGAGCTCGTCGGCGTCATGAGCGCGCAGGCGCAGGTGATCGGCCCGCACGCCGACGCGCTCGTACCAGGCCATGCGCTCGGCCAGCCAGTGCTCGTGCCACTGCTGGGCC
>JBDTYI010000297.1:0-4804 GCA_040005775.1 Solirubrobacteraceae bacterium
GCTGGCGGGTCGTCGTGGTCAACCTCCACCGCCCCGCCTTCGACGACTTCGAGGTGCGCGTCGTTCACGGAGCGTCCGACGACGGCCGCGCCGCCCTCATGGGCACCACGAACTCACGCGCCGTCTGGGAGGCGATGCTCGACGCGCGCTTCGCCCACCGCGGTGCGTACCTCGTCCGCAACGAGGACCACGAGTGGGGCGACGGGATGGTCACCTGGATCCCTGAGGGCCGCGCGGGCACCGGCCCCGAGGCCTGGCACCCCGAGGACGGCCTCTTCGTACCGCTGTGCGGCGAGGACGACACCTTGCTCGGCGTGCTCTCGCTCGACGAGCCGCTCTCGGGTCGGCCGCCGGTCGGCGCCGAGCTCGACGTCCTCGCGGCCGTCGCGGCTCACGCCGCCGTGGCCATCGAGCACGCCCAGGCCGCCCAGGAGACCAACCGCCACCGGCTGGCGGTCGAGCACCTCCTGCGTATCTCCGCCGGGCTGACCGGGCGCGGGCGCGCAGAGGATGCGCTCAGCGAGGTGTGCGCTGCCATCAGCGACGCCCTGGGCTTCCACAAGGTCTGCGCGATGCTCGCCGAGGGTGCGGCCGACGTGCTCGTGCCGCGTGCGTGGGTGGGCTGGAGCGACGCCGACGTCGCGCGGCTGCCCCATCCCCCGCTGGCGCAGATGACGCCGCTGCTGGACCCGGCGCACGAGATCGAGGGCTGCGTCCTGCTCGACCGCGAGCGCGCACACGAGCTGATCCCCGAGACGCTCAAGACCATCTACGCCTCCGCGACCGACGGCCGCGGGCCGCTCGCCTGGCGCGGGCACTGGCTGCTCGTGTCGCTCCTGGACCGCGACGGGGCGACGATCGGCGCGATCTGGGCCGACGACCCCAGCGACCACCTCCTCCCCACGACCGAGCGCCTCCAGGCCCTGCGCGCGTTCGCCAACCAGGCCGCGGCCGCGATCGAGGCGACCCGCCACCTCGAGGACATGCGTCACCTGGCCGAGCACGACCCACTCACCGGGCTGCGCAACCGCCGCAACTTCGAGCAGCGTGTCGAGGCCGCGCGCGGCGCGGGTCCCATGGCCCTGCTCGTCTGCGACCTCGATCACTTCAAGCGCGTCAACGACTCGCTCGACCACGAGGCCGGCGACGCCGTGCTGCGCCGCTTCGCGTCGGTTCTGCGCCGCAGCACGCGCGACGACGACACCCCGACGCGCCTGGGCGGCGAGGAGTTCGCCGTCGTCCTCCCGCACACCGACGGCGCCGGCGCCCTGGCGACGGCCGAGCGCCTGCGCCGCACGGTGCGCGAGGCGTTCGCCGATTTCCCGCTGCCGATCTCGGCGTCCGTGGGGGTGGCGGCCTCCTCGCTCGAGGAGGTCGACACGGCCGCCGACCTGATGCGCGCGGCCAACCGCGCGCTGTACGCGGCCAAGCGCCTCGGGCGCGACCGTTGCGTCCTGTACGAGGCCGAGACCATCGCGCTCCTCGACGACCTGCGCGGCGCCGGCACCGACCAGCTCGCCGCGGCCATGCTGCTGGCCGAGACGCTCGACCTGCGCGACGCCGGCACCGCCCGGCACTCCCAGACCGTCGGACACCTCTGTGAGTCGATCGCCAAGGAGCTCGGCTGGCCCGCCGACCGCGTCGAGCGCGTCCACGCCGCCGGCGTGCTGCACGACATCGGCAAGCTCGGGATCGCCGATGCCATCCTGCACAAGCCCGGCGCGCTCGACGACCGCGAGTGGCAGGAGATCCGCCGCCATCCCGAGATGGGCGCGCGCATCCTCGAGCACGCGAACCTGCCCGACATCGCCGACTGGGTGCTGCACCACCACGAGCGCATCGACGGGCGCGGCTACCCGACCGGCCTCGCCGGCGAGGACATCCCGCCCGAGTCGCGCATCCTCTCGGTCGCCGACTCCTTTGAGGCGATGACCGCCGACCGCCCCTACCGCACCGCGCTAGGGCGCCCGGCCGCCGAGGCCGAGCTGCGTGACGGCGCCGGCTCGCAGTTCGACCCGGACGTCGTCGACGCCCTGCTGACCGTGCTCGCCGCCGACGAGCGCCGCCAGATCGCCTGATGGCGGCCCTGGTTCCGGCGCCCGCGTCGGCGTAACATGAGCAGGGAGGCACCTGCCATGACCGCACTCGGAATCGCCCTGCTGGCCGCGGGCGTCGCGCTGGTGGTCGCCGAGGCCCATGTCCCCGGCGGGGTCCTCGGCGTGGCCGGCGTCGTCGCGCTGGTGGCCGGCGTCGCCGTGATCGTCCCCGTCCTCGGCGGCAGCGCGCTGATCGCGCTGCCCGTCGGCGCCGCGCTCGCGCTTGCGGCCGGCGCCTGGGCGCTGCTGGCGGTGCGCCCTGCGGCGCGGGCGCAGCGCGGGCGCATCCGTGCCGGGGCCGAAGCGCTCTGTGGGCACCGCGGCGTCGTGCGGACCTGGAACGCTCCCGCGGGCCACGTCTACGTCGACGGCGCGCTGTGGCGCGCCCGTGACGACTGCGGGCTCGACGACGGGCCGCTGCACGAGGGCGACGTCGTGGTCGTCGAGGCGGTGCGCGGGCTGACCCTCAGCGTGCGGCGCGCCGACGAGTGGGAGCTGAGCGCATGACCATCACGCTGATCCTCATCGGCGTCGTCTGCCTGTTGGCCGCGCTGATCGCGCTGGCCGCCGCGTCGGTGCGGGTGCTGCGCGAATACGAGCGCGGTGTCGTGTTCCGCCTGGGGCGCGTCACCGACCAGCGGGGGCCTGGCCTCGTGCTCCTGATCCCGGCCGTCGACCGCATGGTGCGCGTGAGCCTGCGCACGGTCACGCTGAAGGTCCCGGCCCAGGACGTCATCACCCGCGACAATGTCCCCGCGCGCGTGACCGCCGTCGTCTACTACCGGATCGTCGACCCGGTGCGGTCGGTGGTGGAGATCGAGACCGTGCTCGCCGCGACGTCGCAGATCGCCCAGACGACGCTGCGCTCCGTGCTGGGCAAGGCCGAGCTCGACGCGCTGCTGGCCGAGCGCGAGGTGCTCAACGAGCAGCTGCAGCAGATCATCGACGACCAGACCGAGCCGTGGGGCGTGAAGGTCACGGGCGTCGAGATCAAGGACGTCGAGATCCCCGAGCGCATGCAGCACGCGATCGCACGTCAGGCCGAGGCCGAGCGCGAGCGCCGCGCGAAGATCATCAACGCCGAGGGCGAGGCCCAGGCTGCCGCCCGGCTGGCCGACGCCGCCGACGTCATCGGGCGCAACCCGGTGACCTTCCAGCTGCGCTACCTGCAGACGCTGCGCGAAGTCAGCAGCAACCCCAGCTCCACGATCGTCTTCCCGCCGTCGCTCGACGTGCTCCGCCCGCTTCTGAGGAGCATCGCGCCCGCCGGAGCCGAGAACGGGCACGAGCAGCTGTCGCTCGAGGCTGCACCCGCGCGGGCGGCCACCACCGCCGCTCAGGAGCCGGTGCCGGCCTCCGAGCGCTGAGCGCCGTTCGTCCCGCCGCCGATCTCCTCCAGGCGGCTGTGCAGCTTCGCGCGCAGCTCGTCGGGGTCGTAGTCCTGCTGGGCACGGCGCTTGCGCGCCACGACGACGCCGGTGGCGGCCACGCCCGCGACGCCGGCGAGGCCGATGAGCTTCCAAGGAGGCTGCTTCATCGCCGCGTAGGTTACGGGCAATGCGCGACACGGCCCTCCCCCTCGACGACGCCGTCGCCACCGCCGCCACCGGGGACATCTGGCTCTTCCGCGGCCGCTCGCTGGCCGACGTGGCGATCCGCACGCTGACCAACAGCCCCGTCAATCACGTCGGGATGGTCGTGGCGATCGACGACCTGCCGCCCCTGCTGTGGCACGCGGAGCTGGGCAAATCGCTGCCCGACGTGTGGACCGGCGAGCGCCAGCGCGGCGTGCAGCTGCACCCGCTGCGTGACGCGGTCACCACCTGGAACGAGCGCTACCACCAGCGCGCCTGGACGCGCCAGCTCGTCGGCGGCGACGTCACCCGCGAGCACGAGGACCGCCTGGTGCAGACGATCGAGCGCTTCGACGGCCGCGCGTTCCCCACTCCCCCCGGCCTTGCGCGCCAATGGCTGCGCGGGCGCTACGAGCGCAGCCCCACCGCGCTGGAGACGATCTACTGCGCCGAGCTCGTCGCCACCACCTACCAGGCGATGGGCCTGCTCCCCCGCGAGCGGCCGGCCTCGTGGTACGACCCGGGCCGCTTCTGGAGCGGCGACCACATCGACCTCATCGAGCCCTTCGCCCTCGAGGCCGAGGTGGCGATCCGCTAGGTGTAGTTCCTGAGGACGTTGTTGAGGTCCAGTGCCTGGCGCTCCGCGAGGGCCGAACGTCGGTTTCCCCCCCTTATGAGGGGGCAGGACCGACGTTCGACGCAACGTGCTCGGTCTCTACCGCTAGCGCGAACAGCTGCTGAGCGCGCAGGCACCCTGGCCGAGCGCGAGCATGAGCAGCGCCGCGGCCGAGGCCACCACGAGCGCCAGCCCGAGCGCGCGCCAGGCGCCCACCTCGCGCCACATGAGCGCGCCGACGGGCACGCCGGTGATGGCACCGAACGCGGCGTAGATCCGGGGCACCGAGACGTCCCCGATCAGCATGAACGTCCCGGCCAGGCCCGCGAACGTGCCGGCCAGGACCGCGGCGCCGAACAGCAGCCGTGTCCTGGATGCCCCCTCGATGTTCATGCAGCGAGATTCGCCTCTGGCGCGGCGAGTTCCTGCCGCATACGGTCTGCAGATGCCCTTCACCGCCCCGGCCGAGCATTACGACCGCTTCATGGGCCGCTACGCGCCGACGCTGGCCGTCGCGC